>JAGBHF010000044.1 GCA_017935645.1 Bacteroidaceae bacterium | reverse complement strand
TTTAAGTCGATTACACAAAAAATTAGGTTTTTCGGTCTTTTTGACATTTGTGTAACTCGTTTATTTATAGTTACTTGTCTTGCGGAGTGAGGGGGATTCGAACCCCCGATACCCTTTTGGGGTATACACGCTTTCCAGGCGTGCCTCTTCAACCACTCGAGCATCACTCCATTTATCTTAGGCAAAGATAGTGAAAGATGTGTGAATATACAAATCAACCTTGTTTTGATTTCTTATCTTCATCTTTGTTAATAGTTCTTTGACAGAGGGATGTTGTCTTGTGCCATATAGCTGATACGCCTCGTTCTACAGCATTATTAATATGGTCAACTATCATACTTAATGGTATCAATACCAGCAGTGTTGTTATGGCAATGACGGTGAGCGAACATGCGGGGTGCATCAGTAGAGGATGGTTGTCAAATAGTTTCAGGCAAATAACAAAGTATGCAGTATGCACTATTCTCATTACATTAAAGTGGTATAGGTATATGCTGTAGCTGTGTTGTGCATAGTGATTGATGATGTATCGGAGTATTGGCATGCGTGTTGCCTGTTGGCATAGCCATTTAAGGGGTCGGTTGAGTATGATGAGCATGCACGACGTATAGGACAGATACATCAGTGTGGGTGGGAATTTGTTGATTTGAATGTTCCATGTGTTGCCTTGTGCTACCCATAGGATAATAGCGGCTACGAATATTGCCAAGACAACTATCGAGTTGTAGGGCTTATCGCGCTTGTAGTAGAGTCCGGCATAGGTTGCTACGATGTAACATGGTATATAACCGGGGAAGAAATAAATACCTACCAGGTTGAGCAACAGCAAAGTATATGTACCCCAACGGTTGATGTGTTGACTTACGTAATATAGCAATGGTAGTAGCAGGGCTATGATAATGTATGGCTGTATGTACCATAGCGGGTCCAACTCCATTATATCGCCAGCAAATATTATATTGTAGGCATACTTAAGTATTGTGCCGGGAAGTTGTTGCGGTAGTAACTCGCCTTTGATAGTGTTGTAGGTGGTGTATATTGTCAGGTATACCAATAGTGGTATGATAATGCGCTTGATGCGATTTTTGATATATTGCACATAACTTTTCTTGCCGGACAATGCGTATGATGCACCTGATATATAAAATAGTATGGGCATCACTATTAACATCAACGAGAGTATGTTATAGACATTAAAGTCTACCCAATATCCTATGATATGTATAATTCCTACAATATATATCAGGGCACAACCACGGTAGATGTCGAGGTTGTTATCTCGTTCTATTTTGTTGTTATAGTGGGGCATTGGTTACGTGTGGGGGTGTATGGTGTTGCTGATGCGATTGATGATGTTCGAGAAGAAGTTTATTATAGCTTTTTCTACTTGTTTCATGTATTTGCTCAGATAGATATTGGCAAAAAACAGTACTATTGATGTGGTTATAAGTATCGAAAGGTGTACTATTGTGGGCAAGTCGTAGCCTTTGCACAGATACTCAAGCGAACGGCATATAATAAGTACGTTGGCCGAATGATACAAATATACCGTCAATCCCAATTGTGCGTACATATCGATGTAGTGCTTGAGAAATTTATTGCGGTATATCCATCGGCACAGTCGTGCTATGTGGGGCAAAAACAGTGATAATATCAACCCGCTGTAGGCAAAGAACATGATATTGGGTGGGAACTTGTTGTGCTGCATGTTGAAGTCATATCCGTTGCATACGCACCATATCATGGCACAGGCAAATATTGCGGCAATAATGTGGCGATTGGCCGGTTGTGGCTTGTTGTAGTACAATCCTGCCAGTGCAAATGTGCCATAGCATACGACGTCGTTGGGGAAGAATATGAGTAATATGGAACTGATGATGCAAATGAGGTAAATAGCCGGTGCATTGAGGTGTGGCTTGATGTATCCCAATAGTGGAAGTATCAATGCTATTATCAAGTAGGTGGGGATAAACCATACATGGGAGAACTCGTATAACTTGCCGGCAAAAATATTGAAGTATCCATTATCCCATGATGTCTTGAAAAAGTGTCCGACGCTGTCGTCTTGTATTACGCATCGATATATCAAGTATACTATGGTAGTAAGTGCTACCAATATATAGTAAGGAAAAACGATGCGTTTGGTCCTGCGCCATAAATACACGGGATATGATTTAGGTGTAGCCAAGGAATATGAAGCTCCTGCTATATAGAATACTATAGGCATAGTGATAAGTAGCAGGCTGGTAAATACCGAGTCGAAATGTTGCACACCGTAGAAGTTGTGTAGGATGCAAGTAATATATATCATCGAGCAACCACGATAGATGTCGAGGTTGTTATCACGTGTGCTTGTGCTATGTGGTCGATTCTTGTTTTCCATTGGTGTGAGGTGTGTTGTTACTATCGACTTATGATATTGAGGGGATTGCGCGAGGTGTTGCACCCTTTGTCGCTTGGCACAGCAGTGCTGTGAGTTGCGGTGTCGTTCCACAACAGCCACCTACGATGTTGACAACCCCTTCATCGATAATGGATTGCATCATCTCTGCTATATCGCTTGCCGTTGTATGATATGCCCCCGCATTGTCCGGTAGTCCTGCATTGGGATGAATGCTGATATAGCATGGAGCTAAACGTGACAAAGTGCGCAAGTGCGGTAACAACGTCGTTGCTCCATATGAGCAGTTTATACCCACCGATAGGATAGGAGCTTGGCATACCGATGCTATAAAGGTGTCGAGTGTGTGCCCCGACAACATCGTACCACTGTGCGTTGTGGTAATCGATAGCATAATAGGCAGGGTGCGATGAGCTTGTGTCATGGCACGCTCGGCGGCTTGTATGGCTGCTTGAGCATTCTTCTGGTCGCAAATAGTCTCAACAAGGAGTACATCTACGCCACCGGTTATGAGCGCTTCCATTTGCTTGGCATAGGTGTCGACCAATAAGTCAAATGTTTTATCGGCATGACCCCCGGAAGTAGAGCAATTAAGCGTAGTTGGCCCCACCGAACCCGCTACCCATCGTTGTTTGTCAGGGGTGAGAGTTGTGTATCTGTCGGCAACCTTTCGTGCCAACGTAGCGGCCGACAAGTTGATTTCAGTCACGTACTCTTGCAGGTTGTATTGTGCAAGCGATAAGGCGTTGGCGTTGAATGTGTTGGTGGTAATGATGTCGGCTCCTGCGTCGAGATATGCGCAATGAATATCGCTGATAATGTGTTGTGCTGTAATATTCAGCACATCATAGCATCCGAGCAGTGGGGTGTTGTGGTAGGCAAAGTGTTCGCCACGAAACACTGCTTCGTCGAGCGCATACCTCTGTATCATTGTGCCCATAGCACCATCGAGCACCAATATACGTTCGTTGAGTATATGGTCTATATCACTCATCACTATCCTTTTTATTACTGCGAAGGGTAGGGCGTTGCACCACCATATCGGGATTTTTGGCGATAAAGTCTTTCCAATTTTTAGCACCGCTACTTACACTGATAGGGCGCGATGTTTCGTAGTAGTGGCACAGAGCCGCTGCAAGTCCGTCTGTAGCATCGAGTTGTGGTAGCATGCTCTCCTGCGGAATGTTAAGTGTCCGGCGCAACATCTCGGCAACTTGCTCCTTCGATGCTTGACCATTGCCAGTTATAGCCATTTTAATTTTTAGCGGAGCATATTCGCATATAGGAATATCGCGCGAGAGTGCCGCTGCCATAGCTACCCCTTGTGCACGTCCCAACTTCAACATCGACTGTACATTCTTGCCGAAGAAAGGTGCTTCGATAGCCATCTCGTCGGGCAGATATTGAGCTATAAGACCCTGTACCCGTTCAAAGATGCGACGCAGTCGCAAATAATGGCTTTCGAAACGGCTCAACTCTATCACACCCATCGTCACCAGCTGGGGCTTATTGCCCACAACGCGCAACACACCATAACCCATGATGTGTGTACCGGGGTCAATACCTATAATGATGCGCTCGGCTTTCGTAGGGCGATTGATAGTAACCTGTTGGGGCATTGTCTTACAGTTCTATTTGTTGCATAATGGTCGAGAATCCCACTACGCGTTGTTGAAATTTAGTCTCAAGTTGCTTTACAAGTGCACCACCGCAAGCCTCATACCAGGCCGACAATGTGTCGAGCGATGCTGTATTAAATTGTACCGAGATGCTTATGCCATCATTCTCCTCTTGCGCCATGATACGAGCCATGCGAGGCTCGCTTACGCCTTTGTGTTGTGTGGCTGCAGGGATAAATTCGGCACGCATCCATGCTACAAACTCATCGTAGCACGATTTTTCGCAGTGAAAAGTGGTGTTGTATATAAGCATGTAATATGATTTAAAGAAATAACGACACAAAAATAAAAAAAAGTTTGCACATCTATTGCATGAATCCAAAAAAGGTTGTATCTTTGCATCGCAAAACAGCAAGGGGTATTAGCTCATCTGGCTAGAGCGCGACACTGGCAGTGTCGAGGTGAGCGGTTCGAGTCCGCTATACTCCACGATACGAGGACTGATTTTCGAATCAGTCCTCTTTTTTTATATCAATACCCTATTCAAGGTGTAATGGGGCTTATTGGTCAAAATTACCGTATCTGATATGACGATAGGTGGGCGTTGTAATAATTGTTTCTGTATATTCGTTTACACAACCATTTGTGCTTCTACCATCTTACGACCCGTATCGAATGCCTTTTGTAAGTCTTCCTCCCAATGGGCGTCGCGCCATGCATGCTTTGCCTCTTCCGAGAAGCTGCCAAGTTCGTATTTGTCATATTTCGCTACCTGACAAGTGTTATAGCCGATGATGCGCTCGGGCGTGCCGAGTGCCGTTGTAATACACCACTCCATCGTGCCGAAATGGTTGCTATTGTTGCGTTCGGGTGTGCCGTTCATTGTCTCAACAAGCACCACAGGCATGCGCTTGGGTGCAGTCAGGCTGTAATCGTTATATGATAGCCATGGGAACGACAGTCGCTCCATGAAGGCTCGCATTAGCCCAGTTACTTCGCCGAAGTAGATAGGCGAGCCAAGCACCAAACCATCTGCTTGGGCAATCTCTTCCAAAAGGGGTGTCAGTGCATCCTTGTAGCGACAGATATTCGAAGCCTTGCCTTTGAGTTTGCAAGCCATACACGACATACAACCCTTGAAGTCAAGTTCGTATAGGCGCACGGTCTTGACTTCAATATCACCACCGACCGACATCGCACCCTCTGCCAATCGTTGCAGCAGCTGTGCTGTATTCATATTCCTTCGTGGACCGCCATCCACAATCACTATCTTTTTCATATTTCACTCAGTTTTTATTTCGTATTATCCTAATAGTATTTCTCCTATTTCCTATCCCACGACTTGAGTTTATCCTCATCGGTGATTGAGCGCACTACACGGCAGGGGTTGCCTACCGCCACTACGTTCGATGGTATGTCTTTTACCACCACCGAGCCTCCGCCGATTACGACATTCGAGCCGATGGTTACACCCGGCATAACCTGCACACCTGCACCTATCCACACATTATCGCCCACAGTGATGGGATAGGCATACTCCAATCCTTGATTCCTTCGCTCGGCATCGATGGGGTGTCCTGCGGTGTGAAAACCGCAGTTTGGGGCAATAAAGACATTATTGCCGAACTTTACCTTCGCTCCGTCGAGAATTACCGTATTGTGGTTGGCAAAAAAGTTCTCACCAATCTCGATATTGTAGCCGTAGTCACACCAAAAAGGTGCAACAATGCAGAAACTATCGCCTACTGTCTTGCCCAACAACTGACGCATAATTTTCTGTTGCTCGACAACATCCGAAGGGCGTAATCGGTTGAAATCATAACAGAGGTCTTTCGCTATCTTGCGTTCCTCGATAAGGTTTGTATCGTTGTTTGCATCATATAACATCTGACGCAACATCTTTTCTTTTTCGGTCATCTGAAAAATTGTTTATTAATATTTCTACCACTCCCCGAGCCACTTGCATCGTTCGGTGATTTGGCGTTGGGTTATTTCGCTACGCTGTGCCATATCAAAGCCGTGCATAGTACCCAGGGTAGGGCTGAGTGTGGTTGTCACCCCGACATCTTGCAACATTATCGCAAACTCATACCCCTCGTCACGCAAGCAGTCAAACTCAGCTGTTTCGACATAGGTGGTAGGCATCATTTGCAACTCATTTGGGGTAAGGTCAAGTAGCGACTTTTCCGTTTCGCCTTGCAGGTAGTACTCCCACATCTTCTTGTTTAACTTGCTGTTCCACACAGGTGTGTCGTCAAACTTTGCCATGCTTTCGGTGCGCATCGTGCAATCGATAACGGGATAAATAAGCATCAACTTCGAGGGGCGAATATTGCTCCCAAGTACCGTCTTAATGGCAATAAACCCGCCTGCCGAGTCGCCTACAATGGCTGTTCGTGTAATGTCGATGCCGAGGTCTTGGGCACTGTTTATCATCCACTGCCACGCATCCATGCAATCTTGCAGCGAGGTGCCATAGGGGTTGTTGTGTGCCGTGCGATAATCGACCATAACGACTACCGAATGAGTGCGTCGGGCATACTCTTTGGCAAGGTCGTAGTGGTAAGGTGCGCCCTTGAATACGAAACCTCCGCCGTGTACAAAGAGTATTGCAGGGTGTGGCGCGTCACTCTCTTGGGGCGTAATTACCCATGCACCAAACTCCTTGCCGTCGGTTGTTGAGGTGATTTTTATTTTCTTTATTGTCAGTTCTTTATCGGAGTGCATGTCCTTTGGCATCACCGATAGGAAAGCGTTGCCTATGCTCAATACACCGCGTCCGAGGGGTGCGGTGATGCGATATGCCGAACGAAAATCCTCATGAATGGGATATTCGCTTTGAGCCATAGTTGTCAACGATGCTAAAGTGAGTAAAAGCGAGCAAATCAGTCGTTGCATATTTATTGCACCTCGAGTAGGTTACATATTTGAGATACTACGACATTTTTCCATATGGCAATATAGGTAAGAAACTCTTCTTCGCTTTGTGTATAGAGTTTTTGTACGGCGTCTTTTGTCAAAAATGGGATTATTAACATCCCATACATGTTATAGAATAGAAATTGAAGTGGAATATTTTTCAATTTGCCTTCGTTCATTTCTTCTTGCAATGAAGTAAAGGCCTCCTTCATTGTATCTATTACATTAAGACTGCGAATGGTGTTTATAAGTAGTTCGGGGTCGCGATTTAGTTCACGCATCATAAACATTGGCAAACGCGGATTTTCTGTGAACAGGCTTATGTAGGCATCAACAATGCGTTCTACACGTTCCGATAGGGGTAGTTCTCGGTGCATAAGATTGTCGAATACCGCAGGTACAATCGACTGTACAATATCGCCAAACACTGCCTGAAACATCTTGTCTTTGGTACGAAAATAGTAGTGCAGAGCGGGGCGATTTATTCCGACAACGGTAGCAATTTCGCTCATGCTTGTTTCGGCGAAGCCTTTGTCAATAAAAACTTCTCGAGCAGCCTTGATTATCCTATTTTCCATCTATGTGTTTTATTAGCGTTTGTATTCATTCACATTGTCGATAAACAGCAGTAGCCTATTTTTGATGTTCACATCGCTAACACTGCTATCAAAGTCCAAAGATAGTAATTTTAACTCAGAATAGAGGGCTTTCAGCCTCTTTTCTATTCCTTTTGAAACAATATGGTTGGCAATACAACCGAAAGGTTGTAGGCTGATGACGTTTTTAACACCGCTCTCAACATAAGAGATAATCTCACCCGGTAGTAACCAACCTTCGCCGAATTGGGCATTGAGTGTGATGATTTTTTCGGCTTGTTCGGCTTCATGAAAGATGTCGCCAAATGCTGTGAAATAGTAAAATTTAGCACCTATGTTATTAAACTTTTTTATCTCCATGTCTACGAGTCGATAGAGTCCACTCATGGCAATATTGCTAAATTCTTGTTTTGTAATGTACTCTTTGTTCTTTACTCTACGATTGACAAATGCCTGTGTAAAGAAATCAATTAGTACCGGTGGTACAACCTCTATGTGCTGCTCTATGAGCCAATCTACGATGTTTCGTTGTGCAAATGAGTTGAACTTGAGGTAAATTTCGCCTACAATACCCACTTTGGGTAGCTCGATATCATGGCATATCGCATTAAACTCTTCGGCTGCAATTGCCAAGTGTTTCAACAGTTCGTTACTTCGTCCACGCTCTATTAGATCTGCGCCTAACTGCAGATAAACGTTGCGCAATTCGGCTGCAACACCACTCTTATTCTCGCGGACAACAGCTGCATGATAGAACTTATTAATACAGTCGCTATACAAAACAGCGCGTAGTGCAATAGGGAATATTTTTGCCCAATTGACATGAAATGCAGGTTGATTGTTTTTGATACCCGAGCCTATGACCAACGATATAACCGGTACATTGTCGTAACCGGCATCTGTCAAAGCTTTTTTGAGCATTGGTAGATAGTTTGACGCCCGACATTGTCCACCCGTTTGTGTAATGCCAACAACTGTCTTGGAAGGGTCGTATTTACCACTCCTGAATGCCTTGATTATATCGCCTATAATAAGAGTTGCCGGATAGCACACTTCATTGTTGGCGTATTTGAGACCCCAACTTACCGACTCTTCATCGCTAATTGGGAGGCAATCGGCATCATAGCCGGCAACGCGCATGATAGATGGTAACAGTGGCGATATAGCCGATGTAAAGAATGGAATAATAACTTTACGATGGCGATACTCGTTGTCATAAATAGGGGTTGTTCGGAATGGAATGGGTTTTTCTCTTTCGGGCTTGTGATTTATTGACATATTTAGGCTATCAACCAACGAACGCACACGAAGTCGCATCGATCCTATATTGTTTATATCGTCCAGTTTGAGCAACGTGAAAGGCTTGTGGTGGCGTAACAGCACATCGCGTACCTCATCAATGATAAAAGCATCGGGTCCGCAACCGAATGAAGTCAATTCGACAAATTGTACCAGCTCACTCTGCAATGTAGTCCACTTGGCGGCTTGCATTATTCGATTAGGATAGGACCATTGTTCCAGATAATGCAAGTCGCTGATATCAATGTCCATTCCTCGCACCACATCGTCTGTAAGTACATTGATACCCATCTCGGCAAGCATATTCGATACCTTATGTTGAATTAAAGGGTCGGCGTGGTAAGGTCGTCCGGCGAGGAGTATTGACATTTGGCCGTTGCGTAGTGCAGCCGATAGTGTTTGTTCGTTTAGTGTTGCTATCTTTTTGCAGAACAACTCTTGCTCCTCTACAGCTTTATCAAATGCCTGCTTGATTACACTGCGTTTGATATTTAAAGATTGCAGATACTTCTCGATTTGCTTAAACAGTAATTTCTTATCTTTGAAACTGATGATAGGAGAGTCTATGGGTGTAGATGATTGTTGAACACTTTTTACAACTGCCGAGTAGCCCGTAACAATCGGACAATTGTAGCTGTTCTGCTCTTTATCACTCTGCTTTTCATATATAACAAATGGCATAAAAATCCTATCTACACCCTTGTCGCGTAAGTATGCAATGTGGCTATGAACTAATTTGGCAGGAAAACAAATATTATCGGACATTACCATTCGTGAGTATTGTTCGTAGGCAGTAAAATTTGATGGTGCGGACAGTATAACATCTATCTCACATTCAGTAAACAGCTTGTGCCAGAATGGGTACTCTTCATATATATTCAGTATGCGCGGAATGCCGATAGTACATCGAGCATTCGCAATTTTCTTTTCTCTGGCAAATAGTAAATCGTTTTTCACTTCGTACATATTGCGACAGCTTTCTTTCAACTTGCCTTTGTTAGAAAAATGCTTTTCACAACGATTTCCTGAATAGTAACGTCTGCCATTTCCGAAATTGTATTGTTGAACAGAGCAGTTATTTTCGCAACCATGACACTGTAGGGTGCGTGTAGTGTATGTGGCCGTTGATAGCATTTCATCAAGTGTTGTCATAGCTGTCGAATGCTCCATGGCATAGAGTGCACATCCCATAGCTCCCATCAGTTCAGGATAATTGCTACGAGACACCTCGGTTTGGGACAATAACTCCAATGCCCGTACAATGGCATCATTGCGCATTGTGCCACCTTGTACTACTATGTGATTGCCAAGTTCGGTCGTGTCTTTAAGTTTGAGTACTTTGAAAAGACAATTTTTTATCACCGAATAGGCCAATCCAGCCGAAATATCGTTTACGGTTGCACCTTCTCTCAATACCTGTTTTACTCTCGAATTCATAAACACCGTGCAACGTGTGCCGAGTTGTGAAGGAGCGGTTGATTGACACGCTTTTTGGGCAAATTCTGCAACCGACAGGCCATGACTTTGTGCAAATGTTTCTATAAATGAACCGCAACCCGATGAGCAGGCTTCGTTTATTTCAATGCGGTTTATCACACCATCTTTCACAAAAATGGCTTTCATATCCTGTCCGCCAATATCAAGGATAAAACTTACCTTGGGGTCGAAGTGTTGTGCGGCCTTGTAATGTGCAATAGTTTCGACGATACTCGACCCCATGTTGAAGGTCGCCTTAATCAAGTCCTCGCCATATCCTGTTGAACAGCTACCCACAATATATAATGTCGCATCTTTTTCTTTACACTCTTTTTGCAGTTGCGAAAGACCTTCAATAACTGTTTCAATAGGCTTTCCTCCATTATTTCTGTAATAAGTATATAGTAATTCGGCCTGCTCATTGAGTACGACTATTTTTGTTGTTGTTGACCCTGAATCAACACCGATATACACCTTCTGACAACCTTTGTGTAGTTCCGCCTTAGGAATTTGATTTTGCGCAATACGATTTGACCACTCATTATATTGTTCGCTATTTTCAAAGATTGCACTCAGTTCATTATTACCTTTACTACGGTGTTGGGGTGTTGTTTGAAGTTGTTCAATGATATCCTCAATTGATTGCCACTTTTCATTTTCAACCTTAGCCAATGCCGTACCCAGCGCCGGTAGTAACTCGCCATGTTCGGGAATAAGTATGTCCTTGTCGGATAAGGACAAGTAGTTCATAAAGGCATTGCGTAATGCAGTTATGAAAGTTAATGGACCCCCACAGAAGATAATAGGGGGCTTTATTTCATAGCCTCGTGCGAGAGTTGTAATAGTTTGCACTGTTACGGCGTGAAAAATCGATGCTGCAATATTTTCGCGGCTTACATTATGAGCTGTAAGATTTTGAATATCGGTCTTGCAGAACACACCGCATCGAGATGCAATAGGGTATATCTGTGTGGCCGATAATGCAAGCTCATCCAACTTATTTACATCTACACCCATGATTATTGCCATTTGATCGATGAATGCACCCGTACCTCCGGCACAATTGCCATTCATTCTCAAATCCTCGGCAACACCCTCTTTGAAGAATACAATTTTAGCATCCTCACCTCCTATATCTATCATAGTAGATGCCTTAATGTTTTTTTCTCTGATTGCTATGGATGCCGCAACAACTTCCTGCACAAAAGGGAGTGCATATCGTTCAGAGTATCCCATACCTACCGAGCCTGTCACTCTTACCGATACCTTCTCTTTGGGGTATGCCTTGCCCAATTCACCGAGAAATGAAGTAACAACTTCCAATGTTTGAGTATTATGTCTACCGTATCGTGTAAAAACGGTTTTACCATCTATATCTACAGCAACAAACTTTACTGTAGTAGAGCCAATATCAATTCCTAAGCGTAGCATTTAAAGTGTTGTCATACATGTTTGACACAAATGTCAGACGCAAAGGTAAAATTGAAATTTTAAGTCTACAATATCAAGCGTATATTTTATGATGTTTTAACGTTTAGGATATTCAACAGCGTAATGGATTGCCTTGTTTGCGATTGTCTAATCTGCTGTTTTAAAATGATATATATAAAAAAGCAGAGCTACTCCGTAAGTGGAATAGCTCTGTGATACGATTAATAAAAATCTCTATTAACAAGCCTTGAAGCTCATGTCAAGACCTTTGACCGAGTGGGTGAGAGCACCTACCGAAACGTAGTCGACACCACATTCGGCGTATGAACGAATGGTATCGAATGTAATACCGCCCGATGACTCGGTCTCGAAACGGTGGTCGATAAGTGCAACGGCTTCGCGTGTAAGTGCGGGGGTGAAGTTGTCGAGCATGATGCGGTCTACGCCACCTACGCGCAATACTTCGCGCAGTTCGTCCATGTTGCGCACTTCAATCTCAATCTTGAGGTCTTTACCATTCTCGCGCAGATACTCCTTGGCACGTACAATGGCGTTCTCGATACCGCCGGCAAAGTCAACGTGATTATCTTTTAGCAATATCATATCGAAAAGGCCTATGCGGTGATTGACGCCACCACCTATTTTTACGGCCTCTTTTTCTATCATGCGCAATCCGGGTGTTGTCTTGCGAGTGTCGAGTACGCGAGTGCCTGTACCTTCAAGCAGGCGCACATATTTGCGAGTAGTGGTAGCAATACCGCTCATGCGTTGCATGATATTGAGCATGGTGCGCTCTACTTGCAGCAGCGATTGTACGCGACCTTCAACCACAAACGCTACATCTCCGGGTTGTACCTCAGCTCCGTCTTCGATATACGAGGTTATCTTCAACTCGGGGTCGAAGTAGTTAATAACGCGACGTGCCATATCGACACCGGCCAATACACCGGCCTCTTTGATGAGCAACTTTTGTTTTCCCATTTCGGTTGCAGGTATGCAACACAATGTAGTATGGTCGCCATCACCTATATCTTCGTTAAATGCAAGTGTGATAAGTTCATCGATAAGTTCTTGAGGTGTTTTCATATTTCTTCGATGTATTATAATGATTAATTTTATTCTATTTCAAATCGGTTGATTACTTGAGCAATATATTCAACATCATCGTCTGTAAGGTATGGAGCTATGGGTAGGCTCACTACCTCGTTGGCCAACCGTTCGGTGAGTGGTAACGATAGAGTATTGTATGCCTTGTAAGCCTCGTGTTTGTGAGGCGGTATGGGGTAGTGAATAGCCGTTGCTATACCGTTGTTGCGCATGTATTGCATAAAAGCGTCGCGGTACTGTGTACATACTACATACTGATGCCACACGTGCGAGTGGGGTTGTGCGGGCAGTTGAGGTAGGGTGATATATGGGTTGTCGATCGACGTGTTGTATTGCTGTGCTATGTGGCTGCGACGTTGGTTTTCGCTGTCGATGTACTGCAACTTTACCCGCAACATGGCAGCTTGTATCTCGTCTATGCGACTGTTCAGTCCTTGGTGTTCATATATATATCGGGTGTTGCCACCATAGTTGCCTAAGGCGCGCACCATTCGAGCCAATTCATTGTCGCGAGTAGTCACCATGCCGGCATCGCCCAATGCTCCCAAATTTTTACCCGGATAGAAACTTGTTCCTGCCGCATCGCCCAATGTACCGGTGTGTACCCCGTTGTCGGTGCGTGCTCCTAATGCTTGGGCATTATCTTCGATAATGAGCAAGTTGTGCTTGCGAGCTGTTGCTACAAGTTGTTCATCCCAGCAGGCACGACCATATAGATGTACTACCAAGATGGCGCGAGTGCGAGTAGTGATAGCTTGCTCGATAAGCGAGGTGTCGAGGTTGTGGGTCGATATTGATGGCTCAACAAAGCGGGGTACGAGGTCGCAATCGGTAATAGCCAATACCGATGCTATAAAGGTATTGGCCGGAACGATAACCTCATCACCGGGTTGAAGCCTTCCCAATGCAATATAGGCTTTGAATATAAGTCGCAGGGCATCCAATCCGTTGGCAACACCCACAACCTGATTTATACCCAAGTATGCAGCCATTTCGCGCTCAAAGGCCTCGGTCTCTGTTCCACGCAGATACCATCCCGAGTCGATAACGCGACAAGCAGCCTCTTTCAGTTCGTGGGCGTAAGGCGCATTGAGTTGTTGCAGCGATAGCAGGTCGTAGGTTTTCATTGCTCTATCTCCTTTATATACTCCACGAATTGGTCATATTTGCGTATGTAGTCCTCCTCGTCATAGTGTTCCGATGCCAACACAAGGCATACAGCACCCGATGAGAAGTTTTCCAGCTCACGCCATATACCTTGGCGTATATGTAAGCCTCTGAATGGACGGTTGAGTGACACTTTGCGACGCTCGTGTCCATCGTCTATTACAACATCGAAACTGCCACTGACAGCAATGACAAATTGTTGTAGCTCTTTGTGTGCGTGCCCTCCACGCTCGGCGCCGGCCGGTACGTCATACAAGTAGTATACACGTTTCACGTTGAAGGGTGTAATATGATTGTTCTCTACAACCGTCAGGTTGCCATTGGGTCGAGTATACTTGGTAAGGTTTATTACCTTACACTCGTCTACGGTATATCGTGTAGGCTTATTCATTATCTTTCAGTGCTTGACAGTAGGTTGTATACTCTTCTATATAGTCGTTGGCATCGTATAGGGTCGAACTCAGCACCATTGCCACCGAGTTGGTCGAAAAATTGTCCAACTCACGCCATATCATATTGGGTACATACAATCCGTGATGCGAACGACACAGGTGGTAACGCTTGCGTTCCTTGCCGTCATCGAGTATCACATCGAAACTGCCCGATAGGGCTACTATAAACTCATGTTGTGTGCGGAAGGCGTGTCCGGTGCGGTGTGCGCCACCCGGCACATCATATATCCAATAGGTGCGTGCCACCTCGAAGGGAATGGAAGTGCCACTCTCTATTATCGACAGATTGCCACGATAGTCGCGTATTGTCTGCAAGTCGATGATGCGTACTTGGTCTAAGTTCATACTAAGATGCGAAGATACAAAATATACTTTATATTTTGAACACTTTTTGCCAAAATAGATTATCTTTGTACAAGAAATTGAATTAACAAGATTATGGGAACGGTAAAATGTATAGGCATTCTTACATCGGGCGGTGATGCGCCGGGTATGAATGCGGCTATTCGCGCGGTAACGCGATCGGCCATATATAATGGTATAGAGGTTAAAGGTATTTATCATGGTTACAGAGGATTGATATCGGGTGAGATTAAGCCATTTAAGACCGAGAATGTGAGTAACATTATTCAACAGGGCGGAACTATCCTTAAGACTGCTCGTTGCAAGGAGTTTCAAACTCCCGAGGGTCGACAACTTGCCTACGAAACCCTACGCAATGAGGGTATTGATGCCTTGGTGGTGATAGGTGGCGATGGCTCGTTGACAGGTGCGCGTATTTTTGCTCAAGAGTTCGATTATCCTATCATCGGCCTGCCCGGTACTATCGACAATGACTTGTATGGTACCGACCTTACTATCGGCTACGACACTGCGCTCAACACCATTATGGAGGCGGTCGATAAGATACGTGATACAGCCTCGTCGCACGAGCGCTTGTTCTTTATCGAGGTGATGGGTCGCGATGCCGGTTTCTTGGCGCTCAATGGTGCTATTGCCACCGGTTGTGAGGCTGCTATCATTCCGGAGATTTATACCGAGATAGACCAACTGAAAGAGTTGGTGGAGAATGGCTTCCGTAAGTCGAAGAATAGTAGTATCGTACTTGTTGCCGAGAGTCCTACAACGGGAGGTGCTATGCAACTTGCCGAGCGCGTGAAGAATGAGTATCCGCAGTATGATGTGCGTGTTACTATATTGGGTCACATACAACGCGGTGGCTCACCTTCGGCACAAGATCGTATCCTTGCCAGCCGACTCGGTGCTGCCGCAATAGATGCGCTACTCGAAGGACAACGCAACGTAATGGTGGGTATCCGCAATGATGAGATTGTGTATGTTCCTTTCAGTAAGGCGGTTAAGCAAGATAAACCTATCAATCGTGAGTTGCTCGACACCTTACGCCGGTTGTCGATATAATCAGTACGAAAATATCTAATATAGAGTAGGCTATACCTTATTTACCCCGAGGTATAGCCTCTTTTGTTATGTTTTTCGGAAAAAAGTGTTGTGAGTGGTAAAAAAGTCCTATATTTGCAGTTAATTCTGTGCTATCGAATACGTAGAGATTAACCTTAATAGAGAAACTTAGAAAAATCTTAACACATCATATAACGTTAATATGAATAAAATTGTAAGTAAGGAGTTCTTCTCCGACAAAGTAGTGAAGCTTGTAATAGAGGCTCCGCTCATTGCGAAGGCTCGTAAGGCAGGTCACTTTGTGATTGTGCGTGTAGATGATAAAGGCGAGCGTGTTCCCCTCACTATCGCAGGTGCCGATATCGAAAAAGGTACAATTACTCTTGTAGTGCAAACCGTAGGTAAGTCAACCGTTAAGTTGGGCAACTTAAATCCCGGCGATTATATTGCCGACGTAGTAGGTCCTCTCGGTCAAGCTACTCACATCGACAAGGTAGGTACTGTAGTATGCTGTGGTGGTGGTGTAGGTGTTGCACCTCTCTTGCCCATTGTACAGGCTATGAAGGCAGCAGGCAACCGTGTTATCAGTGTATTGGCTGCTCGTAGCAAAGATTTGATTATTCTTGAAGACGAAATACGTGCCAGCAGTGATGAGGTTATCATCATGACCGACGATGGCTCTTATGGTACTAAAGGTCTTGTTACAGAGGGCGTAGAGCAAATTATCAAGCGCGAGAAGGTTGACCAATGTGTCGCTATCGGTCCTGCTGTGATGATGAAATTTGTGTCGAAGCTCACCGCCCAATACAACATCCCCACTGTTGTGTCGTTGAATGCTATCATGGTTGACGGTACAGGTATGTGTGGCGCTTGTCGTGTAACTGTAGGTGGTAAGTTGCGTTTTGTTTGCATCGACGGTCCTGAGTTTGATGCTCACCAAGTTGACTTCGATGAGTTGATGATGCGCTTGCGCTCTTATAAAGAAGTAGAATAAAGAAGGAGGCTCTATAATGAACATGGAAGATATAACAGCTCGTCGTAACGAGCCCTGGCGCGATGAGTTGCGCAAAAGTATGCCTGCCAAAGATCGTACCAACATTGCCCGTGTGGTAATGCCCGAGTTGGATCCTGCATACCGTATTACTTGTAATGAGGAGGTAAACCAAGGTCTTACCGAGGAACAAGCTTTGTTGGAGGCCAAGCGTTGCTTGGACTGTCCCGAACCTTTGTGTATGACAGGTTGTCCCGTAGGTATCAACATCCCCACTTTTATCAAGCACATCGAGAAGGGTGAGTTCTTGCAAGCAGCATCAACCCTTAAAGAGACCAGTGCACTCCCTGCAGTGTGTGGTCGTGTGTGTCCCCAAGAGAAGCAATGTGAGTCGCAATGCTTCTACTTGAAGAAACTCAAAAAACAACCCGTTGCCATCGGTTACTTGGAGCGTTTTGCTGCCGACTACTCTCGTGAGCATGGTACAGGTGAAGTGCCTGCATGTGCCCCTGCCAATGGTATCAAGATAGCCGTTGTAGGCTCAGGTCCTTGTGGCCTTTCATTTGCCGGCGACATGGTTAAGTATGGATATGATGTTACCGTATTTGAGGCTCTCCACGAGATTGGTGGTGTGTTGAAATATGGTATTCCCGAGTTCCGCTTGCCCAATAAGTTTGTAGATGTTGAGATTGACACCTTGCGCAAGATGGGTGTGACTTTTGTTACCGACTGCATTGTAGGTAAGACCATTACTTACGACGACCTTCACGAAATGGGCTTCAAGGGTGTATTTGTAGCAAGTGGTGCAGGTTTGCCTCGCTTTATGAACATCCCCGGTGAGAACCTCATTGGTATCATGTCATGTAACGAGTACCTCACACGTGTCAACTTGATGGGTGCTGCTCGTCAAGATTGGGATACTCCCGTGTTGAGTGGCAAGAATGTAGCTGTAATTGGTGGTGGTAATACTGCTATGGACTCGGTGCGTACAGCTCGTCGCTTGGGTGCCGAGCGTGCCATGATTATCTACCGTCGTAGCGAGGAAGAAATGCCCGCTCGTAAAGAGGAGGTAGAGCATGCCAAGGCTGAGGGTGTAGAGTTTATGACTCTTCACAACCCCATCGAATATCTTGGCGACGAAACAGGTAAGGTGACAACAATGCGCTTGCAACGTATGGAACTTGGTGAGCCCGATGAGAGTGGCCGTCGTTCGCCTGTAGAGATTGAAGGTGCTATCGAAGATGTACCCGTTGATACAGTTATCGTTGCCGTTGGTGTATCGCCTAACCCCCTTATCCCCAATACTATCAAGGAGCTTGAGATAAGCCGTCGTGGTACTATCGTTGTTAACGAAGAGACCATGCAATCATGCTTGCCCGACCTCTATGCCGGTGGTGACATCGTGCGCGGTGGTGCAACAGTTATTCTTGCTATGGGTGACGGTCGTCGTGCCGCTGCCGCTATGCACGAACAATTGAGCAAGTAATTGTTATAAAACGATTTATATCGCAATATGGCGCGACCGAATCAATCATTCGGTCGCGCTTGTTTTTATAACAGTGTGTGATTGGGTGGTAATATATATTGCACTCGTTAAGAAATATTCAAACAAGTTTGATTTGTATCTTCTCTCTCCTTTCACTATATTTGGATAATATAGGATGCGGTTCGGAAAATACAAATTCAAATAAGTTTGATTTGTATCTTCTCTCACCTTTCACTATATTTGCACATTAATATTAATTAGTCGATAATGACAAATAATACTGAACGAAAGAGTCTCTTGGTGTACGGCATGGACGGTGGCGTGTGGTTGGGGTTGTATCTCATTGCACGTTTCTTTTGTGGCATAGCCGGTACATATATATCACTGCTCAATGTAGTGGCTATGTTGCTATTTATAGGTACACCTTTTGCGTTGTACCTTATCATGCTACAATATCATAAACAGAATGGATATCTGTCGGGATTTTCGCTCTTGTGGATGATGGGGATTATGCTCTTTTTCTTTGCGTCGCTCATCAGTTGTGTTCCGGAGTATATTTTTTATCAATATATCAACCCCGATTATATTGCTAATGCAGCTGCTGAATCGGTTAAGTTGATAGAACAAATGGGCGTTGTAGAAAACTCGGCAACACTCGATGAAATGCGCAAGCTACTCGAAGGTGAAGCCTTGCCCACATCCATGCAAATGGTAATGTCATCGATGTGGTCGAATGTCTTTTTCGGCTCATTACTGTCGATTATTGTAGCACCATTTGTATTGCGCAGTAAAAGTAAGAATAATATCAAATCATAATTATATGGATATCTCATTGGTAATACCCTTGTATAACGAGGCTGAGTCTTTGCCCGAGTTGGAAGCATGGATTGCCCGGGTAATGAAAGAGAACAATTTTAGTTACGAAATATGGTTTGTCAATGACGGTAGTACCGACAACTCGTGGCAGGTGATTGAACAACTCCGCGAGAAGAACGGATGTGTGAAAGGTATCTCTTTCCGTCGCAATTATGGCAAGTCGCCTGCGCTACATGTAGGATTTGAGCATGTTCAGGGCGATGTTGTCATTACAATGGATGCCGACTTGCAAGATAGCCCCGATGAAATTCCCGCATTGTATCGTATGATTACCGAGGAGGGATACGACCTCGTTTCGGGTTGGAAAAAGAAACGTTATGACCCGCTCTCAAAAACCATTCCTACCAAGTTGTTCAATGCAACAGCTCGCAAAGTAACGGGTATAAAACTCAATGACTTCAACTGCGGATTGAAAGCATATCGACGTGAAGTCGTTAAGAATATCGAGGTATATGGCGATATGCACCGTTATATGCCATATTTGGCCAAGAATGCCGGTTATACCCGTATTGGTGAGAAAGTAGTGCAACATCAGGCGCGTAAATATGGAACAACCAAGTTCGGATTGGATCGCTTTGTCAATGGTTATCTCGACCTCATGACTTTGTGGTTCTTCTCAAAGTTTGCTGTTAAGCCCATGCATTTCTTTGGCTTGTTGGGTAGTCTTATGTTCATCATTGGCTTTATAGCAGTGCTGTTGGTTGTCGTGCTGAAGATATGTGGCATGCGTGCCGGTGTAACCGATTCGCCCTACTTCTATGTGTCGCTAACCTCGATGGTATTAGGCACACAACTCTTCCTTACAGGTTTCTTGGGCGAACTTATCTCGCGCAATGCAACCGATCGCAATAAGTATCATCTGGCCAAGGTGCTGGACTAAGTAAATTTATTATGAAGGAAACACTCTTGTCTTTGGCTCAACGACGTCATGCAGTGCGCAGCTACACATCGCAGCCTGTACCCGATAGTCTGTTGCAGTATATCTTGGAGGTTGCTCGTATGGCACCATCGGCTGTCAACTACCAGCCATGGACATTTGTTGTGGTGCGCGAGCCGGCTCTTATGCAGCGCATGCGCGATGAGGTGTACAATCGTGAGTGGTTTGCTACCGTTCCTTGTTGCATAGTGGTGTGTGGCAATCATGGCGAGTCATGGCATAGAGCTTCCGACGGTAAGGATCATTGTGATATAGACATTGCCATAGCAACCGAGCATTTGGCTCTTGCTGCAACGGAGTGTGGATTGGGTTGCTGTTGGGTATGCAATTTCGATACCCAAGCGTGTGCCCGATTGTTGGATATACCTTCCGATGTCGAACCTATGGTATTGCTCCCTATGGGATATCCTACCGAAGATGTTGTACCCGAGAAGAATCGTAAATCGATAGAAGATGTTGTTGTATGGCGTTAAATAACCGATATATATACCTGATTGTTGTTTTTGTTGCGATACTCATTGTTGGTTGTGGCAACGGATGCTTTGAGAATCGAACAAGTATTCCCAAAGTCGCTTTTTATGCATCTAATGCTCCGGAACGAGCTATATCGATTGACTCTATTTCGGTGTATGGTGTGGGACAAAAAACAGGCGCTATGATAGTCGATTGTGGCAAGCGTGTTACATCACTTTCTTTGCCATTTCGTAATGATGCTGATACTACACAATACGTAGTACAATACGACATGAAGGCACTTGCACAATACGGCATCTGCGATACGCTTACTTTTGTATACACACGTTATCCGCATTTTATTTCGGCCGACTGTGGTGTTACATTTAACTATCGCATCGACCAATTTCAATATACAACCCACATGCTCGACTCGGCAGCTCTGATGGTTGAAGAGGTGACGAATATCGACCAAGAAACATTGCGATTATATTATTATGTGGCACAATAGATATACGATAACAATACTGCTGAGTGTAGTGCTATGGTGTATTGCCATTGTGCCTATATCGGCACAACGTGTTGTTACGCCGGTCGAAAGCAATGATTTGCCTATGGATATTGTGGCAAAAAACATTGAAAAGGCTCGCCAAGACACCATTGCTACCGACACAGTAGCCGAGAAGAAGCCCATTCACAATGCCCCTTTATTGGGCGGATTGATGATTACTGCCGATATATCGGCTCCGGTAATGAACTTATTGGGTACGCAATATGGCAGTTATGAGGTGGGTGTGGAGCTCGACTTGTATCATCGTTTCTTCCCGGTAGTGGAATTGGGTATAGGTACAGCTCGATATACACCTCTCGACAATAACTACACATTTAATTGTGAGCCGTCGTTGTACGGTAGGGTAGGTGTCAACTACAACTTTTTCTATAACAACGGTTCCGAAAGTTTTGTGGGTGTAGGTTTACGCTATGGTCTCACATCATTTAAGTATAATTGGGATAATATTACGCTCAACGATAGCTATTGGGATAGTTCGATTGTGACCTCTACGCCCAAGGAGACTGCATTTGCCCATTGGGGCGAAATAGCTGTTGTATTGCGTGTGCAGATATACAAGAACTTCTATATGGGATGGTCGGGACGATACCGCTTGATGATTGATTGCGAAAGCTCGCAGTATGGCAAGCCCTATTTCGTGCCCGGTTTCGGACCTCAAGAGGGTGGTTTCGGATTTACCTATACAGTAGGGTATAACATACCCTTTGCCAATAAAGAACAAGAGAAAGAAATTGTAGAATTGTAATAGTATGGAAAACTGGAGAACGATAATCTTGCAATGGTTTCACATTGATGCTGCAAATTTTACGTGGGTCGAACAGCTCGTTTCGGCATCTATATTGCTGTTGATAGTTGCCATTGTCGACCGATTGACAAAATTGGCTCTCAACAAAGTTGTGCGTCGTATTGTACGCGTGTCAAAGGCTAGTTGGGACGATGTATTGCTCGACCAAAAGGTACTTGACAATCTCTTAGCCGTCATTCCGTCTATATTGCTGGTAGTCTTTTTGCCATTCGTATTTGTCGGTAACGATGCCTTGTACGACCTTGCACAGCGCTTGTGTTGGATATATGTCGTAGCCATCGTATTGCGCTTCTTAATCTCGTTTGTATCGGCTTTTGCTCACATCTTGGAAGATACCGATTCGTTCCGCAACAAGCCCGTAAGAGGATTTTCTCAGATGATACAGGTTCTTATATGGGCCTTGGCCATCATCGTTATGATAAGTATCATCGTCAATAAGTCTCCTGTATATCTGCTCACCGGTTTGGGTGCATCGGCAGCCGTATTGATGTTGGTATTTCAAAATCTTCTGTTGGGATTAGTGGCCGGTGTGCAACTATCGGCCAACAAGATGTTGAATGTAGGCGACTGGATTGTCGTGAAAGACAAGGGCATAGACGGTATGGTAGAGGAGATAACCCTCACCACTGTTAAGGTGCGTAATTGGGATTATACCATCTCGACCATTCAACCGCAAGCCTTGGTCGAAGGCTCATTTACCAATTGGGAGAATGTCTTTAAGTCGGGAGGTCGTCGTGTAGCTCGCTTGCTCAACATCGACATCAACTCTATTCACTTCATGACACCCGACGAGATAGACCACTGGCGCGACAATGCCCTTGTAAAAGAGTATATAGCCGATACCGAGCAACGCATAGCCCGTGCCCGTGAGGAGGGTGATGAATATACCGCACAATCGTTGCGCATAACCAATCTTACCCTGTTCCGCCTCTACACGCAGAGTTATATACAATCGTTGCCACACTGTCACAAAGACTTTGTATCGATGGTGCGTCTAATGGAGCCTACTCCGCAGGGTCAACCCATGCAGATTTATTTCTTCTCCAACGACACAGCCTGGGTACGTTACGAAGACATACAAGCACGCGTATTTGAGTATCTCTTCGCCATCGCTCCCGAGTTTGGCATCAAGATGTTCCAGCTCCCCTCAGGACAAGATATGCAACGAATGGTGTAATGTGTTGTATTACAATATATTATAAGATTTTCCCTACAACGAACTGTTGTGGGGATTTTTTGCTCCGTTTGGCACCACAGAGAGGTAGACGCAAACACAAAAAAGAGACTGTGCCAAAATTTCCATTTTGACACAGCCTCTTGTCTTACAGATGGTGCGGAAAGACAGGGATTGACTTTGGCTCGAACCCTTACGCTCCCGCGGGGTTCCTTGCATCATTGCACTCGACAAGAGTCGCTACGCGACTTTCCCTTGTTTTTCTATATCTACTCAAACAAGTTTGGTAGATACAAAAAACAAGAGCTACCAAGAAAGGTAGTTCCTGTCTTGTAAATTGTGCGGAAAGACAGGGATTCGAACCCTGGGTACAGTTGCCCGTACAACGGTTTTCGAGACCGTCCCGATCGACCACTCCGGCATCTTTCCTTTTGTCGATTTGCGGATGCAAATGTAATGAATAGATTTGATTGATGTATCTCTTGGTGGCGGATTTTTGCAAAAATTTATTTATCCTCCTTCTCCTCGGCACTCCATTGCGAGTAGGGGTGCTCGGTGAGGCATGAGTTATAGTAGCGGGCTATGCCGGTGACGTTCTTGCCTACGAATGGGGGGCGTTCATATTGTTCGTTCTCGTCATTGAGTTCTATCTCGGCTATTACCAGGCCGTTGTTGTCGCCGGCAAAGCGGTCTATCTCCCAAGTGTGACCTTTGTAAGGGTATAGGTAGCGAGTCTTTTCGATAATGGGGGTCGAGCATAGGTCGTTGAGCATGGCTTGTGCCTTGTCAACGTCTATCTCAAATTCGTACTCGGGTCGCGATGCACCGTTGTTCTTGCCTTTGATGGTAAGGTAAGCGCGGTCGTCGGCAATGCGCACCCTCACTACACAGGTGGGTTGTGTGGTGAGATAACCTTGGCGAAAGTATGTTTTACGGCTGTAGCCCTGTAGGTAGCTTTCGTCGGTGACGATGTATTTGTGTTCTATTTCGGTTGCCATATATTTGTCAGAAAGCAATGTATGTAAGCGGGTCGACAGCTATACCGGTGTGCCACAATTCGAAGAGTACGGTATTGTTGTCGGATGTGCCGGCAAGGGCTATACGTTCACCTGCTGTTACCTTGTCGCCTATTTGTCGCAGACTCTCGCCAATGTTGCGGTATATGCTCACGAAGTTGTTGTTATGTTGCAGTACCATCACATATCCGTGTGCTATAGTGTGGGTAATGGCTACTATCGAGCCGTCGAGCACAGCCGATACGGCGGCGTTGCGTGCGGCCTGTATCTCTATGCCATTTACTCCTTCTTGCGGATTGAAGTTCTTGACAATATTGCCCGATAGGGGGATGTGAAATAGCAAACCCTCATTGGGCGTAGGCAACATGGTGAGGTTAAATCGTTCGTCTTTCTCATACTCTTGGGCAAAAGCCTCGCTCTCGGGTGACGATTTTGATAGTATGTCGGGGGTCCACTTCTTTGCCGAGTCGAGGTTGGCTGCCGTAGCCTCATCGAGGGTAATGCTGTCAATGGTAATCTCGTCGTTGAGTATGCGCGCAATATTCTCCATATAAAGCTCTCGAAGCTCCATTTGACGAGTTAGCGAATCGAGTCGTACAGCATTATCGACAATCTGTGCGCGGGTGTCATGCTTGAGATATCCCGGCAAGATGTAGTGTAGGGGAGTCCATGCAAACAGGGCAAACATGCCGAAGCCGAAGATAAATACAACAAGCGCTACCAACAATATGGCACGCAGACGTGTGATATTGCCACTCCACACCTCTTTGTCGTTATCTATCTGTTTTATTATAAGACGATAGAGTGTCGTCAACCGGCTATCATCATTATGGGTGTTCTTATTATTACTCATTATCTGGTTGTCGTTGTTGTGTTTTCTCGTTTCAAATGTACTAATTTATGTAGAAAAAACATGGCGATATGGCATTTTTTTGTCACCGATACATCTTTTGCAACTCTTTAACGATGTGTTCTTCTTATCGCACGATTGAACACAATTAACGTTGCATTGTTTTAATTACAAAAAAAGTGTTGGTGTCAGTGGTTTGTTATAGACTTGTGCCGGCATAATTTATTATCAACTTAATTCATAAAAGAGATGAAAACGAAACAGTTTCTTTACTTATGTAGTATTCTCTGTCTCGTATGCTCTGCTACCGATGAGGCAAATGCACAGGTAGTAGTCGAGGAGGTAACTGTAGCTGAGGTTGTGTCTGGTAAGCCGCACTACTATGCAGAGAGTAATCTTGACAATTGGTATCTGTCGATAGGTGCAGGTACACAAACTTATCTTACCGAGCACAACAACAGTGATGCTCACTTTACGTTGGCTATGAACATGGCCGTAGGTAAGTGGATAACACCGTTTGTGGGAGTGCGTATGAGTGCCATGGGTGGTTCGTTGCACTATGATTGGTTGGCACCTCGCACGACACAGTACAACTATGGCTCTATGCGTTATGGTGCTTTCTATGTCGACTTCTTGTGGGAAATGCTCAACACCGTAGCAGGATATAGCGAGCGACGTGTTATCTCTATCATTCCATTTATCGGATTGGGTGGTGCTTACGGTTGGCATCACGATAATGACATGGAGGATACTTGGGCAATGCCTGTCACCGGTGGTCTTAAACTTAATTTCCGATTGGGACACTATGTCGACCTCTTCTTTGAGGGCCGTGTGCAAGCCGTTGCCGACCAGTTCAATCGTGTAAACATGGGTAGCCAGATAGAGACTGCAATATCGGTCGTAGGAGGTCTTTCGTTCAAGTTCCGCGAGAGTCGTTTCAAAGCCTTCGACCCCTACATCGACCAGCTGGCGATTGCCGAGCTTAACCGCCGCACCAACCAATTACGCGCTGCATTACAAGAGTGTCAGTCGCGCAAGATTGAGTGCCCGCCTTGTCCCGAAGTAACACCACCGGCTCCTGTTGTCGAGAAAGTGGGCTGTTGCGAGGCGTTGACTGCATCGGTTTCATTTACAATCAATAGTGCTACTGTATCGCAACGTGAGATGCTGAATGTATACAATGTGGCACAATGGCTTAAGGAAAATCCCAAGTGTAAAGTTACCATCACCGGTTATGCCGACCGCAATACCGGCAGTGCCGAGTATAACATGAAGTTGAGCAAGCGTCGTGCCGAGGCAGTTGCCCAAATCTTGCAAAATAATTATGGTATCGCAGCCGACCGTATTGTCGTTATGAGTGAGGGTAGTAGTCAACAACCCTATCCCGCCGATAACAATTGGAACCGTATCGTTCTTATTGTTGGTGGTGAGCGTTGATAGAATACCGTTTTTCTGAATTTATTATAAATCTCTCGGTGGGGATGTGTCGTGTTGACATGTCCCCACTGTTATTTCGCTCGTGGCAAAAATATGCCGAAAATATTCATGCTTATTGTTGCTATACTCCTATAATGCTTGCATAATAACCTCAAGAATACTATCTTTGTAAGTTGAATAAGTGTGGCGATATGTGCACATTAATGCTTGTTTTTACACCGATATGCTATCAAAAAATCAAATAAAATTCATTCAATCGCTGGCACGTAAGAAGGGTCGTGTTGAGAGTGGCTGTTTCCTTGCCGAGGGTAATAAACTTGTAGAGGATACATTGTACGCTTTCGAATGTCGTATGTTGGTTGCTACACCCCAGTGGTGGGCACAGCATGTGCATGTACAAGCCGACGTAAAAGTGGAGGCTTCGCGTGACGAGTTGTCGCGAGTATCGCAGTTAACTACTCCTCAGGATGTGTTGGCGGTGTATGTTATGCCTCAACGTTCGCTCGATGTAGAGTTGTTACATGATGAGTTGTCGCTCGTGCTCGATACGGTGCAAGATCCCGGCAATCTGGGTACAATCATTCGCATTGCCGATTGGATGGGTATTCGCCATATTATCTGTTCGCCCGAGACGGCCGATGTGTACAACCCCAAAGTGGTGCAGGCTACTATGGGAGCATTGGCACGTGTAGTGTTGCATTATACGCCACTTGTGCCCTTTATGGAGCTTATAAAAGACTCTATGCCGGTATATGGCACATATCTCGATGGAGAGAATATCTATAGCAAGCCCCTGTCGACGCATGGCCTTATAGTAATGGGTAACGAAGGAAATGGTATTTCGTCGGCGCTTGAGCCTTATATATCACATCGATTGTATATACCCAATTATCCGCAAGGTGCAGTAACCAGCGAGAGCCTCAATGTTGCTGTAGCAACAGCGATAACATGCGCTGAGTTTCGTCGTCGCGAATTGGAAATAAAAAAGTAATTGTATGGCTAAAACTAAAAGTGTATATTGCTGTAACAATTGTGGGGCCGAAAGTCCCAAATGGATAGGTCGCTGTCCCGTATGTGGTGAGTGGAATACCTACGTCGAGCAGGTTGTATCGGTAAAGCCATCCTCATCGGCTCGTGTGTCGCATACTGTTGATGGGACAAAGGCGCAACCCTTGCGCTTGGAGCAAATAGACTCTACCAACGAGCCTCGCATTGACTTGGGTAATGCCGAACTCAACCGCGTGTTGGGTGGTGGACTGGTGCGTGGCTCTTTAGTACTTATTGGCGGAGAGCCGGGTATTGGTAAGTCGACCCTGATACTCCAAACCGTACTTTCACTGAAGAATTATCGCACCCTATATGTGAGTGGCGAGGAGAGTGCCCGACAACTCAAGTTGCGGGCAGAGCGCATAGGATACGACAACCCCGACTGTTACATTGTGTGCGAGACTATGTTGGAAGATATAATGGTGCATGTGCGCAACGTGCGCCCCGATATACTCATTGTCGACTCGATACAGACAATAGCCACCGATACACTTGAGTCGTCGGCCGGCTCGGTAGCACAGGTGCGTGAATGTACTGCGTCTCTGTTGCGTTTTGCCAAGGAGAGTGGTACACCGGTGTTGCTGGTAGGTCACATCAATAAGGAAGGCAGCATAGCCGGCCCTAAGGTATTGGAACACATTGTCGATACAGTATTGCAGTTTGAGGGCGATCGTCACTATATGTATCGCATACTTCGCTCGGTAAAGAATCGCTTCGGTAGCACTGCCGAATTGGGTATATATGAAATGCGACAAGAGGGCTTGCGCGAGGTGAGCAATCCCTCCGAGTTGCTACTCACAGCCAATCATGAGGGACTCAGTGGTGTTGCCATTGCAGTGGCTATTGAGGGTATTCGCCCCTTCCTTATCGAGACGCAGGCTCTTGTGAGCAGTGCAGCATACGGTACACCTCAACGCTCCTCTACCGGTTTCGACTTGCGCCGCATGAATATGCTCTTGGCAGTACTCGAGAAGCGTGTAGGCTTTAAGTTGGGGCAAAAGGATGTATTCCTCAATATTGCCGGAGGTATCAAGGTTAACGACCCGGCAATGGACTTGGCTATTATCAGTGCCATACTCTCGTCCAATATGGATATGAGTATCGAGGAGGGTACATGCCTTACCGGCGAGGTGGGCTTGTCGGGCGAGATACGTCCGGTCAATCGCATCGAGCAACGCATCCTCGAGGCCGAAAAGTTGGGCTTCCGTCGCATTATTATTCCTCACAACAATATCAATGGGTTTGATACCTCAAAACTCAAAATAGAGATTTTACAAGTACGCAAGGTCGAGGAGGCTTTCCGCCTGCTCTTCGGATAAAATAATATAATGATACAAGAACAACAACTACGATTATTGCCCTATCAGGCAGTGTCGGAACAAGCAATCATATCGTTTCTTAATGACAACGGTGTAACTAATATCAATGCCGTGAGGGTGTTGAAGCGTTCTATCGATGCGCGTCGTCGTCCTGTCATGGTCAATCTTACGGTGCGCATCTATATCAACGAACTGCCACAAGACGATGGTTATGATACCATTATCTATGGCGATGTGTCGCAAGCTCCACAAGTAGTAGTGGTGGGTGCGGGTCCTGCCGGACTTTTTGCCTCGTTGCGACTCATTGAGGCGGGATTTCGCCCTATACTTATTGAGCGCGGAAAGGATGTTCATGCCCGCCGTCGCGATATCGCACTCATCTCTCGCGAGCATCGTGTTGACCCTGAGTCTAACTATGGTTTTGGCGAGGGTGGTGCAGGTGCATTCTCTGATGGTAAGCTCTACACTCGAAGCAAGAAACGTGGTAATGTCAATCGTATTCTCAACATTTTGTGTCAACATGGTGCTTCAACCTCGATATTGGCCGATGCGCATCCCCACATCGGTACCGATAAGTTGCCTCGTGTTATAGAGAATATACGCAACCAGATAATTCGTTCGGGTGGTGAAGTACACTTTGAGACTCGCATGACAGGTCTGCTCATCAACAACGATACCGTTGTGGGTGTGACAACCGCTTGTGGTAAGAGTTTCCGAGGCCCTGTTATATTGGCCACCGGACACTCGGCCCGTGATGTATACTATTACTTGCACGATGAAGGTATAGCCCTTGAAGCCAAAGGCATAGCTGTAGGTGTGCGACTTGAACACCCTCAACAACTTATCGACTCGATACAATATCACAATCCGCATGGACGAGGCAAGTATCTGCCTGCTGCCGAGTATAGCTTTGTGACACAGGTCGATGAACGTGGCGTATACTCATTTTGTATGTGTCCCGGTGGCTTTGTTGTGCCGGCTGCTACAGGCCCCAATCAGTTGGTTGTGAATGGTATGTCGCCCTCTAATCGTGGCTCACGTTGGGCCAACTCGGGTATGGTGGTAGAGATGCGACCCGAAGATTTTCCCGATGTCGATAAGTATGGTGTATTGGCCGGTATTAAGTTCCAGGAAGAGTTGGAAAATCTCTGCTTCGTTAATGGTAATTGTCGACAAACAGCACCGGCGCAACGCATGGCCGACTTTGTTGCTCGACGCAACTCATCGACATTGGCTGTTTCGTCATATACCCCCGGCTTGGTGGCATCACCATTGCACTTCTGGATGCCCGAGCACATCACATCGCGTCTGCGTGAGGGATTTAAATATTTTGGTAAAATATCGCATGGTTTCCTTACCAACGAGGCTACAATGATAGGTGTGGAGACACGTACATCATCGCCCGTGCGCATACCTCGTGACAATGAGCGCATGTCGCATGTCACTTTACGAGGGCTTTATCCTTGTGGTGAGGGTGCAGGATATGCCGGTGGTATTGTATCGGCAGCCATCGACGGTGAGCGTTGTGCCGAAGCTATTGCCGAGCAATGGAATGAGTTGAAGAATAGTATTTAATGTGCGCATAAACTCTTTGTTATGAGAAGATTTTTGTTATTAATGGCTTTGTTGTGTGTGGCACTCACCCAGGCTGCCACTTGGGAGCGTGAGTTGCTTATTTCTACGCGCAACACATCGCTAATGCTTACAGCCGGAGAGGGTGAACCGCTCAAGTTTGCCTATTATGGCGACCGTATTGAGGCGTGCGAGCGCAATCGTGTTCATGATGCTTGGATAGGGCTTAATAAAGATGCCTATCCGGTCTTTGGCACGACTTGCAATTTTGCTCATGCTATGCAGGTAACACATGCCGATGGTAATATGACATTGGACTTGGCGGTTAGCGACGTGAGTCGTGAGTCGACCGAGCGTGGCGAACATGTATCCATCTTATTGAAAGACCGTAAGTATCCGTTTGAGCTGACAGCCCATTACAATGCCTTGTATGACGAAGATATTATCGAATCGTGGATAGAGGTAGTACACCGTGAGAAAAAGCCCGTTGTGTTATACCGTTTCGACTCAAGTTACATGCCTATACGTCGAGGTGATGTGTGGGTATCGCACTTGCATGGTGCATGGACTGCCGAGACAATGCTCACAAGCGAGCCTCTTAACAACGGACTCCTTGAAATACGCAACACCGATGGTGCTCGCAATGCACACTATGCCCACCCCGAGTTGATGTTCTCGCTCGACGGTTGTCCTTCGGAGAATAGTGGTCGTGTGATAGGTGCGGTATTGTGCTGGAGTGGCAACTATTCGTTGCGAGTAGATAGCGACAATAGTCAGGTACACCACTTCTTTGCCGGTATGTGCAGTGAAGCGTCATATTATAAACTTGCACAAGGGGAGTCCTTTGTTACCCCTAAGGTGGCCTATACCTATAGCGATAGAGGTTTGGGTGGCGCCAGCCGTAACTTCCACCGTTGGGCTCGCAATGGCATGGTACATGGTGGCGACAAGCAACGCGATATATTGTTGAATAGTTGGGAAGGTGTATATCTCGATGTAAACGAAGCCGACATGGTGCAAATGATGGAAGATTTTGCTCAAATGGGAGGCGAATTGTTCGTAATGGACGACGGATGGTTTGGCGACAAGTATCCTCGTAAGAAAGATAATACATCGTTGGGCGACTGGGTAGTCGACAATAATAAGTTACCCCAGGGTATCAACTATCTTATCGAGAAGGCTCATGAGAATGGTATAAAGTTTGGTATATGGATTGAGCCTGAAGCTACAAATTGTGTAAGCGAATTGATGGAAAAGCATCCCGATTGGGCCTTGCAAGTCGATGGCCGTAAGGTGCGTTATGGTCGTGGAGGAACACAAATGTTGCTCGATATGACCAATCCCGATGTGCAAGATTTTGTCTTTGGTGTTGTCGATGATTTGCTCACACAATATCCCGATATTGCCTACATCAAGTGGGATGCCAATGTCGAGTTGTTCAATTATGGCTCAACATATCTGCCTCAAGACAAGCAGTCGCACATATACATCGATTATCATAGAGGCTTGGAAAAGGTACTTCAACGCATTCGAGCCAAGTATCCCGATGTTGTTTTGCAAGCCTGTGGTGGTGGCGGTGGTCGTGCCGGCTATGGTGTGATGCCTTATTATGACGAGTTCTGGGTAAGTGATAATACCGATGCTGTGCAACGTATTTATATGCAATGGGGAGCGTCTTATTTCTATCCCTCAATTGCTATGGCACAGCATGTAAGTGCTTCGCCCAATCACCAGACGGGACGTTCCGTTCCCCTGAAGTTTCGCTTTGATGTCGCTATGACAGGTCGTTTAGGCATGGAGTTGCAACCCAAGGATATGACTGCCGAGGAGTTGGAGTTCTCGAAACGTGCCATTGCCGATTATAAGCTCATTCGCCCCATTGTGCAGTTGGGCGAGCAGTACCGTTTGGTATCGCCTTATGACAAGAAGGGTGTAGCCTCGCTCATGTATGTAAGTAGCGATACTTCGCAGGCTGTATTCTTTGCCTACAAGATGGAGCACTTCACCAATATGAATGTACAACGTGTGCGCATGGATGGTCTTGATGCCGATAAGACATACAAGATTACCGAGCTGAATGTGCCACTCGACAAGCAACCGTGTCATCTTAATGGTAAGGTATTCACCGGTCGCATGCTTATGAATACCGGTATCGAATTGGCTCTGAATAGCGAGTATGCCAGCCGTGTATTCTTGTTGGAGGCACAACAGGATTATAAATAAAATTGTATATACATATAATTATAATTGCAATATGAAATTGAATAAATCTCTTCTTGCTATTGCTGTGGCAGTGACACTCATAGGTTGCAATAAGCCCGCAGCGCCGGTTATGTCGGTCGATACAATGGGTATCGAGGTTACTGCCGAGGAAAATCGTGAATATTCATATAGTGACAAGCGCAGCGGTTACTACTATGGTCGCACGCACCAACCGCACTTTGCCGAGTGGTATGCCGGATGGAATGTCAAACAACGTCGCATCGTAAGCGACTATGACTTGTATGTCGATACAACCTTGTTATCGCGTGCCGATGCTCAAGTAACCGTGTATCCTCACTATCTCAATCGTGTTTATGATAAGGCTGTTGAGCGTTTTGCTCTGGTCGACAATCGTACTATACTCTCTATTGCCATCAGCGATGCCAAGGGCGAAACTATTGCCATTGCATTGGACACAACCTTGGTTACTGCGCCTCGCTATGAAGAGGGAGTCTTGTGGTATACACCTCGCGAAACTCCCGATAAACTACTCGCTGTAGTTCCTCGCATGGTGGCCGAAACCTCTTTTGCCGACAATCGCTTGCAAGCACCTGTCTCGGCCGGTGGCTTCTTGATGGCATACGGTACTGCCGACGAGTGTCGCGAAAATATTGCAGCCTTCCGCACCGAAGGTGAGGCTTGGCTTACTGCTCGTCAAGAGCGTATGGATAGCCTTATAATGATATCTAACCCGATGAAGAGTAACCTCGATTCGCTTGACCGTGCTATTGCATGGTTGTTGCTCACTACCGACGAGTTGGTAACACACCAGCAAGGTCGCGGTATCTATGCCGGATTGCCTTGGTTCAACGAGTATTGGGGTCGCGACATGTTTATCTCTATGCCCGGTGCTACACTTGTCAATGGTGAGTTTGAGGTAACGCGTGAGATTCTCTCGGACTTCTCACGCTTGCAGGATGTTGACCCCAAGTCACCTACACTCGGTCGCATCCCCAATCGTGCCAATGTCGATGGTATCCTCTACAATACAACCGACGGAACACCCCGCTTTGTAATGCAAGTAGCCGACTATGTTCGCTACTCGGGCGATACTGCTTTTATTCGCGAAATATATCCTGCCGTTTCACGCAGTATTACAGCATCTATTGCACTCTTTACCGATGAGAATGGCTACCTCTGCCATGCCGATGCCGATACGTGGATGGATGTGAAGCGCAAGGGTATCCCCGGCTCACCTCGTGGCAACCGTGCCAATGACATACAAGCCTTGTGGTATCATCAGCTCATGGACGGTGCATACATGGCTCGCTACATGGGCGATGACTTTGTAGCCCTTGAATGGGAGACTCGCGCTCAGATTCTTCGCGAAAACTTTGCCAATGACTATTGCGATACGATTAATAATCTTATCGTCGATCACCTCAATGCCGACAATACTCGCGATATGCAAGTACGTCCCAATCAGCTCTATACATTTGAGTTGATTGACAATATGCCTTTCTGTCGCGCTGTGACTCGCCGCGTGTGGGAAGAGTTGGTATATCCTTGGGGTGTAGGCTCGTTGAGCCAAATGGATGACGATTTCCACCCGCAACACGAAAATTGGCACTATTATCACAAAGACGATGCTTATCACAATGGTACTGTGTGGTTGTGGAACAACGGTCATGCCATGCAACGCATGATAGAGATGGGTCAACCCGATATTGCATGGCAATTGTTCAAGAACATGAATCGTCAGGCACTTGCCGAAGGTGCTGTAGGTAGCCTTAGTGAAAATGCCGATGCTCATCCCCGCGAAGGAGCTTCGTGGGCTAAGCGTTCGGGCACATTCTTGCAGGCTTGGAGCAATGCCGAGCAGTTGCGCGTGTGGTATCAATACTTCTTGGGTATCCGTCCCGATATGGTCAATCGTACTATTTTGCTCAATCCGCAACTTCCCTCTGAAGTTACCTCTATTACCTATAGCGAGCGAGTAGGTAAGGGCGATATTATAGGTACATACGAGCGCACCGATAAAGAAACTGTCTACGGATATGTGTTGCGCAACGAGGATGCTGTGTTGCGCATCGCTATCCCCACTTACGCCTCATTCGATGTTGCTGTGTCGCAAGGTGATGTGGTGCTCATCAGTGTCAAGGATGATGTGCTTACTCTCAAGGTGCGCAATGCCGATGGCTCGCAACGCGAGGAGGTTACTTACACGCCTGATGCCACCTTGCAACAAATAGCTGCCGAGAACGATGCCTTCTTTGCCGGTACACAATTCTGCCAGCCCATTCACCGAGATAACCTCAAGGCTTTCGATACCTATCACGAGGAAGCACTTACTTATGAATAACTTTGGGATAAAATTTACTGATTATTTTGTTTTTATTTATTAAATCACCAATTTTGCAGTATATTAATGTTCAATTTTTAAAAATAATTCAACTATGAAAAAGACTTTAGCTTTATTTGTTACCTTGATAGCAATGTCAATGGTATTTGTATCGTGTGAAAAAGATGGACCTCGTGGAGGAAGAAACTACAATGATTATGTGGAATTTCTGCTTGGTTTGCCTGTCGGTGAGTCGGAGGATGGTAACAAAATGTACCTGAAACAAGTAGAAGAATTGGATGATATGGATGGCTTTGAGGTAGTAACAGTACTTACCTTGACTTTCAAAAATGATATTTGTGTAGAGGCTATCTGTGACTATGTATATCCCTCCGAGACGTTTGCCAAGATGGCTTATGAAATGTGGTTACTAAGTTGGGAAGAAATGTCGGAAGTAGATAATACTACTGCCTCTTATGAGAAATGTCTATTTACAATCGATTTCACAAAGACTCCCAATTTGTTTGTAGGATTAACTCGTGACGAAATTCGCAATACACAAGGTATATTTTAAGCATTGCATTATATAGCAGTGTAACATAATAGAATAGTTTTTATCCGCCATTTTGTTGGGTTATACCGGCAGAGTGGCGGATGTTTTATCTGCTTTGTTACTTATATATGCTCTCCAATGCTTAAAATTCCTTTATGCTATTGTGATTTGTTGTGATAAATCCTATCTTTGCGAAGTAAAAAAATTTTTATCATGAAACGCATATTTTTATCACTTCTTCTTGTATTATCAGTTTATAGTTTTTCATTTGCACAAAAGACTGAGGGTTATCCCCGTGCCGAGTGGGATATAGCAACAGCTATTTTGATGCACACCCCGGGTCAAGAACTTTTTGATGGTGTAATACATCCATCGGCCGGCTTGTTTGAGAATTATTTCGACGTAGATAAGGCTGCCGCCGAGCATCGTGGCTATATCAAGGCTCTTGAAAACAATGGTATCAAGGTGTACACTGTAGAGCAACTCTTGAACGAAGCTCCTATCGAAAAGTTGCGTGTGCATGCCATGAACGCGCTCACTTACGATGTGTCGAACATGCCCAACGCCAATGTGGTGGAGAATAATAACTACCGCCTCAAGGTTATCAACGAAATGTCGCGTGCCGACTTGATACGTTGCATCTTGTTGCAACCCACTGTTACACTCTATGCTACCGACAACAATACCGGTGTTGAGGCTGTGTACACTCATCAACCTTTGATGAACTTATATTTTACTCGCGATCAGAGTGTTACCACCCCTCGTGGTCACATTATCTGTCAAATGAACTCTACTCAACGTGCTCCCGAAACCTCAATTATTTCTATCTGTTACGAGCAATTGGGTGTGAAACCTATTCTTCGCATTGTTAACGAAGGTCGTCTGGAGGGTGGCGATTATATCCCCGCGGGCGATGTGTCGTTTATTGGTTGCGGTATGCGCACCAACATCGAGGCTATCAAGCAAATCATGGATGCCGATGCATTTGGTCACGATACTGTTGCTGTTGTCAATGACCACAAATGGTGGCAAATGCAAATGCACCTCGACACTTACTTCAATATTATCGATAAGGACTTGTGTACATTGGTCGAGAGCCGTTTGTATGCCAAGGAAGGTGATCCCGAATGGGTAACTGTCGACCTTTATACTCGTCGTCCCGGTGAGAAGGAATATACACTTACACAACAAGATGTTCCCTTCGTACAATACCTCAAGGATAGCGGTTATACCATTATTCCTATTAAGGAGGAGGATGAGTTGCATTATGCCAACAACTACTTGGCAATAGGTCCTCGTCACATCATGGCAGTTGCCGGACAATCGGAGGAGTTGCAAAAGAACTTTAAGCGTCACGGCGTAAAAGTTGAGTGGATACCTCTCGAAAGCCTCATTGATGGTTACGGAGCAGCACACTGTATGACTCAAGTGTTGAGCCGTATTATTGTTGGAAAATAATCGCTGTACGACAAGATACAAAAAATCCCGAACGCTTAAGTGTGTTCGGGATTTTTTTGTCTCCTATTGTGTGGTTTAGGTATTATTTGTTCCTCTTGCTCAGCTCTTTTACTCTTGCCATGAGCGCACGTGGTATGTGGCAATATCCCTGCGGATTCTTTTCCAAGTAGTCTTGATGATACTCCTCGGCAGGGTAGTAGTTGTGTAGTGGCTCTATCTCTACAGCCAAGGGCTTATCGTATTGTGCCGCAACTTGTCGATAGACTTGCTCTATAATGGGTAGGTCGTTGCTCGACTTGTAGTATATACCGGTGCGGTATCGTGTGCCACAATCACCACCTTGTCGGTTTAGCGAGGTGGGGTCGGTAGAGAGAAAGTACAACTCAATAAGAGTGTTAAGGCTTACTTTCGACTCGTCGTATTGTATGTACACCGTTTCGGCATATCCGGTAAGGTCGGTGTATACCTCTTCATATGTGGGGTGGGGTGTTGTACCGTTGGCATATCCTACCTCGGTATGTACCACACCGTCTATCTGTTTTATGTAGTGCTGAGTGCCCCAGAAGCAACCTCCTGCCAAGTATATCTCTTTCATTTTAAGTTGTCGTTATTAAGGTTAAACAATTGAGCTATGCGAATGGCTGTTTTTCTTACATTTTCCTTTGCGACCTCCGGTTTCATAGCCTCTTCGAGTGGCATATCGTCGGGAGTAATGGGCATGATGGCTGCAAAGTTACTGTTGTGTAGTTCGTCGCACCATTTCACACAGCCCCCTATGGCCATCACCGGTATGTTGTGTTGTCGGGCTATCCGTAGTACACCACTGGGTGCTTTGCCCATCACCGTCTGGTAGTCGATGCAACCTTCGCCGGTCACTACTATTGCGCTATCGGCTATGATGTGGTCAAATTTTATGGTTTCGAGTACCATATCAATGCCGGGTACAAGGCGTGCATCAAGTAGGGCTTTAAATCCTCCTCCCAGTCCGCCGGCAGCACCTGCACCGGGCAGCATGGCAATGTCGCAACCATTATACTCTTTTATAACTTGTGCGTAGTTGCGCAGACCGTGGTCGAGTTGCGCAACCATGTGGGCATCGGCACCCTTTTGCGGAGCAAATACATAAGCCGCTCCGTTCGCTCCATACAACGGGTTTGTTACATCGCACGCTACCGTAAAATGAGCTTCGCGCACAGCCTTATACACCTCTGTATCATCTATATGTGCTATGTGTGCCAACATCTCGCCGTTGCCTGTCAGTCGACAGCCTTGCTTGTCGACAAAGCGGTATCCCAAGGCCGATAGCATACCCATGCCCCCATCGTTCGTGGCACTGCCACCTATGCCTATAAGCAAGTTGCGACAACCTCTATTGAGAGCATCGAGTATCATCTCGCCTGTACCATAGGTCGATGTGAGCAATGGATTGCGTTCGTCGGGACGGAGCAATGGCAGTCCGCTTGCCTTAGCCATCTCGATAATAGCCGTATTGCCATTATCCACAATGCCATATCGTGCAGTGATAGCACGCCCCAGCGGGTCGCTCACTGTAGTGTCAATGTATGTGCCATTGAGCGCCTCCACAAGAGCCTCGGTAGTACCCTCGCCACCATCGGCAATAACCACCTTGCGCACCTCGCACGCAGGCATGCACGAGCGCCATCCCGCATCGAAAGCATCGGCAACCTCTTGCGAGGTAAGCGACCCCTTAAACGAATCGAATGCAAGTGTTACCTTCATATCATTAAATCTATAAAATGCAGTAGTAAAAGTAGTGAGTTATAATTACAATTACAAGAAAATCGAGTGCTAAATCGAGTAGATAATATTAAATCAATCCGTTTTTGACTTGGATATCTATATACTATTATCTACATTTGTAAGACTATTATCAATGCTTAAATATATAGCCGAGTATTGAGTAAAAAAGTGCTAATTAACCGATAGATTTTTGCTGATAACTCTGTTGTTGCATAATTACTATACCGAGTAAGTATGACTTTTTCTCAGAGAAAGAATGGAAAGGGGTATTATAAGTATGAAATGTAGAGATGTAAAGGTCGTAAAACAGCCCTACTTCGTGTGCTGTATGATATTGGCGTTGACTTTCCTATGTATTGGATGTCAAGACCAAGAGTTGTCGCATGGTGAGTTAAGTAATGATGCTATCACCTTTGCCTTGTATAATATTGGTGATGATAACCTATCGTCATCATCCAAGAAACGTGCTGTAGAGAAACCTATCATACTTGTCAATGAGGACGGAACAGATTCGTTGGCTCTTTACCTGACTATTGCCGACACCATCGATTGGGGTGAACCTATTCTTCATGCCGATAAAGATGTTACCCGTGGCACTCCCATTAACAATGATAATATGGTGTCGAAGTGTTCGGGCGAAATAGCCTTGGATGCTTTCTATAAGAATGATACTTACATTGAGGATGTGATATTGTTAAATAGTCTTACTGATGTACATACGCAAGTTGTTCACTATTGGCCTATTGCCAAGGATGCCAAGATTAGTTTCTGGAGTTATCATCCCAAGGAAATAGATGAGGCCGCCGATGCCGCCTTTACTATCAACAATGATGCCACATCACCATCACTTTCGTTCTATTACAACCAGGAAGGAAGCGATAGCAAACTTGTCGATGTAAAGGAGCAAAAGGATTTGTTCCTTGCCTATGCCTATCAAGGCAAAGAGCAAGGCAAAGTCAATCTTCAGTACAACCATGCGTTATCGGCCATTCGGTTTATTGCCGGTAAAGTTCTCGCCGGTACTGTCGAGAATATTTCACTTTCAGACGTCTATGCTGCCGGGAAATTGACTTATCAACCCAATCAAGCTGTCAAGTTGACTTGGGAACTTGATAACAGCAGTAAGTCTACCCTTGACCAAGACCTTAATGTTGAAATTAAAGAAAACATGTCGGGTACTCCTACACAACCTATAACAAGTGATGCTAATGAGACTACCTTCTTATTAATACCCCAACCTACTACAGGAAAGATTCTTACAATAACATATCTTCGACCCGATGGAGTACACGATGTATACAAAGCTACCATGCCCGACGGTGCTTGGGAGATAGGTAAAGCCTATACATATACGTTGAAGTTGATGGACGGATTGAGTATTGAGGCTACTGCCGAAAATGTGGTGAATAAGGTAATTAATGGTGTGGAAATTACAAATACCTACAACAAGCCTTGTTATGTTCGTGCTATGATTGTTGGCAATTGGGTCGATGACGCTAATAATGTAGCGGCCCTGTTTAATCCCGATGAAGTCAATCTAAAAATTACTGCGGGTAACAGCAACTATGAGCGTGCCACTAATTGGGATACCTATTGGTTGTATGACGAAACAGCCAATGTATATTACTACAAGAAACCATTACTTAGTACCAAGCATACCGAAGTGCGACTTTTCAATAAGTTTACTAACCCTATAACTCATGCCGATGGGTTGGAATTGGACTTTGTTGTACTCGTTCAAGCTGTTGAAGCTGAGGCTGATAAAACTTCGGTGAAAGCAGCATGGGGCAATACTGTTGCCGATCAGTTAGACCCATTATAATTAAAAGAAGATGTTATGAAAAAGAATATATTTCCAAGATTTCTTGTTTTTACACTGATGCTCTTGGCAAGCAGTGTATTCGTGTGGGGACAAACCGAAATATCGTTTGACATATCCAAGGGTAATGTAAGACTCACCGATGCAACCTACTCAGGATATAATAGTGGAGGTACGAAGCTATCGGGTACTCACAACCCCGGCAATCATTATATCATCTCTGGAACTACTACGAGTCGTAATATACAAGTGGGTAGTGATACTCTATTCGCCACCCAAGACTTTATCATTTATTTGGATGGTGTGGATATACGACGTAAGACCAACAGTGTTGCAGCTTTTTCGGTATATAACGAAGGTAACAGTGTGGTAGCTGTAATCCTTAAAGACGGAACAAAGAACAAACTCTATAGCGGAAGAAACAGAGCCGGATTGGAGAAGAGTGGCGGTGCAACTTGTGATGGAACATTACTTCTCACTTGCGAGGAGGGATATACAGCATGGTTGGGTAATCACACACATGGTCACACCGCAGGAGTATATAATGCCTCGGCTTGTACCGATGCTTGCGGACATTTGGATGCCCGAAGTGGCAATGCTTGGAATGGTGGTGCCGCAACAACATATAATTGTGGTGCCGGTATAGGAACAGCAGGATACGGAACCGGTGGCTCGACCATTGAAGGTGTTGATGCCGGAAACAATGCGTTGGTAAACCTCACGATTGCCGGTGGAAATATCGAGGCGCGTGGTGCGTGGGGTTATTCAAGCGGAACATCAGGTGGTGCTGCTGCCATTGGTACAGGAAGTGCTTCTATGAGCAATATAACATCAGGAACAATCACCGGACTATCCATTACCGGAGGTAATATCAGTGCCTATCGTATCGATGATTCGGCGGCATGTATAGGAGGTGGTTATCGTAGTGGATATGTAACCATGGATATCTATGGTGGTACGATAGATGCTACATTAAAGGACCCTCTATCGGACAATACAAACCAATCGCGCGCTTTTAACAAAATGCGTGCTGCGGCTATCGGTGGCGGTGGCGGTGGTGCTACCTCGTCCAGTCCCGCAGGTGCTACTGTTACCATTCATAATGGCGTGATAAAGGCCGAAGGTCAATATGGAGCAGCTATCGGTTCCGGCTCGGGAGGAGCTGAAGGAGCCGGTCAGTATGCCAAGGTTACGATACATAATGGAGATATTGATGCCCGCACATATAAAGGTATCGGAGAGGGATCAGGTGCGGCTATAGGTTCGGGTGGCTCGACAGGTACAGGTCATGCCGGAAATGCCGATATTATAATTAATGGTGGTAATATTGTTGCCTATTCCGAGTTGGGAGCCGACATTGGCGGCGGTGGTACTAATAGTACCGATTCCAAGGGTTATGGTGGTAGAGGTAACGTGACGATAACAGGTGGTACTATTACTGTTACAAAAGGCGGTATCGGTGGCGGTAGAGCCAATGCCGGAGTAGGTGGTAATTCTGTAATTACCATTTCGGGCAATAGTACCGTTATTACAGCCAACTCAATAGGAGGCGGCCGAAGTACCAAGAATACAGGCGGTGACGTGACCTTGACTGTTAATGAAGGAAAATTGATAGTTGCCGACTTTATTGGTGGTGGCGTTGGTGGTACAAGCAATGATAAGATTGGATGTGCCAAGGTGTATATTAATGGTGGTGATATCAGTGGTCGTATATTGATGCGTGCCAGTGGTAGTAAGGGCTGTGTATTCAGTATGACCGATGGTAAACTTACATCGCCGAAAACCACCGAACCGGGTGGCGCGGTGTATATGATTGACCCTAATGGAGTTGCTACCATGACCGGCGGTACAATATATGATTGCACCGGAACAACCGGTGGTGCGGTGTACATGTCGGGTGGATCGTTCGACATATCGGGTGGTGCAGTAACCAATTGCAATGGTACCGGTGGTGGCGCTGTGTACATGGAAGGTGGAACGTTCGACATTTCAGGTGGTAAAATATCGGATTGTACCGGCACAACCGGTGGTGCAGTGTATCTGAATAACGGAACTTTTACCATTTCGGGTGATGCCGACATGCACAATAACAATGCAACCGATGGTGGAGCAGTATATTTGGCCGGTACGGGACAGTTCAATGTTGCAGGTGGCACCATTCGCGATAATACCGTATCGGGGAATGGTGGAGCCTTTTATTTGACATCCGGAACATTTACCATGAATTCGGGAAAAGTCACAGCCAATCAATCGACTAATGGTAATGGCGCCGGCATATACATTGCAAACGGTACAGTAACCGTCAGTGGAGGAGAAGTAAGTGCTAATATTGCCGCCGTGAAGGGTGGCGGATTCTATGTCGGTGGTGGTACGGTAGAGTTGTCCAATGGTATGATAGCCTCCAACAAAGCCACTAAAGCAGGTGGTGGTATCTGTTTGGAAGGAGCAAGCGTTAACGTAAATGGTTGTACCTTGACCGAGAATGAAGCTACTGCCGGTAATGGTGGAGGTCTGTTCTTGGCCGATGCGTCAATGACGTATAATGGTGGTATCTTGACATTTAACAAGGCTACGGGTACAGGAAGTTTCAAGACAGCCTACCTCAATGACGGCAGTGACATCCAAGGCGTAGGTGGAGGTATCTATATATCAAGTAATTCGAGTCTTACGTTTGGTAATTTCAGCCAATTAGGTATCTATGCCAACATAGCTGACATGGCAGCCGATGATGTATTTGTCAACGGTGAGAATACTACCTTGGTATTGCCTAATATATCGAAGATGAGCTTGGACAGTTATGCCGGTAATGCCGATGGCTTGGGATGGTATGAAGACTACTTTGTGGGTGACGATTCGTATAATATAACCCATATCGCCAAGGGCAGTCACACCTCTTTTGAGCATCGCTTCAGAGAAGCGCAAGCCATGGGACGAGAATATATGCGAGAATATGACTATTTGGATAGTGAAGAGACAAAAACCTTTACCGATACTTATGTTGCATTTGCCTTAGGATTCTTGTTCTCCGACCTGATTATCGAGGTAGAGGGCCTTAGACCTTGTGAGAGTTGTGTTGTCAAGGTACAAGGTACAGCCGAGGGTGGAAAGTATCAATATATGGTTCCCTTACATGGTACCAATGCACAATCTGTACAGCAGAGAATTACCAAACTACCGGTCGATAAATACACTGTGAGCGTTGTAAAAGATTGGACATGGGCTTACGATGATGTTGCGCCAATTGTGAAGGTGAACAACAGTATCTATAAATTCACATTGCAGCATAAGCCTACATCTATTACTCACGACGAAGTACACGTCAAGGCAACGTTGAAATAGCTTTTATCGCTGTCCGATACCAATTGATACCATCGAATATAAAAAGACTGAGGCTACACACAAGTGTAGCCTCAGTGCTATGTATATGGTTGAAGTTGATTATTTCTTCAACTCTTGAGCCAAACGCTCGGTGAGGAGGGGAACAATCTTGTTCACGTCGCCTACGATGCCGAGGTCCGATACTTGGAAGATGGGAGCGAACTTATCCTTGTTGATAGCAACGATGAAGTCCGACTCTTCCATACCGGCAAGGTGTTGGATAGCACCTGATATACCCATAGCAAAGTAGAGGTTGGGGCGTACGGTCTTACCTGTTTGACCCACTTGACGGTCGTGAGGCATGATACCGGCATCAACCATAGCACGTGAAGTAGAAACCTCTGCGTCGAGTACACCGGCGAGTTGCTCGAGTTTCTCGAAGTTCTCTTTGCAACCTATACCGCGACCACCCGATACAAGAATCTTAGCCTCAGTGATGTCAACTTTACCTTTGTCTTCTTTAACGGTTTCGATAAGTCTTACTTTGAATTTCGACTCGTCCAATTTAGGCTCTAAGTTGATAATCTCGCCCTTGCGGGTAGCGTCGGCCTCTCTCTTTTGCATCACACCGGGACGTACAGTTGACATTTGGGGGCGATGAGTAGAGTTGACGATGGTAGCCATGAGGTTGCCACCGAAGGCGGGACGAGTAGACCACAATTCGCGGTCTTCCGAGATTTCGAGTTTAGTACAGTCGGCTGTAAGACCTGTAGTGATGCGGGCAGCCAAGCGAGGACCCAAGTCGCGACCGATAGTAGTAGCACCGAGCAACAAGATGCTGGGCTTGTACTCCTCGATAACTTGAGTGATAACTTGTACATATTGCTCAGTGAGGTAGTCTTTGAGTTGAGCGTTGTCGATGCAGATAACTTCGTCGGCACCGTGCTCAATGAGTGTTTGACAGCTGTTGGCAATTTGATAACCGGGGAAGAGGGCTACCACCTTTTCACCGAGTGCATCGGCGAGGTCGCGTGCCTTGCCCAAAAGTTCGAATGCTACGGGCTGAATAACACCATCTCTTTGCTCAACAAAGACATATACGTGTTTGTATGCTGATTTATCCATTTCTTTAATGTTTTAGATATTAGATAATAAATTTCTCTTTGAGTTTAGAAATAATGATACCAACAGCCTCTTCAGCGTCTACTTCATATACCTCACCGGCTTGTTTCAAACCTTTGGCAAAAGATTTTTGCACCTTGGTGGGCGAGCCTTTGAGACCCAACTTCGACTCATCAACATCGATAGAGTCGGCTGTCCATATTTCAACTTCGCGGTTGTAAGCATTTACGATACCCGATACCGACATGTAGCGAGCCTTGTTGGCGCTGGCAAGTACAGTGAGCACACAAGGGGTATCGGCTTCCAACATTTGGTAGCCATCTTCTGTCTCTTTCTTGACGATAACGGTATTCTCGTTCTTAACATTGAGGTCAACAACATACGATACTTGAGGTAAGCCCAAGTGCTCGGCCATCTCGGGACCTACTTGTGCTGTATCACCGTCGATAGCTTGACGACCGGCAAATACGATGTCGAAGTCCATTGTTCTGAGAGCACCTGCCAAGGCGTTTGATGTAGCCAAGGTATCGGCACCGGCAAAACGACGGTCGGTGAGGAGGATAGCACGGTCGGCACCCATAGCGAATGCCTCACGCAAGATAAGATCGGCTTGAGGAGGACCCATGGTGATAACTGTTACGTGAGCACCATATTGATCTTTAAGACGGAGTGCCATTTCGAGAGCACCTTTGTCATCGGGGTTCATGATGCTGGGAACGCCATCACGAATAAGTGTACCGGTAACGGGATTGATTTTAATCTCGGTCGTATCGGGCACTTGTTTAATACATACTACGATTTTCATATATTTATCCTCCCTCTTATTTATACAAGTTAGCGGCAATCACCATGCGTTGTACCTCTGATGTGCCTTCGTAAATTTCAGTAATCTTAGCGTCACGCATCATTCTCTCTACGGGGTATTCGCGAGTGTAGCCATAACCACCGTGGAATTGTACAGCCTTGGTAGTTACCTCCATTGCAGTCTCGGCGGCAAACAATTTTGCCATTGCAGCATCGGGAGAGTAGGGCACGCCACTATCTTTCTTGAACGCTGCCGAACGAACGAGCAAACGAGCAGCCTCAACCTTAGTCTTGAGGTCGGCCATTTGGAATTGTGTGTTTTGGAATTGACCGATAGCTTTGCCAAATTGTTTACGCTCTTTAGTGTACTTAACAGTCTCGTCCAAAGCGGCTTGAGCGATACCAAGTGCTTGTGCAGCGATACCGATACGACCACCGTCGAGAGTCTTCATTGCGATGGGGAAGCCACCACCAATCTTGCCCAAGAGGTTGCCTTTGGGTATGCGGCAGTTGTTGAAGATAAGCTCGGCTGTAGCTGAACCACGGATACCCATCTTCAACTCTTTCTTACCAATCTCAAATCCGGGAGTGCCGGCCTCTACGATAAAGGCCGAGATACCTTTGGTCTTCAATGACTTGTCGGTCATTGCGATTACGATATATACGTGTGCGGGACCTGCATTGGTAATAAAGATTTTGTTTCCATTGAGCACCCACTCTTCGCCATCGAGTACAGCAGTGGTTTGTTGACCGGCAGCATCAGTACCGGCGTTGGGCTCAGTAAGACCAAAAGCACCAATCCACTCACCCGAAGCAAGTTTGGGAAGATATTTCATCTTTTGCTCTTCAGTACCATGTTCCATGATAGGAGCAACGCAAAGTGAAGTGTGAGCCGATACAACCACACCTGTAGTAGCACAAGCTCTTGAGAGCTCCTCTATTGCAATTGAGTACATGAGGTTGTCACCACCTGCACCACCATATTGTGTGGGCACGGGTATACCGAAAATGCCCAGTTCGGCCATCTTCTTCACTGTCTCTGCGGGAAATCTCTCTTGCTCGTCAATCTCAGCTGCAAGGGGTTTTACCTCTTTCTCGGCAAACTCACGAATCATTTGCCTAAACAGTTCTTGTGTTTTTGTTAGATTGAAATTCATGTTTTATTGTGTTATACTATTAGTACTTATAAAATCCTTCTCCTGTTTTTCTACCCAACAAGTTGGCTCTTACCATTTTGCGGAGTAGGGGGTGGGGACGATATTTGTCATCGCCATACTCTTGGTGCAATACTTCCATGATAGCCAAGCACACATCGAGACCAATCAAGTCGCCCAATGCCAAGGGACCCATGGGGTGGTTAGCGCCCAACTTCATTGCTTCGTCAATCTCGTCGCGAGTAGCTACACCGTCGGCCAAGATACCGATACCTTCGTTTACGAGAGGTATAAGGATGCGGTTTACTACAAAACCGGGAGCTTCATTAACCATTACGGGTACTTTACCAATTGACTTGGCAAGGTCCGAGATCATGGTGCATACTTCATCCGAAGTCTTTTGACCTTTGATAAGCTCAACCAATTTCATAACGGGTGCAGGGTTGAAGAAGTGCATACCGATTACTTTGTCGGGACGACCTGTAGCAGCAGCAATCTCAGTAATTGAGAGTGATGATGTGTTTGAAGCGAGTACAGCTTCGGGCTTGCATATCTCGTCGAGCATCTTGAAGAGCTCTTTTTTCAACTCCATTGTCTCAACAGCAGCCTCAATAACGAGGTCGGCGTCGGCACACATGGCATAGTCGGTAGTGGGAGTAATATTGGCAATAGTTGCATCCATATACTCTTGGCTTACTTTGCCTTTCTCTACAAGTTTTGCCAATGATTTGCTGATGCGAGCCAATGCCTTTTCGTTGCTGGATTCGCTACGGCTCTTCATCACAACAGCTATACCTGCTTGTGCAAAAGATTGTACGATTCCTGAACCCATTGTACCGGTTCCAATAACGCAAATTTTCATATACTTTGTCTTTATTAAAAAGTTAATTATTCGTTTTTGAATGTAGCCGCACGCTTACCCAAGAATGCTGCCATGCCCTCCTTTTGGTCGGCTGTGGCAAAACATTGCGAGAAGTAGCGATTTTCAAGCTCGATGGCTTCGTTGGCAGTGAGGTCATAGTTCTCGTTGATGCTCTTCTTAGCCAATTTTACTGCAATGGGAGCACTTGTGAGGATGCTTTCGGCCATTTTCAGTACGGTATTCATCAACTCCTCGGGAGCAACAACCTTGTTTACAAGACCTATGCGCAATGCTTCGTCGGCCATGATATGATTGCCGGTATAGATGAGTTCTTTGGCAATACCTTGACCCACTAACTTACTCAAGCGATAAGTACCTGAGAAGCCGGGAATGATACCCAAGTTTACCTCGGGTTGGCCAAATCTTGCTTTCTCCGATGCTACGCGAATGTCGCATGCCATAGCCAACTCGCAACCACCACCCAAGGCAAAACCATTGACTGCAGCGATAACGGGTATCTCCAAGTCTTCGATTTTCTTGAATACCATAGCTCCGAATTTACCAAACTCGTAGCCCTCTTCGGCATTGAGGTTGCTCATTTGTGCTATGTCAGCTCCTGCAACAAACGACTTGCCTTCGCCGGTAATGATGAGCACACGTGTATTGCGTGTGTCGACCGAACTGATAAAGGCATCGAGCTCGCCAAGAATAGTGCTATTGAGCGCGTTGAGCGTAGCCGGCGAAGAGATGGTGAGTACACCTATCCCTTCGCGACTGTTGTCATATTTCAAAAATTGATATTCCATAGTGTGCTTATTGTTTCATGGGCTTAAGTTCGGGTGAGATAATAAGCGTAGCACCGGTAGCCTCTTGTACTTGCTCAACGGTAAATTCGGGGTGAATTTCGCGCAAAACAATACCCTCGGGAGTAATATCCATAACACCCATTTCGGTGATAATCATATTTACTTGACCGGCAGCTGTGAGGGGCAAGTTGCATTTTTTGAGGATTTTGTGGTTGCCCTTGGCTGTGTGCTCCATGGTGAGGATAACCTTGCGAGCACCTACCAAGAGGTCCATTGCGCCACCCATACCGGGAGTTTTCTTACCGGGAATGTTCCAGTTGGCCAAGTCGCCTTTCTCGTCTACTTCGAGAGCGCCCAAGAAGGTTACATCAACGTGACCACCTCTGATGAGTGCAAATGAGTCGCAAGAGCTGCACGACCATGCACCGGGAACGGCTGTAACATAGCCACCACCCGAGTTTACCAAGTCTTTGTTCTCTTCACCTTCCTTGGGTGTGGGACCCATACCGATAAGTCCGTTTTCCGATTGGAGGATTACCGACACACCTTCGGGAAGAAAGTCGGGAATCAAGGTAGGAAGACCGATACCAAGATTTACAACATCACCATCGTGCAATTCGAGAGCTGCGCGACGTGCAATGACTTCTCTTATCTGATTTTTATCCATAATGATATGATATTATTATTTTACGTTTCTGTTTACATATTCCTGAGCTACAAACGATATTACATCGTCGGCGTATGTATTGGCTCCAAAGCCGGCATCGTAACCAAGTTCTTTGGCCAACTCGTGTGAGATACGAGGACCACCGCACACTACTATCATCTTATCGCGCAAGCCCTCGGCTTCCATCAGCTCGATGAGGTTGGTAAGGTTTTGGATGTGTACGTCTTTTTGTGTTACGGTTTGCGATACGAGTATTGCATCGGCATTGAGTTCAATGGCCTTGGCCAAGAACTCCTCATTGGGTACTTGGCTACCGAGGTTATATGCCTCAACCATTTCGTAGCGTTCGAGACCATAGTGACCGGCGTAACCCTTCATGTTCATGATGGCATCGATACCTACAGTGTGTGCGTCGGTACCTGTACTTGCACCCACAACAATGAGCTTGCGACCGATGTGCTCCTTGATATAGTCGTCACACTCGTGCATGTCCATGGTGTTACTCTCTACTTTGGGAACGTAGATGTTTGAATAGTCTACGGTGTGAGTAAGATTGCCATAGCAGTTGAAGAATGTAAAACCGGGAGTCAACTCCTTGGCAAATGCAACCAAAGGATTCTCAAATCCCATTTTCTTCATCAGTAGTTTAGCCGCCTCTTCGGCCTCAGCACCATTGGGAACGGGGAGAGTAAAGCTCACTTGTACTTTACCGTCGTTCATTGTATCGCCATAGGGCTTTACTTTTGTCAAGTCTAATGTCTGGTCAAAATCTTTTGCCGACATTGAATATAGTCCACCTGCCATGATTATTTCTTTCCTTTCATTAAGTTAATAAATGGATTCATGTAGTGAGCGCCTTGCTCTACTACACCTTCAAGACCTTTACCGCCTACGCGACTTCTCTTAACGTCACCGAAGATACCTTTTTCGAGAGCATTGAACAGACCTTCCGATGTGAGTTGTTCGAGCAATTCGATTGATTTGTCAAGTACTTCTTGTGCTCTTCTTCTTACAATACCACCCTCTTTAAACTCCATTTCATCGCCTATGCTCTTCATGTTGTTGAAGATGTACTTGGCATTTTCGATAGAGAGGAAACGGTCGGACATGAAGGGTGTGTGAATAGCCTCGGTGGGCATACCCAAGAGTTGCAAGCCTTGGTTGGTCCATATACCTATCATGTTGAAGAGACAGTCTTGCAAGTGACCGCGGAAGATGTTACCTGTCATGAACTTTGTGGGAGGCATGTATTTGAGAGGTGCGTTGGGGAAAATCTCACGCGCCATTTGTGCTTGTGCAAGCTCATACAAGAAGCCGTTTTCGAGCATGGGATCCATCTCAAATGCGTGACCCAATCCCATCTGTTCCTCGGGAAGACCTGCCAAGAGGGCAAGTTGTTCGTTGATGAGATCCGATGCCAATACGGTGTGTGCAGCCTCTACAGCATCGGCTGTAGTAAGGTAGTTATCCTCACCTGTATTGATGATAACGCCTGCAAAACCGTTGATGATACGTGACATATATTGGTCGATGAGAGTGCGTTGCATATTGATGTCGCGGAACAAGATACCGTAGAGGGCATCGTTCAACATCACATCAAGACCCTCGAAAGCACCCATGATGGCAATTTCGGGCATACACAATCCTGAGCAGTAGTTACATACGCGGATGTAGCGACCCAACTCCTCACCAACGCGGTCCATAGCCTCGCGCATGATCTTGAAGTTGGCTTGAGTAGCGTAAGTACCGCCAAAACCTTCGGTTGTTACGCCATAAGGTACGTAGTCGAGAAGACTTTGACCGGTTGTGCGGATAACGGCAATGATGTCGGCACCTTGACGTGCGGCGGCTTCGGCTTGCACTGTATCCTCATAGATGTTACCGGTAGCAACGATTACGTAGAGGTAAGGTTTGGGACCTTCACCGATGGTGTTCAAGTAGTTTTCGCGTCTTTGACGACGTGTGCGTATCTTGGCAATGCTCTCGTCAATAACGGGTTGTAACACTTTTTCGATTTCGGCTTGGGGAGCAACCTCTATCTTGGTCAAGTCCAATTCGCCGGTAGCTATGCGCTCGGCTATTTCTTGAGGCGACAACCCTGTATTAACCATGGCGTTGGCAAGGTAGAACAATGCACCTTCGCCCAATACACCTTTTTGTTTCAAGTCATCAACGATAACGTTGGGAAGGGGAACTTGATTTTCATCAACTCCATCAATACCCATAAGTCTGCACAAAGTACGCTCAACGGCTACTGTTGTTTTAGACTCCACGAAAGATTGAACTTCATTGGCAATATCTTTTGCCAACAACTTAGCGCGTTCAACCTTCTTAAAATCCAGTCCTAATTTGCTTTGCATATTGCTGTTTGTTAGTTATTTAAATTCTTTTTTGTGTAATCAATCCATTGTGTGTCTACACCCAGGCTCTCAGCTATGGCAATGGCTTCGTGAGGTACATCGCCACAGTGTGTTACTTCGAGTGTATAATCCATCTTTCCGTCTCTCAATCCTTTTACTCTATAACGTTTAACACTCTTGTTTACTATGTTATAGTGGGTTGTGAGAATAAATGCACCATTGGTGCTTTCAATGACTTCGAGCAAACCCTCTACCAAGGCAGTACCCTCAACGGGGTTGGTAGTGCGAGCCGGCTCATCTATCAGTGCAAGTAACTTCTTACCTGCTTTTATTTTCTTTATTACGGTGTCTATGGCCAATATCTCTCCGGCAAATGACGATACGCCTTTTACAATGCTTTGTTCATCGCCTATGCACAAGGCTATCTCTTCTACCGGATTGATGCTGCACTCTTGGGCGGCAACACCAAATCCGTATTGTGCCAAAAGCTGATTGAGCGCAAGTGACTTTAGTACAACACTCTTTCCGCCCATGTTGGCACCAATAATGGTAACAGGTTCGTTACCAAATGCAATATCTACCGGCATAAATTCCTTACCTTGCTGTGCAAGGTGAGCTTTTACTGCCGGGTGATACATATTATTATATAATGTGTGTGTATCCTCTGCGATGTGAGGAAAACACAAATTCATCTCTTTTATCTGCTCGGCCTTGGCAACGAGTATGTCGAGGTACGACAGGCTGTTGAGGGTGTCGATCAATTGAGTCAAGTAGGCTTGTAGCTGTTGCGATAAGCATTCTCTTACCTCCAACTCTAAGTCGGCATGGCGTTGAAGCAGAGCCGATAGTTCTTGACGCTTCTCCTCAGTAAGTTCATCGCCATGTGCTTGCAGTGCTTTCATCTGCTTGCGCACTTCTCTCAACTCATCGCTGTATGAGTCGTAAACATAGAACGAGGGTATATTGAGCCTATCGGGGTCCAATATCTCTATCACCTTGATAAGTTCTGGCAACTCTACGGCATTGATATTCAGCTCTATCAGTAAGGCTCGTATTTGTGATGAGAGTATGGCTAAATGTTTTACCTCAAACAACTCAATATCGTCGAGTGTCGTTCCATCACCAAGTCTACTCAAGGTGTTGTGTATATCCTTGAGGGTCATTAGCTTGTGAGCTATTTGAGAGCAGTTTTTGCTATATATGTCATTGAGTCGGTGGTAGTATGCATCTATGTCGCTCTTGGTAGTCATCATGTCGCTTTCGAGCAGCATCTTACGGCCACACGACGACATTATGCACAACGAGTCGTACATATAACGCAATCCGCAATCTATTTCAAGCGCCGACTTAAATGTCATATTCGTTCTTTACTATATCATATACAGGTAGCTTTATAGCTTCCCGGAGTTTTCTACACAAAGTATCGCTATCCAACACATATCCGTTGGGTGCGGTAGGGTTTACACACACTGCAATGAGTTTGCTTTTCTGTAATACCCTTATATTTCCACCTCTTGAGCAAAAAGTTCTGTAAGCTGTTTCGCTAACAAAAATTTTTGTAAAGTCTTTTACCACCAAGGTGACATTCTTAATGTTCTTTGACTCGGCAATGAGGTTGAGCAGCTTGTCGGTCAATGCACCTACGGTGTATATTATCTTCATGCCTTTGGTTATGTCTACCTTTATGGTATTGATAGCCAGTGCCGAAGTAATCTTAAAGTCTACGAGGTTTCCCTCATTATCTACGCCCCACACGCCACTCTCTATGTCGCATAGGGTATCGCGACTTGCATCTTCAAGTTTGTCAAGGCCTATCATCTCTACCACAAACTTGGTCTTCTGCACCAAGGTGTTGATGTTGGACGATAGAGCAGCTCCTGTCGATAGTATCATCGCCTTGCTGATGGCGGGCGATGCCGAGCTGAGTCGCGATATAGCACCATCTATAATGGTGAGGTCTATACCATATTTCTTAATGCCTTCAACCCATCGACGCAATGATACGCCCGATGACGGGCCTGATATAAGAGCCTTTCCTCCTACAATAACTTTGGCTGTTACAATGCGTCCCAACGAACTGCGTTCGTTGGTTATCTCGACCAACTCACTTACCAATCTACGCTCGCGATAGTGTGCTTCGGCAGTCGATAGGTACATGCCTTCACGCAAGTATATTTCGGGTTTCTTGGTTGAGGTTACTTGGTCTTTGTTTTCGCCATCTATTCCTATCGAAGTTACCGCTACACTCTTTTCTTGTAGCGGCAACTTGCGTAGGATATAGTTCAAACATTCGGTTTTACCCACGTTCTTCTCCATGCCTACAATCGATAGGCTGTCGTAGTTGAGAATTTCGTTGATAAAGGGCATGACCGACAATTTGTGAGTATTATTCTTTGTGTGCTCTCTCTTTGCGACTGAGGTGAGCAGGCTCGATGGTCATCTCTTTGCCTTGTAACAACGACGATACACCCTCAGCATTTTGTACATTGCTCTCTTTGCAGTACTTGCAGTGGCACTCGTTCTTGTAGTCGGTAGGCTCAGTGTAAGTAGTGATTACACCCTCGAAGTTACGAAGAACTACGCGGCCGGGCGATTGAGATACAACATATTGAGGCATAACGGGAGTTTTACCACCACCGCCGGGAGCGTCAACAACGAATGTAGGTACGGCATAGCCCGATGTGTGACCTCTAAGACCTTCGATAATCTCCAGACCCTTTGATACGGGTGTTCTGAAGTGCTCGATACCCATTGACAAGTCGCATTGGTAGATGTAGTAGGGGCGTACTCTCATCTTAACCAATTCGTGCATGAGTTTCTTCATGGTGTTCACGCAATCGTTCACGCCTCTCAACAACACTGTTTGGTTGCCCAAGGGTATACCTGCATTGGCCAACTTGGCACAAGCCTCGGTAGCCTCTTTAGTTACCTCTTGAGGGTGATTGAAGTGTGTGTTCAACCAGATGGGGTGGTATTTTTTGAGCATGTTTACCAAGTTGTCGGTAATACGTTGAGGACACACAACGGGTGTTCTTGAACCGATGCGTACAATCTCAACGTGAGGTATCTGACGGAGACGAGAGATGATGTATTCCAAGCGCTCGTCGCTTACCATAAGGGCGTCACCACCCGAGAGGAGTACGTCGCGCACTTGAGGTGTCTTGGCTATGTATTCGATAGCGCGGTCGATGCGGTCTACTGCACTCTCGGCATCCTTTTGACCGGCAAAGCGTCTTCTTGTACAGTGACGGCAGTACATTGAGCACATATCGGTGATAAGAAGCAATACGCGATCGGGGTAACGGTGTGTAAGACCGGGAACGGGTGAATCTTCATCTTCGTGAAGAGGGTCAAGAAGGTCGGCGGGCGATTGGTAAGTCTCCTTGGCTGTGGGAACAGCTTGTTTTCTTACGGGGCAATCGGGGTTGTTGGGGTCAATCAAACTTATATAATAAGGTGTGATTGCCATTCTCAATGTTTGAAGTGTTTTCTTAACACCCTCTTCTTCTTCAGGAGTAAGTGTTACATATTTCTTCAAATCCTCAAGAGTCTCTATTCTGTTTTTTACTTGCCATTTCCAGTCGTTCCATTGTTCGTCGGTAACGTTGGGAAACAGTTCGTATCTTCTTGATTCTGTCATAGTTTTATTTTATATTGTTTTTGACGAGTTGTTGTGTTATGTAATTGTTATTCAGTGTTGTATCATATGTTTTGCTATAGGTTGTGTACTTTCGGTAATAGTATCGTCAAGAAACTTAATAGCCGGCAGGGGGTATTTACCCCATGCCGGTTCTTTATACTATAGTGTATAGCGAATGTACATGCCTATCCAGTGCAAACGTATTATGCGTACAACTCAGTGAATACTTTTCTCAACTCCTCGCACTCACGGAGTTCTTGGAGTGTAATTTCGGCGTGACCTTTGGTATAGCCATTACCCATAATCATGGTAACGTCGCTACCTACACCCTCAGCACCGAGAGCAGCTTTGGTGAAGCTTGTAGCCATAGAGAAGAAGTATACGATACCGGTATTCTTGGTACAGAGAATTGAAGTCATCTCGGTAGCCTCGATGTTCACGTTGTTGATAGTGATGTCGCACATTTCGCCCTTAGTAAGCTCTTCGATTTTGTTGAGAACAGCTACTGAATCGGTAGCGTCGGCCGAGAATACGACGTCGCAGAAACCGAGTTTTTGCAAGCGCTCAGTACTCTTTTGGCTGTGGCAAAGACCGATAACCTTACCTGTTACACCTGCACGTTTCTTAGCCTCGTAGCAGCAGAGCATACCCGACTTACCACCAGCACCAATGATGAGTACTGTATCACCGGGTTTAACAAGTTTGGCTGTTTGAGCGGGAGCACCGGCAACGTCGAGAGCCGACAAAGCGAGCTTTTCGGGAAGGTCTGAGGGTATTTTAGCGTAGATACCGCTCTCGAAGAGGATAGCTTTACCCTTGATGTCTACTTGGTCTACCTCGGGACGTACCTCGAGAATTTCGTCAATACGGAGGGGTGTGAGTGAGAGAGATACCAATGTTGCGATTTTGTCACCAACCTTAAGGTCGATCTTGTCAGCAAGAGCATCACCAATCTTCTCAACAGTACCGAGCAACATACCACCCGAACCGGTCCAAGGATTGCGGTGTTTACCTTGAGTCTCTACAATCCACTTCATAGTCTCTTTGATCTTCTCGATATCACCATCACATCTTCTTGAAATTTCGGTGAATGAAGCTGAGTCGATATTGAGTGTTTTAACATCGATGAGAATTTCGTTGTCGTAAATCTCGTCCATGTTGTTGTCGAGCTTGTTAGCGGGTTGAGGAAGAACACCTTTGGGTTCGATTACGCGGTGGATACCGTATTTGTTACCTTTTTTCATTGTTGTATGATTTATAAGTTTGTTACTATTTGCTGTTATAAAATTATTTCTTGCGGGGAGGCAAAGACAAGATTTCGCGAGCTTCGGCCGATGTGGCAATCTCTCTACCGAGTTCCTTGGCAATTCTTACCACCTTTGCAACCAATTCACCGTTTGACTTGGCGGGTACGCCCTTCTCAAGGTTCAAGTTGTCCTCGAAGCCTACACGCACGTTACCACCCATTGCAATGGCGTGAGCTGCCAATGTGAATGCATGACGACCTATACCTGTAGCTGTCCATGTTGAACCTGCGGGAATTGAATTAACCAACCATGCGAGGTTTTGTACTGTTGCGGGAGTACAACCTGGAACACCCAACACGAAGTTGAATTGCATGGGAGCACCGGGAACTTGACCCTTTTGAGCCATTTTCAATACAGTGTCGAGATGACCCATTTCGAAGCACTCATACTCGGGCTTGATGTTGTTCTCAATCATTCTCTTACCAAAGTCACGCATCATGGGCATAGTGTTCTCAAACACGTCGTCGCCAAAGTTGCAAGTACCGCAATCGAGTGTTGCCATCTCGGGGAACAACTCGGTGGGTTGCAAACGCTCTTCGGCACTCATACCTACTGCACCACCTGTCGAGGGGATGATGATTACATCGGGGCATACCTCATAGATGGCGTCGATGCACTCTTTGAAGCGTGCTTTGCTTTGAGTGGGAGTACCATCGTCTTCGCGTACGTGCAAGTGTACGATGGCAGCACCGGCATCAACTGCCGATTTGGCCTCGCGTACAATTTCCTCTACGGTGTAGGGTACGGCGGGATTTTGCTCTTTGGTTACTTCGGCACCGCATATGGCGGCTGTGATTATAAGTTTCTCCATATCTTGTTATTGTCTTTTATTTTCTTTGGCAGTTTTTGGGAGTTACGCATGTACCGCTTGCACGACACACTACGATGGGCTCTGCGAGTACGTCGCATGCCGAGGGTGAGATGTCGGGACGGGGAACGATTACTTTGCGAGCTTCAAACACCATCTTGCGTGATGTGTTGCCTTCCGATACGATTTCGCCTTCGGCTTCGATGTAGTCACCGGCATATACGGGAGCCATAAACTCTACATTGTCGTATGCTTTGAAAAGACCTTCGTCACCATCGCGTTGGATGAGAAGCTCGGTAGCTACGTCGCCAAAAAGTTGGAGCATGCGAGCACCGTCAACGAGGTTGCCTCCATAGTGAGCATCGTGGCTGCTCATGCGAAGTCTGATAATAGATTTGTTTGCCATAGTATTGGGGAATTTTAGTTATTTGTTATTACTATTTGTCGTTTATCTTCTTGTTTGTTGCGTCTCTTGTTATTGTTTCTTGTACAAGTAGTCAACATATACACCCGATGTATGGATAGTCTCGGGAGCTAATGTACCAGTTGCAACAACCTCTTCGGCCTCTGCGATAACGATGTCGGCGGCTGTGGCCATGAGGGGGTTGAAGTTTTGTGTAGTTCCTTTGTAGATAAGATTACCTGCTTCGTCGGCAATTGAAGCACCGATAATTGCAACATCAGCACCGAGGGGTTTCTCGAGAAGATACTCTTTACCGTCAACTGTTACAACCTCTTTGCCTTCAGCGATGATTGTTCCAAGACCTGTAGCTGTGAGTACACCACCCAAGCCTGCGCCTTTGGCTCTGATACGCTCGGCCAATGTGCCTTGGGGACAGAATTCTACTTCCAATTCACCGGCATTCATTTGGTTTGATGTCTCGGGGTTGGTACCGATGTGCGATACGTAGAGTTTTTTTACTTGACGATTAACGATAAGTTTGCCGATTGATTGGTCGGGGAATGCTGTATCGTTACAGATAAGAGTTAAATCTTTTACACCCTTTTCTACAAGAGCATCAACGATTTGTGTAGGTGCGCCTACGGCCAAAAAACCGCCCACCATGATGGTCATGCCGTCTTTTATTTGGTCTACGGCCTCTTGAAGTGTTACTTGCTTCTTCATCGATTTATATATTTTTTAGTTTGTTTTTCTATTGTTGGGCAAATATAACGAAAAAAATTAAAGAAACCATTAGCCGTACTGCCTTATTTATCCTCTTTTTTTAATAATGAGTGATTTTTTGAAAAATGTCAAATAATATTTGTTGATATTTTGCCCAATTCAGCAGTAAAATGGGTTGTACGTCTTACTGCCTCTATTTCGATAGTGCAAAAAGTAAGGTGGAAAGTTGAGCAAAAAATCGCTACTTTCCACCTTCTTTTATGGTGTTTAACCGATTGTATCTTTATACTGTTTTGGGTGATTTTTTGTATATTTTAAAGTCTATGGCTGCTACCAAAATCGTGATTATGGGCGAGAGGTAGTTGAAGAAACAATAGGGTAGATAGGTGATGGTTGCTACACCCAACACGGTCGATTGTACCATACCGCATGAGTTCCAAGGTATCAATACTGATGTAACTGTCGATGAGTCAACTACCGAGCGGCTGAGTAGGCGTCCTTCAAGGCCCAATTTCTCATATACGCCCTTAAACAATCGGCTCGAAAGTATGATGGAAATATATTGGTCGGAAGTAGTGGCATTAAACAAGATACCGGCTCCCACTGTGGTGGCTACAGCCGATGTGGTGCGGTGTATAAAGCGCAAAAATAGTTGTGTGAGTGAGTCGAGCATGCGACTGCCGGTCATTACACCGCCAAAGCACATGGCGCAGAGAATGAGCCAGATAGTATCCATCATAC
>JAGBHF010000043.1 GCA_017935645.1 Bacteroidaceae bacterium | reverse complement strand
GTGAAAAACATTGAAGTAAACTTCATGTTTCTCGCTCGTTTGTTCTTAACTTTGAGATAAATCTCGAAGATATACTGCACTCGCTGTGAAAAACATTGAAGTAAACTTCATGTTTCTCGCTCGTTTGTTCTTAACTTTGAGATAAATCTCGAAGATATACTGCACTCGCTGTGAAAAACATTGAAGTAAACTTCATGTTTCTCGCTCGTTTGTTACTATCTTTGCATACAAACATAACAAAACATTTATGAAGATTGGAATTATCGTTGCTATGCAAGATGAACTTGCATGCGTTGAAGGAATGCTCGAAAGCAAAAATTCGGTTGTGGCAGAAAGTGGCAGCCAATTTATCATAGGCGATGCCGGTCGCCACGAGATTATACTTACGCAGAGCGGCATTGGCAAGGTGAATGCAGCAGTACGCACCTTCGAATTGATAGACAAATATCACCCCGACATCGTTATCAACAGCGGTGTAGCCGGTGGTATTGACAAAGAGACCCGTATAATGGATATGGTTGTAGGTACCAATGTCGTATACCACGATGTATGGTGTGGCGAGGGTAACGAATATGGCCAAATACAAGGACTCCCCGACCGCTTTGCCGGCAACAAAGAGCTGGTAGAGAAAGTATTGAATGCTAATAAAGGTAAACGCGTATACGGAGGATTGATATGCAGTGGCGACAAGTTCATTACCGACCGCGACGAGCTGGAAAGCATTAAAGCCAGCTTCCCCGAGGGCATGGCCTGTGACATGGAGAGTGGCGCTATAGCGCAAGTATGCCACATTTGCAAGGTTCCATTTATCTCTATGCGCATCATCAGCGACACTCCGGGTGTAGAAGGTCACTGGGAGCAATACACCAACTTCTGGGAGGCTGCTCCTCAACAGTCATTTGCAATATTGCGCAACACCATTGAAAATCTCTAAATCACATAACCACATGAAAAAGATACCAAGTTTCACCATAGATCACCTCAATCTGCTACGAGGTATTTATGTATCGCGCAAAGACTACATGGGTGAGCATGTAGTAACTACATTCGACATCCGCATGAAAGAGCCTAACCGCGAACCGGCATTGGGCTACGGTGCATTGCACACTATCGAACACTTGGCAGCCACCTTCTTGCGCAACCACCCTGTATGGGGCGAGAAGATTGTCTTCTGGGGGCCTATGGGATGCTGCACAGGCAACTATTTCCTCATGCAAGGCGACCTCGAGAGTCGTGACATTGTAGAGTTGATGCGCGAGACATTCCGTTTCATTCGCGACTTCGACGGCGAAGTTCCCGGACAAGCTGCACGCGACTGTGGCAACTATCTGCTACACGACCTGCCCATGGCACGCTGGGAGGCCGACAAATACCTCCGCGAAGTACTCGATGTTATTGAGGACAAAAACCTCATATACCCCACCATATAACTATAGTAGTCTATTGATTTTTATCGGACACCAATAATTGTTTCTGTATCGACCAAGCGTGTTTGAGTAATATCATTCCTCTCTTTTAGGCGACAAAATAGAAGAGAGGCTGTGCAAAAATTCTCATTTTGACACAGCCTCTTTTTTTGAATCAATGCTTCTCCGGCAGGATATTAATCTACTTATATATCTGCAAGAATTCGTCGGTTGAATATTTTGTTCCTAAGGGACCGTACTCGCCCAGAGCCTTATGAGCCATCTGTTTATCGGGATCGGTAATGCTGTTATACGGATCGCCATAGGGCGTAGGAGTCATGGTACTCATAGAGTATTGCCATGTCTTATCAGGGAGAATATTACGGTACAGCACAGTGATTATATCACTAATCTTTCGCCCTTGGTTGTCGAGGAGCTCCTCATTCCATTCCATCAGATAACTATACGGTATGTTCTGCATAGCTTCTTTAACCTCGGCAAGCTTAGCATTATTGGCAGAAATTACAGCTACAGTAATCTTTTCACCGTCCTCATACTCCAACATGCGGTCATAGAAAGAACAATACGAATATGTGTTCATCACCGAGCCTATACATATAGACCAATATCGGGCTTTAGCATCTCTATACTCCTCGACACATGCAGGGATGGGTGCAGGGATAAAACTAAATGTCAAGACTTGGTCTGTGGTCAACTGTGTACGACAATATAAATAATCGGTAGAATTATTGGGGAAATAATCTCCGCGCGGTGACAAAAGGAATGGAACTTCCATCGATTTATCAGACTCCAGCGGCACAAAATTACCATCTTTCATGATAGTAGCTTTTGATGTTACCGCCTTGGGGGCTGCAACAACCTTTCCCGTCGTCATATCGACACCTTCAATAGCAGGTAGCCCTACACCTCCATATTCGCCTTCTCCAAGGTATTGGCGCAGACATACACTCACACACTCAACATCGTCACTGAAATAGCACACATTCTCTTCCTTTATATCAGGAAATAGAGATAAGTTGGTACCCTCCTTTAGAAGATATATTGTAAATCTATTGTCGGTGCTATTAGTTGTAACATTATATGGATTAATATATCCGTCGTCGGGAGATATATTTACATCGTCAAGCCCATCTATAACTTCGCCCTTCAAATCATTATAGATTGAAAAGCTGAAAAAGCGAGCCTGAGGATATAGACCACTAATGCGAAGTCCTATATTAGGATTCTCATATGTTTCGTAGGCATATACCCAATATTTGGAATAAATATCGGGATATGCGCCCAAGTTAGCGTGAGAATAGGTCGTACCCCAAATTTCGTTGCTGTCACTTGGCGGTTGATGATCGTCGTTGTCTTCGCATGATATTACGCATAATGCGAGTAACGATAACAATCCAATTTTAAATATGTGTCGCATACAATATAAAATCAAGTGGTGTGACTATCTTTAAAATACTTCTCGATATATAAATTATCAGAGGCGGAAAGTCAAACCCAAGTTTACAAAGCAACCGGCTGTGTGACCTGCCTCGAAGTTGAAGGCCATAGTGGGAGAGAAATAGTAACGAAGACCTACAGCCGAAGTCCAGTCAATACCACCACCAAAGTGATTTTCGGCCATGGCAATACCACCACCGAAACCGGCTACTACATAAGTATCGAGTTTATCTACAAATTGATAGTGGAATGAGCAGTTGGCAATAACCGAAATGGCATCGTAGCGGAAATCCCAACCGATGGTATTATTCACCGATGCACCTACACCCAACGAAGCCTTTCCGTCGAGCCATCCATCTACAACACCATAGTCAATAGCTACTCTTTGGCCAAAGCCATTACCAAAACCAAGGGTTATTGAACCCAATAAATCATTCTTGGCAAATACGCCATTGGCGTAGGCACTACCGGCAGTCATACCCACAACTGCCAATAATAATACAGATAAAATTTTCTTCATGTTTTCGAGTATTATATTAATAATGTTTATTCTTTCCATGCAAAGATAGTAATTTTTTACAAAAATGAAAATATTTAGAAAAATTCATCCATATCTATTCACAAATATTGACTTAATGATTTCTCTATTATAGGACATAACCCTCTAAAGGCCATATCAAGCATTAGCCCATCTTGCCTGTCAGATAAGCTTTGGTGCGTCCATCTGAAGGATTGGAGAACATTGTATCGGTATCGCCATATTCTACGAGTTCACCCAAGTACATAAACATAGCCTTCGAAGATATACGCATGGCCTGTCCCATGTTGTGAGTAACAATAAGGATTGTAACCTCCTCCTGCAATTTCACGAGCAACTCTTCGATATGTTTCGTCGCAATAGGGTCAAGAGCCGACGTGGGCTCGTCCATCAACAACACATCGGGCTTCATAGCCAAGGCACGAGCAATACACAAACGCTGCTGCTGACCACCTGAAAGGAATGTACCTTTTTTATTCAGCACATCTTTAACCTCGTCCCACAGGGCCACACTGCGCAAGCAACGCTCTACGGTGGCATCTTTCTCCGCTATTGAGAGTTTAATGCCATTAAGAACAAAACCCGAAAGCACATTGTCGTAGATACTCATTGTAGGGAACGGTGCAGGACGCTGAAAGACCATACCCACACGACGTCGCACATCGATAGGCTCCATTGAGAGGATGTTTTCGCCATTAAGCAAAATCTCTCCATCGACACGGATGTTCTGATAGAGGTTGTGCATAAGATTTACGGCACGCAAGAGGGTCGATTTTCCACATCCCGAAGGCCCCATAATAGCCGTAATGGTATTTCGCTCGATAGCAGCCGACACATACTTTACCGCTATCGTCTGCTTGGTATAGGATACACAAGTCTTCTTAAACTCCAATATAGGTTTTACTGATTCCATTTCTTAGCAAGATATTTAGCTGTTAAATTCAAAGTGAGTACAAATAACAAGAGGAAAAGTGATGCTCCCCATATCAGTTCTTGAAGATTGGGGTCATTGAAGAACTCCCATATAAGCAATGGCACTGCCGATATGGGCTTATCGATAGAGAAGCGAATGAATGAGCAACCAAGCGCTGTGAACATCAGCGGTGCGGTTTCGCCTATCACTCGCGATATAGCAAGTAAAACACCGGTAAAGATACCTCCGAAGGCTGCAGGCAACTGCACCTTTAGCATAACACGTGCATTATTGCCACCCAATGCCAAGCCGGCCTCTTTGAGCGATGCCGGAAGAATCTTCATGGTCTCTTCGGTCGAACGAATGATAAGTGGCAGCATCATAATAAAGAGTGCTACGCTACCGGCTATTGCCGAGTAACCTTTCATCGGAACAACTACCCATATATAGACCACAATACCAATAATGACCGAAGGTGTTCCTTGTAGCAAGTCGGTAAGATAACTTACAACTTGAGCAAAACGTTTTTTGGGATTCTCGGCCAAATATGCGCCACATAAGATGCCTACCGGAACAGCAAATACAACCGCCATACCTAACATAATCATCGTACCGATAATACCATTGGCTATACCACCCGGTATGGGTTCGCCGGCCTCGATAGCCTTCATTGCTTTATATGCCGTAGGTGTAGGCTCGGTAAAGAACGACCACGAAAGCTGGTCATAACCACGCAAAAACACCTCTCCCAAAATGGCAAACAAGGGAACTGCCGTAAGTGCGGCTAAGAAACACACAGCCCACAGCAACGCTTTATCCTTTGCCAAACGACTTCTAAATTTCAATTTATTCATAGTTACACTATTCTTGCACGTTTAATCATTATTTTGCCTATCAAATTAATAAATACCGTAATCAGGAACAATATTAATCCTATGGCAATCAATGAAGAGAGCCTTAAATCATCGGCCTCGCCAAATTGATTGGCAATAATAGATGCCATTGAATTTCCTGTAGAGGTAATTGATTCGGGAATATTATTGGTATTACCGATAAGCATCGTTACGGTCATTGTCTCACCCAAAGCACGACCTATCGCCAAAACATAAGAAGAGAAGATACCCGAGCCGGCAACAGGGAATATAATCTTACCTATAATCTCGGCACGAGTTGCTCCAAGACTATATGCGCCCTCTTTCAAGTCATTAGGCACCATCTTGATAAACTCGGCACTCAGCGAGGCTGCATAAGGTACAATCATAATCGCCAAGACCAACGAGGCTGTCAATACACCCGAACCTTGTGATGAAATGTTGAGCGCCATTATAATAGGACGTAAAGTGTAAAATCCCCACAAACCATAAATGATAGAGGGGATACCGGCCAATAGATCGATTACGGTGCTCAGCACTGCAGCAATTTTTGTTCCTCTGAAATACTCTCCGACAAACAATGCTACAGGGAGAGAGAATGGAATACAGAAAATAAGTGCCAACAAGGTTGTCATCAGTGTACCCGTAATGAATGGTAATGCACCATAGCGTTCCGAACCTTCGGTATAACTCCACTCCGAGGAGGTCAGAAACTTGAAGAATCCAAAATGTTCGAAAGCATCGTATGCGTCAGTGACGAGGGCGTACACAACGCCCCCGCACACTATCGGCACAATCAATGCTACAACAAACAATATAATTCTATAGAGTTTATCGTTCATATATCTACTATTTTACTCAAGGATTGCTACTCCATCATAAGTAATGGTTTTCAAGTTATTAAGGCTCAACTCCTTGGCTTTGGCAGGAAGCGGTGCATAATGTACCTCTGAGGTAATACCTTGTGCCGAGTCGGAGAGGATATACTTCAACAAGTCGAGTGTAGCCACAGCCTGCTCTTTGCTACGATCCGAATAGTTCTGTTCCTTGTAGATAATCATCCAAGTGAATGTTGAGATGGGATAAGCACCGGCTGCATCCGAATTTGTAATTGAGCAACGGGTATCGGCCGGAATTTCGCCTGATGCAGCAGCCGAGATGGTTGCCGATGAAGGCAGAACAAACTCTCCACGCTCATTCTCAACAGAAGCATAAGGTATTTTCTGAGCGAAGGCATACTCCGAACCTACATATCCGATTGTATTCTTGGTTTGCTTAATCACACCAGCCACACCGGGATTACCTTTAGCAGCCTGACCTGAAGGGAAGTTTACAGATTTACCGGCACCAAATTTCTCTTTCCACATAGGGCTGACCTTGGTAAGATAATCGGTAAATACGAAAGTAGTACCCGAGCCATCCGAGCGGAATACAGGGATGATTGCTTCGGCCGGCAATGTCACATCGGGGTTAAGTGCTACCAAGCGTTCATCGTTCCACATCTTAATCTCACCGGCAAAGATGTCTGCGATAATCTCACCCGAGAGCTTCAACTCAGTAATACCGTCGAGGTTGTAGGCAACAACCACAGCACCCATACAAGTCGGTATATGCACTACGGGCTCCATCTCTGCCATCTCCTTATCCGAAAGGAAAGCATCACTACCTGCAAAATCGACAATCTTATCACGAAGGTTTCGCACGCCGCCGCCCGAGCCGATACCTCCATATGCTACTTGGTCGCCATTAACTTGTCCGAACTCTTCGAAAACGACATTGTAGAAAGGAAGAGGAAATGTTGCACCGGCACCCGAGAGTTCTTGAGCACTACGGCCACCATCGCTTGAATTGTTACCACAAGCCACAAAAGCGAGGGCAATTGCGAATGTCATAACTGACAAAAAAATCTTTTTCATAATATTTATGTATTAAAAATGATTGTTCTATTAAAATCCGAAATAACAGTTAATATATGCCGAATAGAGGTTAGTTGCACCTTCGGCCTTGGGCATAGACATTCTGAAATTGGGAGCAATTTTTACATACTTACCGAGTTTGAATTGCGCACCGAGAATTGCAGTCGACTCATCTTTTGCGATGTTCCAATTATCTTTAGAGTATAAGTCGTCGTATCGAGCATAAAGGTCGGCAATCTTAGACAATTTGACTGATGCAAAGAGAGAGTAGCCGTTCTGGTCAGCACCTTCGGTATATGAGGCATTCCACATTTGGTTATACTCTGCTCCAATCGTGAATTTCTCATGCTTGTATCCTACAAATGCAGCCAGATTTGCAGTGCTCTTCTTACCCTCTTCGCCACTATCATTCATACCACCATATACACGAATTTGGAAGCCTTTAACGGGAGTAAGAGTCAAGCCCAAACCATAATTAAACCCATTGTTTATTTGTATCTTCTTGTAACCCTCGCCATTGACGATAATAGCATCAGCAGATATCCAGTCGGCAAACTTGTAAGCCACAGAGATACCTAAGTCGGCGCTACTGCCAAACTTATACTCATCTTGAAAAGACTTCATTATATAACGATAGCCCCAGAACTTCTCTTGAAAGTTGAATTGTGTAGTTGAGATCAGACCAACATTGAGTGTCAATCCACCATGTTTCCAAGATACCATTGCATTTTTTATGTAAGCGATGCGCTGATAATCGGATACATCACTCGATTTGCCAATGTCCATTACAGCCTTTGCCGAAAGGCCATTACCAAAATTATACTCATAGCCCAAGTAACTACGATCCAACTGAAAGCCTACATTGTAAGCGTCCGAGTCAAAATCGGCATGGATGCCACCAAATACTTGCACAATAGCTTTACCTTTAGGTTCTTCTGTTTGGGTAGTCTGCGCTTGTGCGCCGATACCGATGCAAGCCAAAAGACCTGCCATGATTACTTTTGTTTTCATTTTTCCTGTTTTCATTTTTTTGTCTTCTTAAATTTGACACTGCAAAAGTATCGGCAGTTGGTTTCATAAATGTTTCAAAAAAATTGGGCTTTAGTTAAATCCTTCGATAGAGTAAATTGTTACATTTTTATTAAATATCACGGCTACAGTTGCAAAACTCAGCAAAACAACGTTCTTTTGCATAATAATATTTATAAAGTAGTATATGGCATCGGAGCGTATATTGATAGTGGACGACGAAGAGACTTTATGTGAAGTCCTAAAAATCAATCTTGAGAATGAAGGTTATGATGTTGATATTGCATTCAGCGCTGAACAAGCCTTAACCCTCGACTTACAGCAGTATTCCCTCATTCTTCTCGACATCATGATGGGTGAAATAAGTGGCATTAAGATGGCTAAAATGATGAAGTCGGATGTTGCCACAGCTGATATACCTATTATCTTTTGTACCGCACGCGATAGCGAGGATGATATGATTATGGGACTGAATATCGGTGCCGACGACTACATTATGAAGCCCTACACCATTCGCAATGTGATAGCTCGGGTAAAAAGTGTACTGCGCCGCACAACAAGTCACAAGAACAATAATAATACTACCGAACAACCCCGGATTTTACAAGTAGAAGGATTACGACTCGACTTGGAATTCAAGCGTTGTATAGTAGATGGTGTCGAAGTAAAACTTGTCAAAAAAGAGTTTGAACTATTAGTCTACCTTGTCTCTAACCGAGGTAAAATATTATCGCGAGAGCAAATACTGAACCATGTGTGGAGTGATGAAGTAGTAGTACTCAATCGCACAATAGACGTAAACATCACACGTGTTCGCTCCAAGATTGGCAAATATGGCTCATACATTGTAACACGCTCAGGTTTTGGCTATGGCTTCCATGATTAAGTTCTCATTTCACAAGCGACTGTTTTTGCAACTCATCGCTTTTTCATGGGCTATTGTACTTTGCTTTATTGGATACCAATATGCACGCGAGAAGGAGTATAAGTCGGAATTTCTTAACGCCCAATTGCAACAATACAATCGCCACCTGCTCACAACAGTCGAGGAGGGTGAACCCTTTGAAGATTATATCGCCACACACGATAAACCGTTTGACGAGTTACGGATATCTATTATCACTCTTTCAGGTGCTGTGATATACGACAACACCATACCAGTGGACTCGCTCGACAACCACCGATATCGCCCGGAAGTAGCCGATGCGTTGGTTAAAGGAGAGGGGTATAATATCAGTAGACAATCGACAAGCGATGGACGCGAATATTTCTACTCGGCCTCACGTGGCGAACGAGTTATTGTACGAACTGCCATCCCATACTCAAACACGCTGCATGATTTACTTGAAGCCGATTGGTCGTTCCTATTGGTAATGATTTCTATCGCTCTCACTATGAGCCTTATAGCATACTTTACCACCCGCAAATTAGGAAAAGATATTGAACGCATCAATCGCTATGAGGCTGAACAAGAGAAAAATCGACTAAAACGGCAACTGACAAACAATATCAATCATGAATTGAAAACACCTGTTGCCTCGATACAAGTGTGCTTAGAGACACTACTATCGGGTATAAACCTTAGCAACGAGAAACGCCAAGAACTAATAGAGAAGTGCTATGTAAACAATGAACGTTTGCGCAGACTATTGAATGATGTTTCGCTTATTACTCGCATGGAAGACGGTAGCCAACTCATAAGCAAGGAGCCGGTTGTTGTTAATGATATTTTAGACGAAATAGCTCAAGAGTTGGAGATAATGCCCGAGGACGAACGTTTAACGCTCCACCTTAAATTTGATGAACAGATTGTCGTAGAAGGAAACTTGTCACTAATAGGCTCTATATTTCGCAATCTTACCGAGAATGCTATTGCCTACTCGGGTGGAAAAAATCTCTATATAGCACTAATCGAGAATAATGAGCAATACTGCAAAATTTTATTTGAGGATGACGGATGCGGAGTAGATAACAATCAATTATCACGCCTGTTTGAGAGATTTTATCGTGTAGACAAAGGTCGCTCACGTCAGATGGGAGGTACGGGGCTTGGACTATCCATTGTAAAGCATGCAGTCCAGTTTCATGGAGGTACTATAACCGTCGCCAATCGTATTGGCGGAGGATTGCGGTTTGTATTTTCACTCAGTAAAAAAAGCCTTTGATGAGCGTTTCATCAAAGGCTTTATAACAAGCTATATATTAGTTGGTTTCAACCCATTTTACCAACTACTTTTTGCCACATTACCCAACCAATTACATTCTCTCGGCTATACGGGCAGCTATTGTAGCCATCTCCTCGGCCGGCAAAGATAACTTTTCGCGGAAGAAGTTCATATCGCCCTCGGTAGTAATGGGGATAAGATGCACATGTGCATGAGGTACCTCCAAACCCATAACTGCAACACCCACACGCTTGCACTCTACTGCGCCTTCGAGGGCACGTGCAACCTTGCGAGCAAATGTCATGAGACCATTGTAGGTTTCGTCATCAAGGTCAAAGATATAATCTACCTCTTGCTTGGGAATTACCAATGTGTGACCTTTGGCCACAGGGCTAATGTCGAGGAACGCAAAGAAACGGTCGTCCTCGGCTACTTTGTAGCAAGGTATTTCACCGGCTACAATACGACTGAAAATTGATGCCATAAGATAAATATTATTATATGTATTACTGTGCTATTGTTATTCGACCATCGAGCACCGACTCTATACTGAGGCCCTGTTGTGTCATACGCGATAGATAATCCTCATACAACTCAAAGATGAAACCGGGATAATCTTCGCGCGAAAGAGCTTTACGAAACGCTACCATACCATCGCCACCCTCGGCAACAAAATTAATGGTTGCTATTGTATATACACGATTGTCATCGACCGGATTACCACCTATAGCAAGTTGTGCTACCCTGCCGTTCTTGATAACAAGTTGTACTTCACGGCTCACGCCCTCGCCACCATTGGCAGCTATCTGCTCAAAGAGGTCGCGCACATCACTGCCTTTGAGCTTGACGATAGTCATATAGTTGGTAAAAGGAAATGTTTGCAATACATTGCCACGAGTCACCACCCCTTTGGGTATATCGGCACGCATACCACCAGTGTTGCCTACTGCAAAGTCTATCTTTGCACCACTGCGTTGGCGAGCCATATCGGCCAAAGCATCACATGCCCAGTTACTCAAAGTGCTCTCGGGGCGGTCGACAATAAGGTCTACAGCACTATGCCCCAATACAACACCCATGGCACTGTCTACCTGATTTTTATAGGGCATGAGTTTTGCTGCAAAATCGGGGTCTAAACGGTCGTCGTAACGAGCATCGACCGGCAACAAGCGATAGTCTACCGCTATATCATTACTACCGTTGCCCTCGAGTGTAAGTTGCACATAACCAAGATTTACACCACTCTTGCCGGTCTGACCGACAGCCACCTTGCGACCATCGAGATTGGTAAAAATCTGTGGTTCGGTGAGGGCTGTGTGCGAATGACCACCCACTACAAAATCTATATAACGAGTATTTTGTACCAATACCGAGTCAATAACATTCTCATTCACTACCTCGCCCGTAAAGCCCAAGTGCGACAAAGTAACCACAACATCGGCACCTTGTTGACGCAATTGCAGAGCCAAGCTGTCACCATAGGCGATGGGATCGTGATAGTTTATATCCTGTAGATGGAGCGGAAAGAGCAAACCTTCGGGGTTGATATTAAGCGCCACAAAACCGACCTTTACGCCACCGGCTTCGCACATCCATGATGGCACAATCAGTTCGCGCAAATCATCACGATTGAAGGTATAGTTCGACGATACGGTTATACCTTCATAGCTACGCAACATAGTCGCAAGCGCCTCACCACCATTGTCATACTCATGGTTGCCTATTGTGCGCACATCATAGCCCAATTCATTGAGCACCATGGTCTCCACCTCACCCCCATAGAAATTGAAATAGGGAGTACCTTGCACAACATCGCCTGCATCAACCAACAAAGCATGCGGATGTTCACCTCGCAAGCTATCGATGAGTACTTTGCGACGTTCCACGCCACCCATATCGGCATTGCGTTTGGCATCGGGCGCAATAGGATATATCTGACTGTGCGTATCATTGGTAAAGAGTATTACCACTTGCTTATCGGCCTGTGTACAAGCACACAAGCTCAACAACATCGACACATAAATGAACAAAAATAAGTATCGTACCTTCATTGCTTACTATATTTATAATGTTACAAAGATAAGTTTTTTATTCCGAAGTGCGAGATTTATTGGCCCAATATGTTCAATAATGTCATACATTGGGCAAACTATTACCCATAGCCACTTGTTATCAGTACACAACCCTAAACAATAAATAATTATGACAACTCCAGCTAAACGTACACAAAATTGGCTCCCCGGTATTTTCAATGATTTCTTCGGCAACGAGTGGATTGCCAAGACTAGTGCTTCGGCTCCGGCTCTGAACATTGTTGAAACCGAAAAAGAGTATATCGTTGAAATAGCGGCTCCGGGCGTAACCAAAGACGACTTCTGCGTTACGGTAGACAAGCACGACCAACTAATAGTCACTGTAGAGAGTCGTAATCATGACGAACATGATAAGAAAGGGAAATTCTTGCGTCGCGAATTTTCCTACTCGCAGTTTCAACAAACACTCATCCTTCCCGAGAATGTGAATAAAGATGAGATACAAGCCACACAAAACAATGGCGTACTCACCATCACAATCCCTAAGAATCATGTTACCGTTACAGCTGCACCTAAGCGTATTGAGGTAAAGTAAAAAATGCACCCATTAGCTGTGGCTATGCTATAACAGGATAAAGGTTGCGCTGTAAGTCATGCTTATGGCGCAACTTTCTTCTGATAAAGTTCTTCGCGAAGGACTAAGAGCCATTGCAAGCTGCATGAAATTGTTGACACAAGAGTGTACGACAAAGCCGTCTATACTCTATCGAGCCAGACTCTCTACGTGTCATCACCCATGAATGAGCAGATGGTGTTACCCTAAATTATTTATAAACGACCTAATGGAATTTTCGACAAATTCAGTCGACACATGATGTTCGTTCGCTATTTCATCTATACTATATCCGACAATATACATACCGATAATATCTCTTTTTGGTTCGTCAACGCACCCAAGTCGTTGTCCTAACTCTTCTAATGGAAGAATAATACTCGATTCTACGTCTGATGTTAAGTTTGTCATATTTAAAAACAAATAAATGTGATGTACACTTTATAACATAAACACATAAAACTACCCAAAAGTTCCTTCAAGAAGCAAAATTTAAAAAAATTTCATTAATCAATCCGCTACATACATAGTGAACAAGAAAATTATCCACATTAAAGAAAAATAACATCCAAAAACTTGCAAACATCGATATTAAGTATTAATTTTGCACCCACATTCGGCAATAAACCCGAATATCGGTCCTATAGCTCAGTTGGTTAGAGCATCTGACTCATAATCAGGGGGTCCTTGGTTCAAGCCCAAGTGGGACCACATAACAAATCGCTAAGTAGTTGAAATGACAACGCTTAGCGATTTTTCTTTTTTTTCATTTTTGGCGAATAAGTTACATTAGCTACAAAAACAAATCATATAAGATAACTTCGCTCTGAACATTTCTAAGCAACAATAAAGCCACTCGATTAATTATAAATCAACACCCCTATTGGCAACCTCATTACCTTTACCGCGAAACACAACAACGATACTGCTCCTCGCCATGATGAGTTGGTAAAAATCGAACAACTTATTTTGTTCTCCAATCCTTTATAACTATATTTGTCGCTTGGTATAGAAGTAACTTTTATGAGAATCTACGGTATATTTACACGATGCAAGGTGCTGCTATTAGCAGTGATTTTGTCGCATGCTTGCGCTTCGGCTCAGGGGGTATTTGCCGTAGGGGCTTGTATCGACACCTCTTCACCCCTTGACTTTGTATTGGGCGAATACGTTACCGAATATACCACACCGGCAGTGATTGGTTTCTTGCCTACAATGATGTACGCATCGATCAGTAGCGAACGACAGTTGTGCGATACGTTGTCGATACAGACTATCTTCGACAATGAGTTGCAACGTGCCACGCTCTACCTGACTCACGACATGGTAACTCGACAGCCGGTGTATAGTGTCAGTGGTGTCGATGGACGAGTGTACATCAGTGGTAGTATTACGGACGATACATACTATATTGACTATCGTAGTTTGCCCCATGGGATTTACATCTTGCAGATTGTAGTTCCTGAGCGTATACCATACGTGGCACGTTGGATAAAAAAATGATATTATGAAAAGATATATACTCTTCTTCTCGATACTGACTCTTGTCGTAATGGCTCTATTACAGGCGCAGGCATCGCAAGTACTCAATTATCAAGGTGTACTGAAAAATCCTAATGGCACAGTACGCCCCGATACACAAGCTATGCTTACGCTTGAGTTCCTACAAAACAACGAAGTGATATATAGCGAAGAGCACCAAGTTTGCACCAATAGTAATGGTTACTTTTCGCTTCATCCCGGAGGCGGAAATGCCGTTGTAGGCAATTTCGATGCTATCGATTGGGGTGGTGGTGCTATCATTATGCGCACCATTCTCGATGGTATTGCTATTGCCGAAACACAATTGACAGCCGTACCGTACGCGATATATGCCGAGCACGTTGAGGGATGGGACTTGGTGTGGAATAGTATCGATTCGCTGGGATATGAACATGCCCAAACGACCTTATTGCTCGATGATGTTGTACTGAATGTAGAGCATCTGTTTCAAGCCGACGACTCGTTAGGCGGTTGCATCGACTCGTTAGGCGGTTGCATCGACTCGTTGCGTGTGTATGTCGATACACAGGTTGCCAACTTAATGAACGATGATGCCGAGATAGTGAAGGGAGCTAATTTTTACAATGCAACACTTCACTCGCCCTTAGAGTCGGGCAAATACCACACCCTGCAATCGGCCGTAGAATCGACACCCGCCCATTTGCGTCATGCGGGTACTGTAGTAACGTTCCGTTGTGATAGTATCAACTGGCGCAGTGTGCAGTATGTAGCGCACGACACACTCTCTTGGCACGACGAACATGCTTGGCTCAACTATGGAGGGTACGGAAACCTCACCATTCCATATATTGAGAATGACTCGCTTACACGCTTGTCGATACCCGACTACATGCGTCATCAAGGACTCATCATTACATACGTCAAGAACAATCGCGTGGTTAACGAGCAGTATCTCATGCCTGAACTTGATAATACCATGTGGGGTAAAACCGAATCGTGGATGCCTTTGTCAGCCATGAACGAGGAGATACTATACATGCGCAGTGTTGTAGATAGCATCAATGAAAAGGTCTCGAAAATTGATAAAGGGCTGCAGGAGTTGGCCAATGCCGGAACATGGTTTTATCTGGATTATAATGCCAGATTCTCACAAGTCGGAGCGATAGACCGACAAGGCGTTGAAGTTGCCAATTATGACATGACACACACCGATTTTATTCCCATACAGAGTGAGTGGATGGTAAAGACCTATGGCAACAAGACATTCCCGGGCATATCCTTCTACCGAGAGAAAGATCTTCAAACCCGTATTCCATCCATATTCGACGGCCTTACCGATGACACATGGCAATGGCAGGAGTTTAATTTCATGACCGACATAGTACCGCTTGGCGCTCAATACTTCACGGTAAATATGGTGTTGGATAAAAAAGAGGAAACAGCGTTGTGCTTACGTCGCGATATAGAGAATGTAATAGACACATCGACACCCTACACCTATCGAAAAGATGAATCGGCATTTATCTACTCGGGAGCATTTGTCAACATTACGGGTAAACGTACACTTAAAAGTTCTTATCGACACTCGCGCTTTATGCCCATCGGTAGCAACCAATATAAGATATCGGCCATAGGTAATTACGAACAAGATCTCATAGTGCCTTTAGTGGTATATTATAGCGACAAAACTTTCTCATCGATGGTCGGATATGACTTGGGAGTGGTACAAGACGATCGCTCTACCCGAGGCGAAATAATTATCTCGTCCGAGACAGCCCCCGAAGGTGCAACCTATTTTATCGTAAACACTTCACTCGACCTGGGCGAGAGTGTTATCATGTCGGGTAGCGCGACACCCGACCTGCTCAACGAGGTATATGCGCGAGTAGAGGGATTGGAAGGCTCGAAGAGCTGCGTCAGCGACCGCAAGTTGGTAACTTTGGGCGATAGCTTTACGACCAACAGTGGCAATAAGAGTTCATATTGGCAAGAGTACCTTGCAGAATGGTCGGGCGTAGAGTGGAGTCGTGAAGAGACCTTGACGGGTGCCAATGGATATGCTCCAATGGGCTATGGAGGAGCATGGGTAATGCCCAATGATATAAATGCATTATCGCTACGTTGTATTGATGTGCGCAGGTATACACCTCAAATTATTATTGTGTATGGTGGTCAAAATGACAAAACCGACGAATATAAAATGGGCACTATAGAGGATGCCCCATTTAAGCCCGAGCAATTGATAGACTTGACTACACATAACGAAATAAACTCGGTAGAGACGGCTTTGACATACATGAATGGACGATTTAATAAGAAGAATAGCACCGTACTCAATATAGCAATCAATGGCTATCCCCGACTGTATTACATGGCCGACACCCTACAATGGAATGATCCTCAGGCGTGGATAGCCCCGATAGATACGGTTACGTTCTATTCGGCCTACAAAGGTATTATTGAGCGTTTCTTATCAGAGACTCCTTTTGCCTCGATATACTGTATGACGCTTATGCAATGCGACTCGACTCGATACGACGATTCGTTGGGAACTTGGGAGGAGGTCGACGCCTTGCGACGCGCCAAAAACGAAGCGATTAAAGAGATTGCCGACTACTATGGTGTGTCGGTAATAGACCTGTGGAGTAAGTCGGGGGTTACGCCATACAATGCCAAGTCGCACTATCACGACTGGTTACATCCCAATCAGTATGGATATCGTCGACTCGCCGAGTGTGTGTATAGACATATAAAATAAACAATAAAACATAAAATTATGAAAAAGTGTTTCCTTGCAGTAGCAATAGCGATGAGCATATCAACCGCATATGCTCAAAACGCAGTTTATTTGCTCGACCTGAGTGATGAAAACATCGTCTACAACGAAAACAACGTGTGGGACGGTATTTATGGCAACGACAGTTTCGAAGCCGACGGATTCGTATTCTCACACACTGCCCCCTATGGGCCCGGTTACTACGAAGGTTTCTTGCCCAGCCGTAATACCGACAAAGCCAACCATTACGACTCGCCGGGATGGACAGCCAACCAATGGGGTTGTATGGCTCAAGGTGGTGTAAACCTTGAGAGCGAAGACTCCTTTCGTGCCGATGCCATCGCAGGTAAGCCTTTTATGATAAACTATTACAGCTCGTATTCGAGCACCGAATCGGAGTATGGCACAAGCTACATTTCACTAAACGAGAAAAACAGCAAGGGCTTTAGCCCACAAGGTGTGTATGTGTGCAATTCACCATGGGGATACTATGGTTGCACCGAGGGTGATGGTTTTGCTCGACCTCTTACACAAGAAGGCGACTATTACAAGGTAACATTTCATGGCGTAAACATTGATAATAAAACATCAACAAGTGTCGATTTTTACCTTGCCGAGTATCTTCACAACGACCGCAACAGCGACGGAATAGTAAACGAAGCTGACAACTATGTCAACGACCATTGGTCTTGGTGCGACCTCACACCCCTCGGCAATGTTGATATTATCTATATCACCATGGACTCATCGGACAAGGGTGACTATGGCATGAACACATCTACAATTGTATGTATCGATGGCCTTAAATGTTATGTTGCCGGCTCGGTCGAAAGCACAACCGGTAGTAACAATCGTGTATATGCATCCAACGGAATGATATGTGCGCAACTCGATAAGGCGCAAACCCTATCGGTATACAACACCGCCGGTGTACTCGTTGCAACATACCAGGTAGGTGCAGGCACACGCATGGTCGATGCATCTCACCTTGCTCATGGCATCTATCTGGTGCGTTACGATGGCGGTACAGCAAAGGTGGTATTGTAAACTAAACACCTAAGAAATTGTGAGGGGGAGACAGCGAAGTTCTCCCCTTTCCAACACACATAATTAGAATTATTCTAAATTTATAATTATTTTTCAAAAATCCTTTGTTTTATCGAAAAACATGCTTATATTTGCATCGTAAAGAGATAGAAACTCACACTGAAAAAATTAAATTATAACCTAATAAATAATACAACTATGTTAAGTAAAAGAATGCAAGAGGCTATGAATGCCCAAGTAAACGCCGAATTTTGGTCGGCATACCTATATTTGTCAATGTCTATGCACTTCGAGAAAGAGGGTTACAAAGGCATCGCCAACTGGTTTGCAGTGCAATTTAAAGAAGAACAAGACCACGCAACTATATTCATGAATTACATCAACTCACGCGACGGCAAGGTAACACTCCTACCCATCGACGCAGTAGATACTTCATGGGACTCAATTCTCCATGCATACGAGGAGACTCTTCGCCACGAACGCGTGGTTACAGGTCGCATCAACGACCTCTACACAATTGCACTCGAAGATAGAGACTACGCATCACAAAGCATGCTCAAGTGGTTTATCGACGAGCAAGTAGAGGAAGAAGAGACTGCACGTGACTATATCGATGCCTTGAAGAAGATAGGTGATAACGGCTATGGCTTGTATATGTTCGACAAGGAGTTGGCTGCCCGCACATATACAGTACCTGCCCCCCTCGCTACTACAGCCGAATAAATAAAGTTACCATAATTATACCACCGAAGGTAGAGTCCATTACTGAAGGGCTCTACCTTTATTTATATTTATCGGTGGCCGATAAAAATTTATTGGTGGCCGATAAAAGTTTTACACAATCGTTACTTTTCTTATTATTTATTTAATACCTTTGCAATGATGAGGCACATATCCTCATTACTACAGCGGTAGTTGTATTTATTATCAAAGCGTTTTTGCTTTATCCTTTTCACGAAATTCGCCAAAATTTTCTACTACAGGATAATGCAGTCACAAGACGCTCATGCTTGCTTGTATCCACCCCGGCAAGGGGAAGATGCTATATAGCAATGCGTGGGGTGGGCTGTTTATTGTAGTAGGGCGTTTGGCGATGCCTCGTGAAAGATAAACTGAACATCGTCCCACGCTTTTTTTATATAACACCTCAACGGGGATGTGAGAGGGAAGAAATCTAAGACATGAAAAGAAACTTACAAAAAACGATTCTCTCAATAGCATGTCTATTGTGCAGTATCGGTGTCTATGCCCACGACTTCGAGGTGGATGGTATCTATTACAAAAAAAACAATGAAACTGTAAAAGTAACTTATAGAGGGAGTTCATCCGGCAGTTATGACAATGAATATACCGGCTCGATAGTCATTCCCGATAGTGTGACTTATCAAGGTGTTACTTATAGTGTCACTGGAATTAGTGATTATGCTTTCTATAATTGCACCGGATTGACACAGGTTACTATCAGCAATAGTGTTACTTCGATTGGTGGATATGCTTTCTATAAATGCACCGGCCTGACTGAGATTACTATCCCCAACAGTGTCACTGGAATTGGTGGAGGTGCTTTCCAAGGTTGCACCGGCTTGACACAAGTTACTATCTCCAACAGTGTCACTTCGATAGGTGGATCTGCTTTCGAGCGTTGCTCCGGCTTGACTGAGATTACTATCCCCAATAGTGTCACAAAGATAGGTGGATCTGCTTTCCGTGATTGTACCGGCTTGACAGAGGTTACTATCCCCAATAGTGTTACCGAGATAGGTAATTATGCTTTCAATGGTTGCACCGGCTTGACTACTGCAAACTTCAATGCTGAGAATTGTCCCCCTGCGTCTCATCTATTTGAGGGTTGTAGTAATCTGACAACACTCAATATAGGTGAATTAGTAAAAATCATTCCTCATTACGCTTTCTATAATTGTACTGGCTTGACTGTGGTTACTATCCCCAATAGTGTTGCTGAGATAGGAATACAATCATTCTATGGTTGCACTGGCTTGACTGTGGTTACTATCCCCAATAGTGTCACTTCGATTGGTGATGGTGCTTTCTCGGGTTGTACAAAATTAAATTCAATTACTATCCCTGAGGGTATTAACAAGATAAAAGATGCCACTTTTCAAGGCTGTACAGACTTGAAAACTGTTACTATCCCCAATAATGTTCAGTTGATAGGCAACGAAGCTTTCTCGGGTTGCACCGGCTTGACAATATTAAACTACAATGCCGTGAATATTAGTACTATGGGGACTAATGTGTTTGTAAATTGTAATAATCTTGCAACTCTCACTATTGGCGAATCGGTAAGAAAACTTCCTGATTATGTTTTCAGAGATTGTAAAAGCTTGACAACCTTAAACTACAATGCTGAGAATTGCACCTCTGGGTGGACAGGTTTTTCAAGTAGTATAAAAACACTCAATATTGGTGAATTAGTGAAAACAATTGATGATCCTTTCTCCGAATGCACCGGATTGACAACTGTAAATTACAATGCTGAGAATTGTACCTCAATGGGAACTTGGCCACCATTTGACGATTGTAGGAATTTAAAAACTGTCAATATTGGCGAATCGGTTAAATTAATTCCTAACATTGCTTTCCGTGATTGCACAGGCTTGACACAGGTTACTATTGGCAATAGTGTCACTTCAATAGGTGAGGAAGCTTTCTATAATTGCACCGGCTTGAAGGAGGTTATTATCCCTAACAGTGTCACTTCAATAGGTGAGGAAGCTTTCCGTGATTGTACCGGCTTGACACAGGTTACTATTGGCAATAGTGTTTCTTCGATTGGTCGATATGCTTTCTATAAATGCACCGGCCTGACTGAGATTACTATCCCCAACAGTGTCACTGGAATTGGTGGAGGTGCTTTCTCTGGTTGCACCGGCTTGACACAGGTTACTATTGGCAATAGTGTCACTTCGATAGGTAGTGGTGCTTTCTCTGGTTGCACAGGATTGACAGAGGTTACTATCCCCAATAGTATCAAAGAGATTGGTAACTGGGCTTTTAATGGTTGTACCGGCTTGACTACCGTAAACTTCAATGCTGAAAATTGTACAACGAAAGGAAGTCTTCCGAATACAGTATTTGAAGGTTGTAGTAATTTGACAACACTCAATATTGGCGAATCGGTAAAAACTATTCCTGCTTATGCATTCTCGGAATGCACCGGCTTGAAGGAGGTTATTATCCCTAATAGTGTCACAGAGATAAGCTATGATGCTTTCAGAAATTGTTCCGGCTTGACATCGATTACTATCCCAAATAGTGTTACTGAGATAGGTGGAGGTGCTTTCGACGGTTGTATTTAGAAGCCCAAAACAACCAAAAACAACCAGAAATAACCAAACATAAACCTTTAATTATCAATGTATTCTAAAATTTAACACTTTCAGGCTGCTTTTTGATGGTTCCCAAATTTCCACATATTTTTGATACATATTTCTGACGTGGAGAATTTGCGGAGCTTATTTTC
>JAGBHF010000042.1 GCA_017935645.1 Bacteroidaceae bacterium | reverse complement strand
TGAGATATGATTGCCATCCAAAAGAAAGAGAAGCCAATTATTCAGTTTGATAGCACAACCCTTTGGTTTAGTTTATCCCATATTATATATCTATAACCTAAACTAAACCTTAATGAATAATTTGACATTTGACAAATAAACCGCATCAAAAGAAGACGAGTCACCTCATCACTGGGGCGACTCGTCAAGCGAAACTTTGAAAAAAACTATTCTATGCTATATGTGTATCAACTAACTATTATTTCTTGAAATAACGATTGTATAGTCCTTCGAAAGCCTTACCGTGGCGGGCTTCGTCTTTGGCCATTTCATGCACTGTATCGTGGATTGCATCGTAACCCAATTGTTTGGCACGTGTAGCAATGCGCAACTTGTCGGCACATGCACCACACTCGGCGTTCATACGTGCATCGAGGTTTTTCTTGGTGTCCCAAACAACCTCACCGAGCAACTCGGCAAACTTGGCAGCGTGTTCAGCCTCTTCCCAAGCAAAACGCTTGTAAGCCTCGGCAATTTCAGGATAACCCTCGCGATCGGCCTGACGGCTCATTGCAAGGTACATACCCACCTCGGTACATTCTCCCATAAAGTGGGCACGCAAACCTTCCATAACCTCTTCATCTTCTACTATTCCATCTCCTATATGATGCTCCGAAACAAATTGGAGGGCTGCATCTTCTTTGAGCACTTCAAATTTCGAAGCGGGTACTTTACATTGGGGGCATCTTTCGGGGGCAGCATCGCCTTCGTGGATATAACCACATACTGTACAGATAAATTTCATAATCTTAGGTTTTAATGATTGTTATTCTATTTGTTTTATTTAAATTGCTTTTTTGTTGTTGCACTCGGCACACGAGCCTATGCAGTAGGTTTCACTCATATCGACAGTAACTCCGTCGGGCATGGTTGGTATCCAGTGCGCCTCCACATCTACGTCGAGTATCGCTCCACAATCGCGACAACGGAAATGAATGTGAGGATCCATGCATGCATCAAATCGTGCATTCTTCTCCTCTATGGTTATCATTCGCACCACGCCTCGTTCTACCAAGAGATTGAGTGTGTTATATACCGTTGCCTTCGACAAGGTGGGTATTGAAGGATAGAGGTCAGTAAATATCATGTCGGCTGTAGGATGCGTGCGATGTGTCATCAAATACTCCATCACAGCCATGCGTTGTAGCGAGGGTTTTATACCGTGCAACTGCAAACGCTCCTTAACCATATTCTTTACTCCATCCATTTTTAGAATTATTCTATTTTTGTTTTCATTGCAAAGATATAACCATTTTCCGCTCGTGTCAAGTCTTTTTACATATTTTAACCAAATTATTTTTTCAAACTGTGGCTATTATATAACTAACACACTAAGTATCAAAGATTAACAAACAAAATAAGAATATAAGGCGCTCAGCAGTTTTAATGATTTGCACGCAAAATAGGATAGAATTGAGTTAGAATTTCACTAAAAACGACACTTATTCGTCACATTGTAAGGCAATCGCCACCTCTATTCACTCAACATCACACCGGGTAACTCGCGCGAATTGTATCGACTTGCCATCGACTCGCCATAAGCCCCTGTCGAGCGTATAGCTATCATATCACCTCTACGGGCTTCATTAAGCTCTACGGCACTACCAAAACTATCGGACGACTCACAGATAGGCCCTACTACATCGTATACAAATGCTACGCCTTGCGACGTGATATTCTCTATTTTGTGTGCAGCCTGATATAATGCCGGTCGCATCAAGTCGGTCATGCCGGCATCCACTATTGCAAATCGTTTGTTGAGTCCCTCTTTTATATATAGTACGCGCGTGATGAGTGTTCCACATTGGCACACAATCGATCGTCCCGGCTCGAAGTGCAATACCTGTCCTTCTCGCAGGTTGATACCCTGTGCAAACAACTCAAAATAGCTACCAAAGTCGGGTATCGGATGCTCATCAGGATGCTCATAGTCTACTCCCAAACCTCCCCCTACGTTGATATAGTCGGTAACAATTCCTCTATGCTCCAACTCATCTTGCAACTTATTGATGGTATCGCACAACGCTCGATAGGGTTGCATACTTACTATCTGCGAACCTATATGAAAGTGAAAACCGCGCAATCGCACATGCGACAATCGGCGTACTTGCTCTACTACATCCCATAGTTGCGATATATCTATTCCGAATTTATTCTCACTCAATCCTGTTGTAATGTAATGGTGTGTGTGGGCATCGATATGGGGGTTGACTCGTACGGCTACCGGTGCTGTCACACCCGCTTCAGCCGCAAGTTCGTCAATAACATTCAACTCGGCCACCGACTCCACGTTGAAGCAATCAATACCCACCGACAGGGCCAAGCGTATCTCACGGTCGGTCTTTCCAACTCCCGAATATACAATCTTCTTCGGTGTAAATCCGCATTCTACAGCTAAGGCTATCTCTCCCCCACTCACACAATCGGCACCCAATCCGGCCGCCGATATCACGCGCAACAGTGCAGGGTTGCTATTGGCCTTGAGTGCATAGTGCACAACACTTTCCTGCGGAGCATGGGCACACACCTCGGCAAGTGTACGACGCAACAACGCCATATCGTAGTAATAGAATGGCGTAACGGTACTTCTAAATTGCTCTATCGGGAATTTACTCATCATATCACACAATTTACGCTTTACACGCACTATCCAAAGAGTTCACGACTCAATGCCTGCAAGGCCGGTATCTTGTCCTCTTGGCGCACAAGGAACGATATGTTGTAGTTACTGCCACCATACGACACCATTCGCACAGGTATATCCTTCAGGGCCGATAAGGCTCGCGATTCGAGTCCGGCATTTTGCCATTCAAGGTCGCCCACCACACACACAATGACCATGTTTTCATCAACCATCACAGTACCATATTGGCGTAGGTCGTCGAGTATCTCGGGCAGATGTCGGGTATTATCTATCGTTACCGACACTCCCACCTCCGAGGTGGCTACCATATCAATAGTGGTCTTATAGGTCTCAAATGTCTCAAACACTTTACGTAAGAAACCATGTGCCAGCAACTTACGTCCTGACTTTATCTTTATAGCCGTGATATTGTCTTTGGCGGCAACAGCCTTGATTGTGTGTGCATCTTGCGGATGCGGATAGTTCGATATGAATGTTCCGGGGGCTTGCGGCTCTAAGGTATTCAACAAGCGCACCGGTATATTATTCTGTTTGGCGGGCTGTATACAGGTAGGATGCAATATTTTCGCTCCGAAATAACCCAACTCGGCGGCTTCATCAAAGTGCAAATAACGCACCGGACGAGTATTCTCTACATATCGCGGGTCGTTGTTGTGCATACCATCTATATCGGTCCATATCTGTATCTCGTCGGCTCCTATAACAGCTCCTATCAACGATGCCGAATAGTCACTGCCGCCTCGTTGCAGATTATCTACCTCGCCATACGCATTGCGACATATATAGCCCTGCGTAATATACATATCGGCTTCGGGTACCGACTTGAGCATATCGTTCAAGCTCGTGCGTATATAGGACATATCGGGCTCGTTGTTCTTGTTGATGCGCATATAGTCGAGCGCAGGCAACAGTACCGACTTTACGCCCTGCTCCTGCATATAGAGTTGCATCATGGCTGTCGACATCAACTCACCTTGAGCCAATATCTCCTTCTCCTCGTATATGGTAAATAGCTCCTTGATACAGGCACGCATACTCACCACACAAGCCCTCACGGCATCGCGGGCAGCCTGTTTATACTCCTCGGCCTCATATAGCTCCTCTATTACACCCCAATATTTACGCTCAAGGGTAGCGATTGTCTCTCGCGCACCGTCGGCATTTTTCTTATACAGGTAATCGCATATCTCTACCAATGTATTGGTCGTTCCGGCCATGGCCGACAAAACAACAATTTTGCGTTCGCCGTCGCACACGATACGTGCCACAGCCTTCATTCGCTCGGCACTTCCTACCGATGTACCTCCAAACTTCAGTACTTTCATACACTATACTTCATAGCCCCCGGGGGCTGGTTTTATAACTCTTCCAATCGATGGTTTTCGCAACGGTATATACGACCGGGATAGTCATCGCAGAACGACAGGTTGTGTGTCGACATCACTACGGCAGTACCCTCCTTCGATATACGATATAGCAAGTCTACGATTTGGCGACCGGTTTGCGGGTCAAGGTTGCCGGTAGGCTCATCGGCAAGTATTATCTGAGGCTTATTGAGCAAGGCGCGCGCTATGGCTATGCGTTGTTGCTCACCTCCCGACAACTCGTGGGGCATGCGATAGGCCTTCTTCAACATACCCACTTGCGTGAGTACATCCTCTACTCGGGACTCCATTTCATCGCTCTTTTTCCAACCGGTTGCACGCAACACAAAGTCGAGATTGTCGCGCACTGTACGGTCGGTAAGCAACTGAAAATCTTGAAACACAATACCCAACTTACGGCGCAAATAGGGTACATCGCGCTCGCGTATCGAGGTCATATCATAACCCAACACATCGGCACAGTCGGCTGTAACGGGTAGGTCGGCATACATGGTCTTGAGCAGACTACTCTTACCACTACCTACGCGACCTATCAGGTACACATACTCCCCGGCACACAATTCAAAGTCTACATCCTTCAATACCGGCAAGTCCTCGCGCAACACCTCTGCGCCCTTATATTTTACAAGCAGTTCCTTCGACATGGATTCCTCTGTTTTACATATTATTGTACATCGGTTACATTCAACAAGCTATCGATTACCTGTGTCATGCGGGCAAACTCGTCTTCGTCATACAACCGAGTCATCATCACTATACGACCGTCGGTATCAACTATTACATTGCGAGTGATACCGGCCAGACGATGGGCATAACGGCAGAATATTTCGCCACCCTCATCCAACGCAAGCGGATAGGTCACACCCGTCTTCTCTGCAAATGCCAATACGGTACTATCGGGCTCGTCACGGTCAATACCTATCAACGCAAATCGTTCATTATCTTTGTGTCGTTGCCATATCTGACGCTCTATCTCGGGCATCTCATGGCGACACACGCCACACCACGATGCGGTAAATTGCAACATAACCACTCGCTTGCCTCGATAATCCGACAGTGTTACCTGCTCGCCCGTACCGGCAAGGGTTGCTGTAAAGTCGGGAGCCATATCGCCCACAGCTACTATATAACCACGCTCATCGGGCACGATGGTATCGGTCGACACGCTATCGGTAGTTACCACCTCGGCATTACTGCCTTTATTTCCTTGGCAGCCCACCAACAAGGCCAACACTGCCACTACATACAATATCTTTCTCATAACATTACTATTAATGTGTTACATTCATATGCGAAGGTACAATTTATTCGCAACACATCCAACATATAAAGTATTAAAATAGAAAAAGACCGACAACCTCTTTTCTGTGGTTATCGGTCTTGATTGTCGGGGTGACAGGATTCGAACCTGCGACCCCCTGGTCCCAAACCAGGTGCGCTACCGGACTGCGCTACGCCCCGTTGCTCATTGAGCGGTGCAAAAGTACACTTTATTTTTGAGCTTTGCAATAGTATTATCCCAAATAATTTACTCACTATGATTGAAGTTCAATCAAGAGGGCTGCATCGTGTTGTTGAACGATACAGCCCCTTATGAGTTTCATAATAGGTCGATTTGCTATCGACACACTATTATATCATGGTTTTTATCACTTCCATCACTCCGGCGGCAACGGCTTCGGCAGCCTCTTCGCTATGTGCCTCGGCATATACGCGGATGATAGGCTCGGTGTTCGACTTGCGCAAGTGTACCCAGCTGTCGGCAAAGTCAATCTTCACGCCATCTATATCGTTGATTTCCTCTCCGGCATATTTCTCTTTTACGGCAACAAGCAGTGCATCAACATCGATGTCGGGTGTAAGTTCTATCTTTTGTTTGGTAATGCTGTAGGGAGGATAAGTAGCTTTCAACTCGCTCACACTCTTCTTCTCGTGTGCAAGGTGCGACAAGAACAGTGCTATACCTACCAACGCATCACGTCCGTAGTGGCTCTCGGGATAGATTACTCCGCCATTACCTTCACCACCTATAATGGCATTGGTTGCCTTCATCTTCTCTACCACGTTCACCTCACCTACGGCGGCGGCATTATATTCGCATCCATACTTGCGAGTCACATCGCGCAAGGCTCGCGACGAACTCAGGTTCGACACGGTATTGCCGGGTGTGTGGCGCAACACGTAGTCGGCTACGGCTACAAGGGTATACTCCTCGACAAACATTTCGCCATTTTCGCAGATAATAGCCAATCGGTCTACGTCGGGGTCTACCACAAAACCCACATCGGCCTTACCTTGACGCATTACATCGGCTATCTCTGTAAGGTTGGCGGGTATCGGCTCGGGATTGTGAGCAAAGTGACCGGTTGCTTCGCAGTTGAGTTCTACAATATTTTTCACGCCCAAGGCACGCAACAGTTGAGGTATCACTACTCCTCCTACCGAGTTGACACAGTCGATGGCTACAGTAAAGTTTGCAGCTTCGATAGCTGCCTTGTCAACAAGTGCAAGAGCCAATACTTGTGCTATGTGGCGTTCATTATAGTCGTCTACGTTGATAAGTCGTCCCAAGTGGTCAACATCGGCAAAGGTAAACTCCTCAGCCTCGGCTATGCGAAGCACCTCTTGACCCTCGGCGGCATTGAGAAATTCGCCCTTCTCATTGAGCAACTTCAAGGCATTCCATTGCTTGGGGTTGTGGCTGGCTGTGAGGATGATACCTCCGCAAGCGCCCTCGCCGGTTACAGCTATCTCGGTTGTGGGTGTTGTTGCCAATCCTATATACACAACATCCCAACCCATGCCCATGAGTGTGCCCACTACGGTGTGCATGACCATTTCGCCCGAGATACGAGCATCACGACCTACAACGATTTTATTGCTGTCGAATTTATTATTCTTACGAATAAATGCAGCATACGCAGCTGTAAATTTCACTATGTCCAGTGGATTGAGGCCTTCGCCTACCGAGCCTCCTATGGTTCCACGAATACCTGAAATTGATTTGATTAGTGCCATAATATTCTATATATTTGAGCGATAATAACGTACTGTATAAAGATAGGGAGTTACCGAGGTAAGGTCATTGAGCGAGCCGGCTTTCGACTTGACAAGCAAGTTGACCTTGCAAGGCATCTCGAGGAAATTCAAGGGCATCTGTATTCCTGTACCATACTGCGACGACGAGTCCAAGTTCGTATTTTGGAAGTTAAACGAATAGGCTTTGCTCAAGTCATTATCATTACCGCTGGGTACTTGTGTACCACCCTCGGCCCAAGTGAGCAGATTGATGCGCGAATAACGGAAAAATATCAACTCGTTATAATGGGCTTTTCCATCCTCGCCATTCATCAACACTTGCATATACACATAACCATCCTCATCGAGTTTGTAGTAAGGAGCATCCTCGCCCACTTCAAATACCGAGTCGGCAGGTATCTTCTCTACAACTTTCTGTGTTTTAAGGAATTTTTCTACAGCATCGGTTTCCTCATCGAGCAACTCGGCATACGACTTCTGGTCGTCGCATGAGGTAACTACTGCACAACACAACAACAGTGCAACTATACTGCACAACTTGGTGAATATTCTACCTATTTTCATTTTCTATCTTTTTATATTTTTCTTTATTTCTTCTCACAATATAGGGGCAACACCTCGCGGAACTTGGCTATAGCCTCTTCAAGTGTGCCATAAAACTCGCCTCCGGCTGCATTCATGTGACCTCCGCCACCGAAGTGCTCCGAAGCTATGGAATTGACAGCAAAGTCGCCTTGAGAACGCAACGATATCTTGATATACTCCTTATCTTCGCGTATAAACACCGAAAAGTATATCCCCTTGATACTCAATGGCACATTTACCAAGCCGTCACAATCGCCTTTTTGGAAATTGTAGCTCGCCATCTCCTCGCGGGTAAGGTATATCATAGCGGCGCCATACTCGGGGAAAAGCTCCATTTTGTTGCATATAGCATAGCTGTTGAGCAACAATTTATTGGCTGTCTGTGTATTACAAGCGAGGGTATATATTTGGTCTTTGTCTATGCGCTTTTTCACCAATTGGGCTATGATATTGTATATCTCGGGCTGATTGGAGTTGTAGGTAAAGTTGCCGGTATCGGTCATCATGCCTGTATAGATAGCCTCGGCCGAACTACGACCCATTATGCGATAGTGACCCATCTGCCATATTACTCGAAATATCAACTCGCATGTCGACGATATCTCAGGATGCGATATGGTAAGGTCACAAAAGGGCTCGGGGTCTAAGTGGTGGTCTATTAGCACCTTATAGGCTTTCGATTCGGCTACCACACTCGACAACTTATCGATACGATGCAAGGCATTGTAGTCGAGGCTGAATATCATATCGGCCTTGGCAATGACATCACAGGCCTTCTCGGGTTGCTGGGTGTATACAACAACATAACGCATCCCCGACAGGAAGTGCAAGTTGCGAGGTACCATATCGGGCATTACCACGGTTACTTGCTTGTTGAGTTTACGCAAGAAATGATACAGTCCCAACGACGAGCCTATGGCATCACCATCGGGCGATACGTGGCTGGTTATGACGATATTATTGTGAAGCAATATGGCTTCACGCAACTTCTCTATTTTTTCGGCTGATATTATCGGTGTTATCATGTTGCAAAAGTAACAAAATAAATTGACATTGATACCGCTCTATGCATCCACTACCCTATTATTATATCAAAACTTTATAAAAAAAGTTCTAATCCTTTCGCAATAAAGGCAGGAGTTTGGCAAACTCATCTTCAAAGTTGGGTGTAAACACGCCTTGACCTATATTCGATATTACATCCTCTATGGCCCAATATTTGCCTTCGTCTATCTCTACAGGGTCTACCTTTATATCTCCCTCGTACTCAGTGCGATACGAATATACCAACTCGCGCTCTATACGCGACCGAAAGTGATAGGTAAAGTTGTGTATAGGCTCAAACGACGTAATACCCAACTCCTCTCGTACCTCGCGATGCAATGCCTCATCGATGGTTTCACCATAATCTACATGTCCGCCCACTGCGGTATCCCACTTACCGGGTTGTATATCTTTATTCATCGACCGGCGTTGCAAGTACAACCGCCCCTGCGAGTCGAAGATGTGCAGATGCACTACCGGATGCAACAGCATACTGCCACTGTGGCACTCGCGACGTGTGGCTTTGCCTACCACATTGCCGGCCTCATCAACCACCGGAAACCACTCTTCTTTTATAGTATTCATATCCATTTATTTCATCTTGTCTACTATTTGTTGCAACTGCTCGGGTGTCAGTTCACTGCCGTAGGTGTCATACGGCAGGCGGAAGTCGCACCCCTGTTGCCATGCACTGCAACCATATGCCGTTCTACCCTTTATCAGCACTCCTTTGCCACACTTGGGGCAAGTTACTGCAACAGGGCGTTGCTCGGTTTTCGGCTCCTCTTTTTTCTTTTCGCGAGGCTTGCGAGGTTTCTTCTCTTCGCTGTTTACCGGGCTCTTTTTACGACTCTTTTTTACCTCCTCCTCTTGCGGTGTCGATGCCACCGAACCGGTATTGTCGCTCAGCACATCTTTCACTATCGAGTTTACCATCGCCTTCAGCTCGTCGAGGAAATTGGCCGGCTCATACTCATTGCGCTCTATACGGCGCAATTTGTTTTCCCACTGTCCGGTAAGCTCTACCGACTTCAACAACTCGTTGCGTATGGTTTGTATAAGCTCCACTCCGGTAGGCGTAGCTATCAGGCTCTTTCGCTCCTTGCGGATATAGCGACGCTTAAACAATATCTCTATAATGGCAGCACGAGTCGATGGACGACCTATACCATTCTCTTTCAAGGCATCGCGCAACACCTCATCATCGACACTCTTGCCGGCAGTCTCCATGGCTCGCAACAGTGTTGCTTCGGTATAGGGCTTGGGGGGTTGTGTTTGCTTTTCGGTGAGCGACGGCTCATGTGCGCCACTCTCACCTACTACAAATTCGGGCAAGATTTGACCCTCGGTCGACTCCTCTCCCACATCCTCTTTACCGAATACTACGCGCCATCCGGGAGCAAGTATCCGACGTCCTGTCACCTTAAACTCCACATCCTCTACACTTGCCATCACTGTGGTATTGGCCACTTGACAATCGGGATAGAATGCGGCTATAAACCTACGCGCCACAAGGTCATACACTTGTCGCTCGCGGTCGGTGAGGTTATTGGCCTTTACATTGGTGGGGATGATGGCATGGTGGTCGGTGACTTTGCTGTTGTCAAACACCTTCTTGCTCTTGGGCAACTTCTCTTGCTTCAACAGCGGGGTAACTATGGACTCATATTGGTGCAACGCACCCAATATTCCCTTCACCTTGGGATATATATCATCGCTCAAGTAGGTGGTGTCGACACGTGGGTAGGTTGTCACTTTCTTCTCATACAGCCCTTGTATCAGTTGCAATGTCTCCTCTGCCGAGAACGAAAATTTCTTGTTACACTCTACCTGCAAACTTGTCAAGTCAAAGAGTCGGGGCGCCGATTCTTTACCATTCTTGGTCGTTACGTCGTTTATGGTAAGCGGCTTGCCTTCGATTGTTGCAAGAGCCTTTTGACCCTCCTCAACGCTGTCATATTTGCCTTTTGTAACCGAGAAGGTTGTATCGCGATATATTGTCTTCAACTCCCAGTAGGGTTGCGGTATAAAATTCTCTATCTCAAGTTGACGATTAACAATGAGCGCCAACGTGGGTGTCTGCACACGGCCTATCGACAGCACTTGTCGGTCGCGACCATAACGCAGCGTATACAGTCGGGTGGCATTCATGCCCAACAGCCAGTCGCCTATGGCTCGGGTAAGACCTGCCAGATACAATCTGTTAAACTCATCCTGCGGCTTGAGGTTAGCAAAGCCCTCTCGAATCGACTCTTCGGTAAGCGACGATATCCACAAGCGTTGCACCGGACACTTACACCCGGCCTTCTGCATTACCCAACGTTGTATCAACTCTCCCTCTTGGCCGGCATCACCACAATTTATCACCATCTCGGCTTGCGAGATAAGTTGTTCTATTACTTTGAATTGCTTCTCAACGCCTTTGTCGTCCTTGAGTTTTATGCCAAATCGTTGCGGTATCATAGGCAATGAGCCGAGCGACCACCGTTTCCATCGCTCGTCATACTCATGGGGCTCTTTCAGTTCACACAAGTGACCATACACCCACGTCACGCAATAGTCATTACCTTCATAATAACCATCACGACGCGAGCGTGCTCCCAAGATGTCGGCTATATCCTTGGCTACGCTGGGTTTCTCGGCTATACACACCTTCATACCTTCTACAATCCTTGCGATTTGGCTTCATCCCACAGAGCATCCATTTCGGCCAATGTCATCTCTTTGAGATTTTTTCCCTCTCGGAGGGCTCCTTGTTCTACATAGTTAAAGCGACGGATAAACTTTTGGTTGGTGCGTTCAAGTGCATTTTCGGGATTGATTTTATACAATCGTGCAGCATTGACAAGGCTGAAGATAAAGTCGCCCATCTCGGCCTCCATGCCATCGGCATTGCCACTTGCTATCTCACGTTGCAATTCGTCAAACTCCTCGCGTACCTTCTCCCACACTTGCTCGGGATGCTCCCAATCAAAGCCCACGTTACAGGCCTTTTCTTGTATTCTGAAGGCTTTTACCAAGGCTGGCAAGCCCGAAGGCACTCCCGCCAACACGGTCTTGTTGCCTCCTTTCTCCTTGAGCTTGATTTGCTCCCAATTTTGTTCTACTTGTCGCGAACCATCGACACTCACATCGCCAAAGACATGCGGATGACGGAATATGAGTTTATCGCACAAGGCGTTGCACACCTCTGCTACATCATACAATCCTTGCTCCTCGCCTATCTTCGAGTAGAATACTACGTGCAACAGCACATCGCCCAACTCCTTCTTGATAGCCTCATTATCGCTATTGATAATGGCCTCACACAACTCGTAGGTCTCCTCTATCGTATTGGGGCGAAGGCTCTCGTTGGTCTGCTTACGATCCCACGGGCACTTCTCTCGCAATTCATCCAGCACATCAAGCAAGCGACCAAATGCCGCAAGTTTCTCTTCTCGGCTATGTTTCATCATCTATGTATCTTATTCTTTTTTTTAGGCTACATTACTCTTTGGTAATATGTACATCCATTTGAGGGAAGGGGAACGACAAGCCATGCTTGCCAAACTCTTTATATACTCGCTCATTCATACCGAAGTATACATCCCAATAGTCACCACCATTTACCCATGCACGTACTACTATCTCTACAGCACTGTCGGCAAGGTTATTGAGTGCAATAAAGGGAGCCGGATCTTGCATGATGCGCTTGTCTTCGCTCATAAATTGAGCAAGCACGGCCTTGGCCTTTTCATAGTCGTCACCATACGAGATAGTAAATGTCCAGTCGACACGACGAGTACCGGCTTTGCTATAGTTTACCACCATGTCATTCGACAACTTGGCATTAGGCACAATGATAATCTTGTTATCGCCTGTTGTAAGCAATGTATTGAATATTTGTATCTCTTTCACACCACCCGACACACCGGCTGCATCAATCCAGTCGCCTACCTTGAAGGGCTTGAACAACAATATCATCACACCACCGGCAAAGTTTTGCAATGTACCACTCAATGCCATACCTACGGCAACACCGGCCGAGGCAAAGAGAGCTACAAACGAACTTGTATTGATACCCAGCACACCTATAATGGTAACAATAAGCACAAACATCAATACCACCCTTACAAGGCTCAACAAGAACGAGTTTACCGACGGGTCCACATTGCGTTTGTTGAGTGCTTTCTTCACTATCTTATACAACAGGTTGATAAGTGTCTTTCCTACCCAATATATAATCAGGGCTACAAGTATCTTCAAGCCCAAGTCTAATGCACTCGACATAAGTTGCGACCACAACTCATTAAAGTCGGCCTTCGATATTTCCTCTACCGCTTGTTCTATACTCACGGGGGCTGAAGCTGTCGAGTCGGCTGCTATAGCCATCACATCACTGTTCACTTGGAGAAGCACATTATTCATAACTTTACTTTTTTAAATGGTTTATATTTTTTATTATTCGATATTTTCATACACGCGCTTGTACCATTGCAAGGTGCGATAGTACTCTTCTACCACGGCATCTTGTGCCACACCGGGTATATAACTACTCACTCCGCTGTAATGGTCTATTGTTATGCCTAAGAATTTACGGCTGGCCTCTTTATAAGGCACTGCTTTGTCAAGTACTTGTTCCAACTCGGCACATTGTTCCTCATCGGCCAACTGCTGCATATAATGCAACAAGTCATAAAACACATGCGGATTGATACGGTCGTAGTACTGCAACAGTCGACTGTCTATCGCAGCTATATCGGCATCACGACCTCTCACTATACGCTCACACACCTCTGCCAGCTCTTCCATGTAACGGGTCTCTATAAGAGCTATCGTTCCTTCATTACCCACATTGTTGATATACTCATCACTGTACTTACGACATACCTCTTCATAGTCGATAGTATCGGCAAATATCAGCGGAACAATATCATAATAGGGAAATCCGGCTCCCATTGTCTCGGTAGGTGTAGCAATGATATGGTCACACACATCGCGCAACTCGTAGGCCACCTCTACACAACTCATCATGCAGGCGTCGAAGATGATATATTCGTGACGATAGGGCTTTAAGGCCTCTGCAAAGAGGTCTATATCCATCGTCAATTGCTCCCTGCCCTCCAGTCCTATCGATGCCGGAGCTTCTCGACGCTTACCTTTATAGAAACGGTATTGAGGCAACCAACCGGTGGCATGCGTCCACACAAAGAGTCCGTAACTCGGTGTTTTCGATATCTCTCGCACATCGCGCATCACCATGCCCAAGGTTGCCGTATCGGTCGACAAGCATCCCTCATACACCTTAAGCGTGTCGATATAGCACTGATGCTTATCATTGCTCAATATCTCCAACAAATATGGGTCCGAACGACGTTGCGACAAGAATATCATCAATCGGCCGTTTATATCATTATCGATAAAGGCTTCACACATAGCCTCGATATTGGTTGCGTCGAAATGATAGCTATAACCCAAGTTATTATCGGCCATCATATACACAAGGGCTGTGTGCTTGGCATCCTTATCCGGCACAAAGGGTGGCTCGTCTTGCTTAGGTTCGCACGACACTACACCACAAGCCACACATATAATGATTGCAAAGTATAATAGTTTCTTTATCATATTTACACATTATTGGTATGCAAAAGTAACAATATTTATCCGACCGCACAAGTCATGCCTACACATAAATAATATTACTTTCACGATACACTCTTCTCATCGCTTTACAATTCAATCGCATGGTGATATCAATAAAAATACCTACTTTTGCATCACAATTATTTTATCGCTATGGAACATACCGAATATTTAGATAATTTCGAGCTATCTTTGATTGACAAGTTGGTGCGCATGTGTCGCTCCTACGGCAAGTTGAACAATGTCTTGCCTTCTTCCGAAGACGTTGACAGCATGTGGCAACTACTCGGCCCCGAGTATCTGGCCGATGCTATCGAGCAAGTGCGCGACTACCCCACCGTATCGGTAGCGTGGGCGGCTTACATGGGCATGGCCATCGCCAACGGTTGGGACACCGATTGGGCACACACTTCATCTCTCTCTTACAAGGAACTCTACGGCTCACGCGGATTTGACGATATGGACGAGCACATCGTTGCCGATATTCTGGGCATACCTCTCACCGACGATCGTACCCGCAACATCGAGGATATGACACGCCGTTGTGGTGAACTCACCGTCGACCTCATCCGTCACGAAGAGGTTGAGCCTCAAAGCCCCATGGCATTCCACATCTTCGTGAGAGCCTGTCGCGCTATGTATCGCATCGGTGCCGCATTGGAATTGGAACGTTTGGGCTACAAGATGCAACCTATGGGTTTTCCCGGCGCCATGCCTTCGTAATGCCCCGCAACACCTCCACACAATTAAATAATGTCAAAGCCGCACCTTGATGTGCGGTTTTGTTGTATCTTCGCGATATGAAACACTTTATTGCCTCACTCCTACTATGCCTCATGGCATTGTTTGCGCATGCCGACACATACTTCCAATGGGTCGACAGTGCCGATATTTACATCGAACAAGGCGAATGGCTCAAAGCCGAAAATGCGCTCCTCAACGCTCTACGCGCCGAGCCTGCCAATGCCCAAAATTCTCTCCTACTATCCAACCTCGGCACCGTACAACGCTATTGTGGCAAGTATCAAGAGGCGCTCGACACCTATTCGATGGCTCTTTTTATGACACCACGCTCCACTACGCTGTTGCGCAACCGTGCCGCACTGTATGCCGAGATGGACAGCCTCGACCTCGCTTGTGCCGATTACAGCCACCTCATTATTCTCGACGACAGTGACGAGGATGCGCTTTACAACCGCGCACTTATTTATATGCAGATGGGCGATACCGTTGCTTGTCGCAAAGACCTCGAATACATGTTGAGCAACAACCCTAACAGCAGCAAGGCTCGCATGGGATTTGCCACGTTCTTCAAGGCTCAAGGTTATTACAACGAAGCCATTGAGATGTACAACCAAGTCATTCGCGACAACCCCGACGTAGCCAATCTATATATTGGTCGTGCCGAGACATATATCCTTTGGGGCAAAACGGCTGCCGCCGACAAGGACATCGAGCAGGCCATACAATTGGCCCCCGACGACCCCTTTGTATACATCTTGCGCGCCTACAGCAAGATAGCTCGATATGAGTATGCCGATGCTGTGCGCGATGTTGAGCATGCACGCAGTCTGGGCTACAACCCTACTACCTGCGACAACCTTATCGAAGAAATCACAAAGTAATAATTTTTGTAAATATTCCTTGCAAACTTGCCCAAATAGCCCTACCTTTGTAGTGATGAATAGTATGTCGTTACATATAGAGTATCTGCTCACTCAGCACGATTGTGTAGTCGTGCCCGGATGGGGTGCACTTGTTGTACAACACAGCCATGCTCTTTTCAATGCCGACAATACGATTATCCCGCCCCGACGTTGGCTCAGCTTCAACCCGCTATTGACGCACAACGATGCCCTCTTGGCTCACTCTATCATGAGAGCCGAGCAATGCAGCTACGAGGAGGCTATAGCTCACATCAACAAGCAAGTAGCACTATGGCACAACACCTTGCAACAAGGTGGCAGTGTTACGATTGAACACATCGGCTCTTTCACAAGCCAAGACAATGGAGCCATTATCTTCACCGAGGCTACCTCTACCATTGTCAACAAGAGCCTGACTCTGTTACCCTCGATAGCTATGCCATTACTCTCCGACCTCTTGCCATTAGACACCGAGGAGGAACGCATCGAAACAACCATCGAGCAACCCGTAAAGATTACTTGGTATCGTCGCACAGCTCAAGCCGTTGCCTCTATTGCCGCCATCGTCATACTCATGCTTTTCATCTCTACACCGGTCGATAATTTCCAACCCTCCAACGACTATGCCGCATTGGTTGCCGCCGAAATTTTGACAAGTAACGATTCTGCCACCCCCGACACCGACACTCCCGCTCTTAGCGAAGAGGCTGTCACAGAGATAGTACCTGACGAACCGGTAGAGGTAGCAACCGACATGGTTTCCACACCTTCTCACTACGACACTCCCGCAACCGGCGCCACCGTCGGCGAAACGCCCCGATACATCTTGGTTATTGGCTCATTACCCTCGCGTACACTTGCTGAGAAACAAATTGCCGAGTTTGCCACCCAGGGTGTTACCGAGCGCATCAACATCTACGAGAGTGACGGACGATATCGCTTGTACATAGAGGGTTACAACACCATGCAACAGGCTCAGAGCCGTCTCGACGAAATTACAGCTCAATCGCAACTGCCCGTCAACGGCATTTGGATTTGTTCTACCCGATAATGGACTCACCTCAAGCACTGTTCCAGACACTACCCTTTCGCATATCTTCATCGCGATATTTCACCGTCATATTGCGTCGCATGCTCGTGCGCTGGCTCAGCCTCACCATTCTCTCCCTCGCTTTACTCATCGGTGCTACCTGTTTCGACCTCCGATTTGGCATCATACTGCTCATGTTCATCTTCATCATCTTGCCCTTGATACTATTCATCTTCTACTACAACTATGCCCTACGCCCCGAAGCCTTCTTCTCGGTCGTCGAAAAGAGCGTCATCATTCACCCCCAAGGCATCGACTGTATTTACAACGAGCAGACACGCAACATCCTCTATTGGAAGGATGTACAACGCATCGAGATAGACAACAAAGCCTTCTATATCTTCACCGGAAACAACACGTACTTCTACCTCTCGCGTGAGGCTTTTGCTTCGGTCGATGATATGCGCAATTTCGAGAAGAACTTTCTACCACAAATTATATCCTAAAATAAGTTATTATAGGTGGTTTTTACAAAAAACTTACTATCTTTGCGTAGACTGCAAAGAACAAGTTAATGTCACAACCTATGCGTCAACTTTTATATACCATTATTATAAGCCTTGTAGCCATGGGTAGCTACACGACTGCACAAGCCGAGATATACTCGCTCGACGAAGCTCGCGAATTGTACAAAGCCGGTCAATACGAGAAGGCGGCTCCTACCTTTAAGGCCGAGCTGAAGAAGAAACCCAAACACGGCTCGTACAACCATTGGTATGGTGTGTGCCTCTACCACATGCGACAGTATGAAGACGCCATAAAATACCTAAAACAAGGCGTCGAACGCAAAGTTACTCTATCCAACTACTACTTGGCCGAGGTATATATGGCTCTATACCGTTTTGAGGAGGCTATCGATGCCTACAATGCCTATCTTACCTTTATCAAGAAAGACAAGAAAAATCCTATCGAGGACATTGACAAGCGCATTGCAATGGCCAAGATGGGACAAAAGATGATGCGTGGTGTCGAGTGTGTACAAGTCATCGACAGCATTGCCATCGACTCGCTCGACTTTATCAAGCACTATCGTTTGTCGCCCGAGGCCGGTCGTTTAGTCGATTTCAACTCTCTTCCCGAAGCACTGCAAGCCAACAGCAACGCCATTGCCTACATACCCCAACGAGCCGATGCCATCTACATGGGACACCGTATTGACGACAACTACGACCTATGTGTATCAAATAACCTTGTCGGGTCCGATTGGAGTCCGCTCCATTCTATTTCCGACAATATCAACACCGACGACAATCAGAACTACCCCTACCTGCTCAGCGACGGACCAACACTATACTTTGCCCAAGATGGTAGCAACAGTCTGGGCGGATACGACCTGTTTATTACCATGTTCAACTCGGAGCGTGGCGATTATATGTTACCCCAAAACCTTGGTATGCCATTCAACTCGTTCGACAACGACTTCATGATGGCTATCGACGAGCACACGGGTGCAGGTTGGTTCATTACCGACCGCAACCACATCCCCGGCATGCTCACTCTATACATTTTCATCCCCAACGAGTCCAAGGAAGTTTACAGCTCCGACAACGAAAAGTTGCCCGCTTTAGCTAAACTTTCCTCTATCGCCGATACTTGGGTCGAAGATGCCGACTACTCTACCCTGCTCGAAAAAATTGCTTCTATTTCACCAAATATGAGCAAATTAACTCGTCAAGAGTTCTACTTTGTACTTTGCGACGGTTTGGTTTATACACAAATGAGCAACTTCAAGAATTCCGAAGCTCGACAATACTATGAACAAGCTCGCGCTCTGCAACAAAAAATCGACAACCGCAAGGCTCAATTGAACGCTCTACGACAACAATATGCTCGCGCCAACTCATCCGAGAAGGCCCAACTGAGCAACACCATTCTCAACCTCGAGCAAGAGATACTCAACAACAACGAGTCGCCATTAATCTACGAGAATCGTGCCCGCCGTGCCGAGCTCAACTTCTTGGATATCAACATCGAATAAAACCTAAGGCCTATGTTACTCGACAGCATTATCATTGTAGTACTTTTAGCCATCGCTATATTCCTGCTCATCCTCGAGTTGTTTTTCCTTCCGGGACTCTCCGTTGCAGGATTTCTCTCTATTGTATTCTACGGTGTTGCGCTATACTATGCATTTACCCACATGGGCATGGTAGTGGGTATGGTTGCACTAACAATTGCCATATTGCTCACCATACTTATTATATGGTATTTCATGCGCTCTCGCACCCTCGACCGCATGTCGTTGCACACCAATATCGATGCCACTGCTCCTACCGAGGTCGATAGCACCATTCAAGTGGGCGACGTAGGCACTACACTCTCGCGACTCAACCCTATGGGGCGCGTACTCATTGGCAACACAACAGCCGAAGCCCGGGCTCTTGACTTTATCGAGGAGAATACTCCGGTAGTCGTTACCAAGATTGAACGTACCACCATATTTGTCGAGCCTAAGCAACAAGCATAACTCTTTAGAAACATTAATTTTTAAAACAATACATCATGGAAGTAATTACAATTTTACTATTGGCGGCAGTTATCGTCTTGATAGCTCTGTTCTTCTATTTCGTGCCCTTCCTTTTGTGGCTGTCGGCACGTGTATCGGGCGTGAATATCTCGCTCTTGCAACTCTTCTTGATGCGCATTCGTAAAGTACCGCCACAAGTTATTGTCAGCGGTATGATTGAGGCACACAAGGCTGGTCTTAGCACCATTACTCGCGACGAACTTGAGGCGCACTACCTTGCAGGTGGTCACGTTGAGCGCGTTGTTCATGCACTTGTATCGGCAGCAAAGGCCAACATCGAGTTGGACTTCAAGATGGCTTCGGCTATCGACTTGGCTGGTCGTAACGTTTACGAAGCGGTGCAAATGTCGGTTAACCCCAAGGTTATCGACACTCCTCCCGTTACAGCTGTTGCCAAAGACGGTATCCAGCTCATTGCCAAAGCTCGTGTTACCGTACGTGCCAACATCCGTCAATTGGTGGGTGGTGCAGGCGAAGACACCATTTTGGCTCGCGTAGGCGAAGGTATCGTTTCATCTATCGGTTCAAGCATTTCTCACAAAGAGGTGTTGGAAAATCCCGACTCTATCTCTAAACTTGTTTTGCGCAAGGGTCTCGACTCGGGTACTGCATTCGAAATTCTCTCTATCGACATCGCCGATATCGATATAGGTAAGAACATCGGTGCTACATTGCAAATCGACCAAGCTCAAGCCGACAAGAACATCGCTCAAGCCAAGGCCGAAGAGCGTCGCGCGATGGCTATCGCCCTCGAACAAGAGATGAAAGCCAAGGCTCAAGAAGCCAAAGCCAAAGTTATCGAGGCTGAGGCCGAAGTTCCGCGTGCAATGGCTGAGGCATTCCGCAACGGCAACCTTGGTATCATGGACTACTATAAAATGAAAAATATCGAGGCCGATACCGCTATGCGCGAAAACATCGCCAAACCGTCAACTCCCAAAGCGGACAATAAATAATAAAAACGCCTTTATCATATATTTTTTTCAAGAATGCATCGGCTCTACAGTCGGTGCATTCGTCTTTATTTGCAATCGCCTCTTATGCTATCTCCGCACGCCTTTTAGAGGGTTTACTGATAAGTCCTACAACTACGCAACTGTAGGAAGATGTTGAGATAAATCATAAACTATTCATATCCCCCCATATTATATCGGTCAATATTGCCACAAAACACTCTACGCACCCGTATTTTACATTTTTTAACACTTTATTCTTGCTTTTACATCCTATGGCTAATATTTTTGCATAAATTTAAATACTTATAGATATGGTGAAAAAATACTTCTTACTTCTCGCAACAATATTTGTTGCAGCTACAACACAACAAGCATCAGCTCAATGGGAAAAAATTCAAGCTCTCCCCGCTGCTCAATGCATTATGGTTGCTCCCAACGGCAATCTCATTTCGTCTGACTTCCAATTTGACTACTCTGGCGGTATATACTACTCGCAAGACAAAGGCGCAACTTGGATTAAAGCCGAGGTTGAGGACTACGCCTACAACACCATGATTCAAGCCGGCGAATACATTATTGCATCGGGCGAGTATAGCAGCCTTGCTCGCTCAAAAGACAACGGCGTGACTTGGGAGGTTCTCAATTACAGTTACATCCTATCGGAGTACATCTCTGAAGGTGCTGCCGAAGGCGACATGGCTTATGCCATTACATACTTCAAGGACAAGCTCTTCATCGCCGACATGAATGGTGGTGGTGCTATGTACAGCGAAGACTTTGGCGAAACATGGACTATGACCGACCGTCAATCGCTCATGTACGAAACCGAGTACGGACCTGCTATCGACTCGTTCTACAAATTTGACCAAAACAATGGCCAACTACTCCTCTTTGGCGCATTCTTCGTCTATCGCCTCAACGAAGAAAACTACACATGGGAGTTGCTCCGCAGCGACAGCAACTTCATGGGCGTAACAACAACTTACCAAAACAAACTCATTTGCGGTAGAGCTATCACCAACTACACCGACAAAGTTCCCTTCCTCGAGTACACCGAAGACGGTGGCTCTTCTTGGGGTGAAGTTCCCCGTCCCGAGGGTATGATTGATAACAATGTGCGCGCAATGCACTGCTTCGACAACACCATCATCGTGGCACTTCAACAAGGTGGTCTTTACTTCACAAACGACTTCGGACAAACTTGGGACACATTCTCTGATGGCATCCCCTATTACGTAAGCAACGACACGAAGTACTATAAATCGCCCCTCGTTATCGATAGCGACGACCAATATGTATATATCGCCCTTTATGACGAGCCTTGGAACGAACCCAACGAAGGCGGTATATATCGATACGATAAGAGCATGTTGAAAGCCTCGGTTAACACTACAATTCACAACAACAACGTTTACGTTCACAACAATACGCTATACCTCAATGACTCGGCCAACGTTACAATATACAACATCAACGGCTCATTGGTATACAGTGCAAACAACTGCCAAGAAATAGACCTAAACAACTTGCAAGAGGGTATATATATATATCAAGCCAATATCAATAACGATATTATAAGCGGCAAGTTTATCATAAAATAACTATTCACTAAATACACCAAAAGCAGACAACAACACTACAGTAGCTGTCTGCTTTTGGTTTTACACACATATTCAATTATAGTCTTATGAAAAATTTTCTACTCGGCATAGGATTGCTACTCCCCACAACGCTTTTCTCTTTCACATCTTCGGCTCAGGAGCAAGATTACATTACATATCACTCTTGCGACTTCTCCGACGGTATTCCCGCCGACTACTCAACTTACGACCTCGACGAGCAAACCCTACACTACACTATGGTGCAAGGCGGTATTAAGCAAGGTGAGGCTTGGGCACGTAAGAAGGAGTTGGGCACAAGCAACTACTTTGCCGCTTCGGCCTGCCGTTACAAAGAGATTGAAGGTATCGAGCTTAAGCCATCCGACGATTGGCTCATAACTCCCGCCATTTGGGTGCGCGGAAACGATGCTACACTCGCTTGGGATTCGCAATCGCTCAAGAGCCAACAAAAAGTATCAGCCGGATACCGTGTGCTCGTCTCTACAACCGGCAACAATCCCGCCGACTTTACACAAGAGCCTGTATTCGCTACCGACAATGAGCCCCTCGGCGAATGGTCGCACCACGAAATAGACCTCTCTCAATATGAGGGCGAAACCATCTATATTGCATTCCACAACAACAGCGCTCAAGGCGACTTCATCTGTATCGACAACATCCTTGTTGAAGGTTCTTATGGTAATTGCAACATTGAAAACACTACCGGCGACTACGTTTACGACACCGAGGCCTTCAATGTAAGTCTGGCTGTTACCTCTTACAGCAACGAACCCATCACCGATATGACCCTCTTCTACCGTTACAACGATGAGGTATTTACCGAGACTGTCACCAATGTCAACATCAACAAGTACGAGGTATACAATCACACTTTTGCCACTACCATTCCCATTGTCAATGGCGAGACTGTACAATACTCGTTTGGTGGTGTAGTAAATGGCGTTAATTACAATGAACAAGCCTGCAGCGCCACTGCCTTCAAGTTCAAGCCCGCACAACGTGTTGTCATTGAAGAAGGTACCGGTATGTGGTGCTCATTCTGCCCCGTAGGTATTGTTGCTATGGAAATTCTTCAAGAAAAATACCCCGAACAATTCGTAGGTATCGCCGTTCACAACCAAGACTACATGGCCGATGACTACTATTTCCAAAAACTCGGTTTCAGCGGTCTTCCTTCGGCCTATGTCAATCGCAAGAAAGCTCTCGCCACTTCAACTATCATGGCCGAAGTAGTAGTAGACGGCGTGAAGAAATATGTAACTACCAATGGCGGTATGGAGACTCACTTCTTGGAGGAATTGAGCACTGTTACCCCCACCGAAGTGGTACTCAGCAATATTGTGTACGAAAACAACCAAGTTAAACTCGACGCTACAGTTCGCGCCGCCATTGACCAATACGACTTGCAATACCGTCTGGAATTTGCTGTGGTTGAGAACAATGTATATGAGAATGGCTATTACCAAAAGAACGGCTACTCGGGTGGTGATGTTGAACTCAACGGATGGGAAAATCAACCCTCAACTATTAAAGACTTCGTATTCAACCACGTAGGTCGTGCCATCTACGACAACTATCAAGGCATCGAAAACAGTGTCCCCGCACAACTCATTGCCGGTGAGGAACACACCAACTCTTACACCTTCGACCTTCCCGAGAGCATCCTCACCCCCGGCAACGTGAAGATTGTAGCGATGATTATCGACACTACCGATGGTTCTATCGTCAATGCCGACGAGTCGGACCTCGTAGCCGGCATCAACAGCGTCATCGACAATCAACACACTGCGTGCTACGCTGCCGATGAGTATATCTACATCGCATTGTCATCTGCTGCACCGGCACACATTACCCTCTACAACATGGCCGGCACACAAGTTGCATCGCACACATCTCACTCAACAGGCGTGCAACTCCCCGCACCCGCTCGCGGTGTATATGTCGTAACCATCACACAAGACAACAACACATCAACACACAAGGTTGTAGTACGATAAGAAACACATCAACACACAAGATTGTAGTTTGAGAATACATCAACACATAAGATTGTAGTTCTCCACTCCACCACGAGGCTGCCCAACCACAAAGTTCGGCAGTCTCGCCTTTTCCCCCAACAGACCCTAATAGACCCTAACAGACCCTAAAGACCCTAACAGCCCCTACCCCCCCTCACAAAAAAAAAGGCTGTTGCTCATCACAAGCAACAGCCTTTGCTGCATTTCTACAAACTTTATTCTTAACCATTTATTTGCATTCCTTAATGCTTAAGAACCTTAGCATCTATATAAAAACCATATCTATCAATTAACTTCTTCTCTTTCGAGCCTTTCTCAACAAGGCGATATCGCATACTCCTCGTTACTATTTATCTAAAACTCGAACTTCTTTTTTAAACTATGCAAGTTTACATCTTTGTTATGACAAATCCATAACACACATGTTACAATCCTGTTACAATATCTATTTTTCTACTATTTACGGGTATTAAAAAGGCGGTATCGGTCACTATTGCTCCGACACCGCCCTGCTTGTGAAATATTCAAGTACTTACGCCTCGGCGGGTTTATTTAGCGCTTCCATGATAAGTGCTTCCAACTCCTCGGCCAACTCAGGATTATCGGCTATACATTTCTTGGCCATGTCGCGACCCTGACCCAACTTGGTCTCTCCGTAGCTAAACCACGAGCCACTCTTCTTGATTATGCCCTTATCTACACCCATGTCTATTATCTCACCGGCTTTCGAGATACCTACACCAAACATGATGTCAAACTCGGCACGACGGAATGGAGGTGCTACTTTATTCTTCACTACCTTCACGCGGGTTTGGTTGCCTATCACTTCATCGCCATCTTTTATTTGCGAGATACGACGTATATCGATGCGCACCGAGGCATAGAACTTCAACGCATTACCACCGGTTGTTGTCTCGGGATTACCAAACATAACACCCAATTTATCACGCAATTGGTTGATAAATATACATGTTGTATTGGTCTTGCTGATGGTCGCTGTGAGCTTACGCAAGGCTTGCGACATCAAGCGTGCTTGCAAACCCATCTTCGAGTCACCCATATCTCCCTCTATCTCTGCTTTGGGAGTAAGTGCGGCTACCGAGTCTATCACAACGATATCTACCGCCGACGAACGGATGAGCTGGTCGGCTATCTCAAGGGCTTGCTCTCCATTGTCGGGTTGCGAGATAAGCAGATTCTCTACATCTACACCCAACTTCTCGGCATAGAAGCGGTCAAAGGCATGCTCGGCATCGATTATGGCGGCTATACCACCGGCCTTTTGTGCTTCGGCTATGGCATGAATGGCCAATGTTGTCTTACCCGACGACTCCGGGCCATATATCTCTATAACTCGACCGCGAGGATAACCTCCCACGCCCAATGCGGCGTTCAATCCTATCGAGCCGGTAGGTATCACTGCTATTTCTTCTATTTGGTCATCGCCCATCTTCATGATAGCTCCACGACCATAACTTTTCTCTATCTTATCCATTGCAGCCTGCAAGGCTTTCAACTTCTCGCTCGACACCGGCACGCGGCCTTGTGCTGTTTTGTTCTCTTCACTCATTGTTATAGCGTTTTTATTTGTTATTCAATATTTGATTGCTGTGGTCGGCTGTCTTCACCTTCTCTATTATATCGGCTACCACGCCATTCTCGTCTATAATAAAGGTTGTTCGCACCGTTCCCATGCTCACCTTGCCACACATCTTTTTCTCACGCCACACACCGAAGGCTTCGTTCAATTGCAAGTCGGTATCGGCTATCAGCGTAAAGGGCAGGTTGTGTTTCTCGGCAAATTTGCGATGCGATGCAGCACTATCTTTGCTCACACCTATCACTTCATATCCTGCTGCACGCAACTCCTCATATCCATCACGAAGGCTGCACGCCTCGGCTGTACATCCGGGGGTATTATCTTTCGGGTAGAAGTATAGTACTACTTTCTTTCCGGCATAGTCCGAGAGTTTTATCTCATTGCCATTGGCAGCTATACCCAATATTTCGGGGGCTTTATCTCCTATTTTCATATTCGTTCGTTTTTATCAAATACAAATATAATGTTTATTTGCGAGAAAATACGGCTATTCACTGCACTGTTTTTCTCTCACACTGCAAAGATATTACAACAGGTGTGCAAAATTCGGTACACGCAAAACAAAATTTTATTAACAACGTTTTTTTTTCGACTCACACACGGCTCATACCACGCCGAAATGGTAACTTTGGCATCGTTATGTTATCGATACTCATACCCACATACAACTTCGACTGTACAGCGCTGGCTCGTGAGTTGCAACGACAGATTACTGCCTCGGGCATTACGGCCGAGGTTATTGTCATGGACGACGCCTCTCCCCGCCACGAACTGCGCATGGCCAACACCGTCATCAACGAGTTGCCCGATTGTCGTCTGGTACAGCTACCTCACAATGTAGGCATTGCACGCATCCGCAACCTGCTTGCCGACGAGGCTCGGTATGAGTATTTGCTGTTTCTCGACTCCGATGTCTATCCGGTCAGCGACGATTTCATCACTCGTTACATCAACAACCGCGACAAAGCCGATGTTGTATGTGGCGGACTGATGTTTCGCGCCACACCACCCTCGCCTCAGTGTACACTTCGTTACAAATATGGCAGCAAGGTCGAGTCGCAGTCAGTCGACAAGCGCATGCAACAGCCCTATGGCGAGTTCCGCACACTCAATTTCTTCATCTCGCGCAAGGCTTTTATGAACACACGATTTAACGAACAGTTTGTTCGCTATGGGCACGAAGACACCTTCTTTGGCAAGGAGTTGCAACAAAAGGGCTACACCATTACGCACATCGACAACCCCATATATCACGACGTACCCGACACCAACGAGCAGTTCCTATCCAAGACCCGCCGCAGTATCGAGAATTTGCGCGAACATTACGACATTCTGCTCTCGCATGTCAAGTTGTTGCGTATGTACGACAAGTTGCACCGCTATCACATGAGCGGTATCGTCGCTGCACTCTTTTCGCTTATCGAGCCGCTATTGCTTCACAACCTCAACAGCAGCCATCCGTCACTCACCCTCCTCAACGTCTACAAGGCGGGCTACATCTGTCGCATCATGGGGCGTCGATAATCACTTATAATCTCTCAGTATTATCTGCAAGCGTTGTCGGGCAAAGAATATCCGGCTCTTCACCGTTCCCAACGGCAAGTCCATCTTATCGGCTATCTCATGATACTTAAACCCCTCGATATGCATCGAAAAGGGTATGCGATACTCATCCGAGAAGCTATTGATGGCCTTCATTATCTCCTTCACCGTATACGACCCATCGGGCGTATCAAACCCTGACTCTTGTGGCAGATTAAGGTGATATAAATCCTCCGTTTGGTCTACTATCGTCTGGTTGCGCACCACCCTATGATAGTTATTGATAAAGATATTGCGCATGATGGTAAACACCCATCCTTTGAAGTTGACATTATCAATATACTTATCTTCATTATCAAGAGCCTTCAGCGTTGTATCTTGCAACAGGTCATGCGCTTCTTCGCGGTCGGACGTGAGCATATATGCAAAGTTGAGCAGATTACTCTGCAAGTCGAGGAGCCTTTCTTGGAATTGAGGCGAGTTCATACGGTTTCTTTTTTATTGATACACACTGTCGGAGGAACAGATTTGTGTCACAGGGCAACTGAACTCACTCTAAGAAGACGTAACGGCAGTTTCTACACATAGTATAGAACATAAAGTTTGTTTCAGAGCTATGTTTACACTCGTGGCACTTTGTGCCACAAGCAACACAGACATTAAACAAAGTCCTGACATAAAAGTTCTTCAGCAACGCTTCGTTTCACATTCATTAACTCTATTTTTGTTCAACTACATTCATTTTCATAATTATGGGCCAACATCTACCATAAATCCCCCAAATACACTATATTTGTATCTATATTTATTTCCTACACAATGAATAGACTATACACCACCCTTGTAGCACTCCTTCTGTGCACGCTCTCGTTGCTTGCCAACGATACTACACAACTCTATCGCATCGACATTCACCAAGACATAGGCTCTACCACTTGGCGTTACCTGCAAGACGGTATGCAACAGGCCTACGACAGCGAGTCCGATGCCGTTATCCTGCACCTCAACACCTATGGTGGATTGGTACTGCACGCCGACTCTATGCGCACGCTCATCCTCAATGCGTCCATTCCGGTATATGCCTATATTGAGAACAATGCAGCTTCGGCAGGTGCGCTCATTGCCTTGGCTTGCGACAGCATATACATGCAGCGTGGAGCCCGAATGGGTGCGGCTACCGTAGTAAACGAAACGGGCGAAGCCATGCCCGACAAGTATCAGTCGTACATGCGTGCTACGATGCGTGCCACAGCTCAGGCTCAAGGCTCCGACACAACGATTACCCAACAGGGCGACACCATCATTGCTTGGCGTCGCAACCCCATTATTGCCGAGGCGATGGTCGACGAGCGGGTTGTTATTCCTCAACTATCCGACTCGGGACAAATTCTTACCTTTACGGCCAACGAGGCACTTGACAACGGCTACTGCGAAGGCGTGGTGGAGAGTGTCGAGCAGATGATTACCGACTACCTCGCTATCGAACAATACTCCATCGAGCAATACACACCCTCGCTGTACGACAAGATAGCCGGTTTCCTCACCAATCCTGCCCTTCAGGCACTCATGGTTACGCTCATCATCGGTGGTATCTTCTTTGAGTTGAAGACTCCCGGTATTGGCCTCCCCTCGGCCGTTGCTGCGATTGCGGCAGTCCTCTATTTCCTTCCGCTTTTCATCAGCGGTACAGCCGAGAGCTGGGAGCTGTTGGCATTTGTTGTCGGCATCATCCTGCTTATTATCGAATTCTTCGTCATCCCGGGCTTTGGTGTTGCCGGCATTTCGGGTGCAGTTGTCATATTGGGCGCTCTCATCCTGGCGGCTATCAACAACATTGTTTTCGACTTTACATTTGTTTCAGGCTTAGATGTTTCGCGCAGCATACTCACCGTCTTGGCAGGTCTTGTCATTGCCGTGCTCCTGCTCATTTTCTTATCGCATCGCATCGGTGCTAAGGGTATGCTATACCGTTTTGCACTGCACGCCGAGCAGAAGAACAGCGACGGTTATGTAGGAGTTGACACCGCTGCAAGCTCGCTCGTAGGACAAGAAGGCATTACCATCACACGCATGGCTCCGTCGGGCAAGGTTAAGGTAAATGGCGACATATACGATGCTGTTTCTCTTCACGGACAGTACATCGAAGCCAATACACCGGTACACATCCACCGCCACGAGAACAATCAACTATACGTTACATCACACATTCAATAAGATTGTAAAGCAACACGATAATATGACACTCGATCGCACACAGCAACCTCCCGTTACGCCCTTTGGTGCTCTCACCATGCCCCAACCCTGCATCCGACGCCTCGACAACGGCATCGAGCTATACATCATTGACAAAGGCGATCAAGAGGTTTGTCGCTTTGATATTCTTTTCGACGGTGGTCGATATGCCGGTAAGATGCCCGCCATTGCCGACATGACAGGCCCCATGCTCCGCAAAGGTATCCCCGGCATGGATGCCGAGGCCATTGCCGAGCACCTCGACTACTACGGTGCGTGGATACAGACCGGCACTACACAACACTACAGTGCCATTTCGCTATTTTCACTCAACCGCAATCTCGACAAGGTTTTACCCATCATCGCACAGATGATTACCGAGCCTTCGTTGCCTCAAAAACCCTTCGATGTACTCAAGCAACAACGCATACAACAACTCGAAATCAATCGTCAGAAGGTTAGTTTCCTCGCTGCAGAGGCTTTCAACAGCCTCATTTTTGGAGCTTCGCACCCCTATGCCCGCACCACATCGGCACAGGACTTAGAGGCTGTTACCCTCGACGACATCCGCCTTTATCATCACAACTATTACCGCAACACCGGCATACGCATTCTGTTGTCGGGTCGCATCACCGATAGTGTTTTGGAACTTGTGCATCGACACTTCGACTCGCTCACACCCGCTGTCACCACTCCCGCAGTGGTTGCCCCCATTGCGCCCGAGAAGGTACATACATCTATCATACACCGACCGGCTGCATTGCAGTCTGGCTTGCGCATGGGACTTCCCGTTATAGGAACTAAGCACCCCGATTACCCCCTACTCACCATGCTCAACCTCGTTCTCGGAGGATACTTCGGTAGTCGTCTCATGACCAACATTCGCGAAGAGAAAGGTTACACCTACGGCATTTCGTCACACATCGTCTCTATGCGCGACGGGGCATACTTCACCATTGTTACCGAGACAGGTACCGAATACACCCACCTTCTTATCGATGAGGTGCGCAACGAGATGCTCAAGCTATGCAATACGCCCGTTCCGCATGACGAACTCGAAACAGCCCGCAACTACCTGCAAGGTCGACGTGCAAGGGCTTTGGACAGCCCTTTCTCGATGAGCGATTATTTCGTATCGTCTATCATTGCCGACACTCCTCTCGACTACTTCAACATGGAGGACGAAATTATCCGCACCGCTACGGCCGACGACCTCATGCGCGTGGCTCGCACACACCTACACCCCGACAATCTCTACATCGCCCTGGCCGGCGACCAAGACGCCATTGGCGCAATATAATTTATATCGCGTTAGCTTATTATATAGGTCAACATTGCACAAAGTAGTTAAAACCCACATTATCAACACTTTCACACCACAAGTAATAGATACAGCAAGAGGATACCTCGTTTTTTGAGACACCCTCTTGTTGTATCAGTCAGTATGTTGATTAATTTGACTACATATCCTCTATTGAGAGTCCTCTATAAATAAACTCATAGTCCTTGAATGTACCAACTGCTTTGAAGAACAACACCGATTTGGCTCTTAATACCGCTTCGTCAAAGTTCTTTTCTTGACGTTTAACTTCGATGAATTCTATCTTGTTTTCCAATTCATCTTCGGCAACTATATCTATTTCATTTTCACCCTTGCGGTCATGCCAATATCCAATATGTGTATATTCGCCCGACTCTTTCAACTCTTCAATAAAGTAGCTTTCGAGAGACTTCCCGCTGAATGTCGAAAAGTCACGCTCGACTATCGTTCTCAATCTGTCATTACCACCGGCCTCGATGATGTGTGTATATTTGTATATAAAGCGGAACCAGAATTTCAAGAACTGGTCGTTAATCGAATAATGGACATTCTTATTGTTTGACTTTTCGTAGATAGGTTGCATCTTACTTATCAAGCCATACTCCTCGCTTAGGTTTTTCAAGTAGCCCGACAACTCTTTTATATTGAGTGCATTCTCCAACTCCGAGCGCGTATTTCTACCTTGCGCTATCAGGGTCAATATTGAGAAGTATATACCGTAGTCTTTGCCAAATTCATCAACAAGCATATTTTTACCCTCGGGCAAGAAATAGGAGTCTCGCTCAAAGAACATATCGAGCATCTTCTTCTCGGTAAACTTCTTCCTATCGATGAGTAACTCAACATATTTAGCCACTCCTCCGGTCAAGGCATAGAGTGCCAACAAGTCGGACTTCTTGTAACCGGGGCAATATTCTGCCATTATCTCCTTTAAGACTGATGGCCTGAAAGGTCTAACATGAATAGTGTCGGTCTGTCTGCCAAATAATGGTTGTTTCTTATCCTTGAATATCTTATTCATCAAGGTATTCACCGAGCCAGCTACAATAAGGTTGATATGAGCCTTACTCTTGTAGCTGTCCCAGATATTCTGCATATCTGAATAGATAGAGGAATTTACCCTGTAGAAGTCTTGGAACTCATCAATAAAGAGAGTGATATGCCGGGTTAGCGACAGCTCCATGATATACTTAAAGATTGCAGCAAATGTCATCCCCTTCGCATCAAGCATCGGGATATTGAGTTTTGTACGAATCTCATCAATGAAGATATCACACAAATCGGCTTCAGCCTTACGGGCAACAAAGAAGTAGAGAATGGTTTTGTTTTCATAAAACTTCTTAACCATCTCTGTCTTACCAATACGACGCCTTCCGGTAATAATGGTAAACTGAGCTACCTCGTGAGAAATATCTTCAATTTCTCTTAGCTTTTCAAATTCTGCTTCTCTATCAAAAAATCTCATACTCGGTATTTTTTATCGTAACGCACATTACCGTAACAGATATTACGATAGTGCAAAGATATAAATAATTTTATCTATTAAGCAAGAAATCAAAAGATTTTAATTATTAATACCCCTTTTCATCTCCACGGCCTTATGGTCCTTTTAGGCCTTCCGGTTGCAACACCACTCCGTAGCAACCTTTTCACCCCCCCTAACAACCACACATAAAAAAAGCGAGAAGCACTCAACTCGGTGCTTCTCGCTTGCTGCATTTTCAACCAATATTACTTCTTAGTACACTCATTCTTTTTATCGCATTTTTGTGCTTTGTCACACTTTTCTGCCTTATTGCATTTTTGAGTTTTGTCACAGGCTTTAGCCTTGTCACATTCGCCCTTTTGCTTGTCGCATGAGTCACAATCCTTGCACTCACCCTTCATCTTGGCGCAATCTTGTTTTTTATCGCACTCTTTTTGGCAATCCTTTTGGCAATCTTTCATGTGCTTGTGGTCGCACTTCATCTCATGGCAAGCGCCATCACGCGAGATAGGACGTACTTGAGGACGAAACTCCTTCTTACCATGATGTTTCTTCTTCATTGCATCAAATTTCACCTTTTGATCGGGAGTAAGCACCTTATCTATTGTGTTACGATATTTCTCATGAGCAGCCTTCATGCTCTCTCGATTTCCTTGACGCGATGCATCCAACTCCTCCTTGGCAGCTTTTATTTGCTCAAGCTGTTCATCACTGAGGTTCAACTCTTGCTTCATCATCGATATTTGACGCTCTTTCATCTCTCTTCTTTCCAAGCGTTTGGCCTCGGGGAATTGCTCTTGGGCATACACTACTGAACTCATCGACATGGCACACACGGCCATCAAAATTACAAATACTTTTTTCATACGTTTTTGTTTTTTATCTGTTATACTTAATTTATTTCCGCTCTTTTGTGCGTTTGTCTTTATGACTACAAAAGTTCAATTGCGTTTAATCCGCGCCTCGATTTTGAAAAATTTTAACAATATCACACCTCAATTTTAACAAATAAAAAAATGCGCCACCCTACTCGGATGACGCACTCTTATCATGCTTATCGTCTATTACTTAACAACAAGATTTCTTACCTCCCATGTTGCCGACTCGGCATCGCTACAGAGATATTTAAATGCAAAACGTACATTATCCTTCAAGTACGCTGCAGGTATTACGATATCGCCCGACGATACGTAAGTCCAGCTCTTTCCATCGGGATAAGTAGTAATTTCTACTTGCTCCCATGTTGCTGCTGTGGGATCACCGTCGCTATAGTTATCGCTCACCCACATGGTGTGGTTGGTTGTGAGGTTATTCAAGTCACCCTTGTTGATGGCATGCTCATAAGTAATGGTCACGCTACTCTTACCGCTGAGGTTGAGTGCGGGTGAGATGAGCCAGTCCTCATTGGCATGACTTGCGCCATCGGCATAACCCGACATCTTTGCACCATAAGTCTTATCCGACTGCCATGCTTGGTCGCCCAATACACTATAAGTCACGAAATCGCCCAAACCGGCTGTAAAGGGTATCTCAAGTATTGCACCTTCGGCATCAACAGGCTCTATACCATACACTGTACCATCTACAATAGCACATGTAGTATTCTTAATACCGCATGCACCGTAGTATTTTACCAACTCACCATAGAGCAACACCTCTTTTCCATCCATTTCGGGGTGATCGGGCAAGCTCAATGCATTGCGAACTGCTCCTGCAGGAAGTTGTACAGGTACTATATTCTCTTTATCGTCTACATTGTCGGCAATAACAACATTAGTACCTTGTGTCGAGCCGTCGGCTACACCGAAGGGTGCTTCCCACTCTACGTTGCTGATGCTCTTACCGTTTATTTGACCTACGATATATGCCTTTACCCATGCCTTTGCACCGCTGTTGTTCAAGCTGATTACTGCCGATACATTGTAAGGTGATTCCTTAGTACCGTTACCCTCACCTACTTCAGGATTTACGGGAGTATCGGGATCAGTATTACCACCTTCACCTATTGTTTGGCCGTCGAGCTTGGCAGCCGATGTCTCTTTCATACCGGCTACGCCAAAGTATTTAGTCAACTTACCATACACAACTACCTCCTTACCGTCAATCTCGGGATGTGCCAACACGTCGAGCGCTGTGCGAATATCGCCCTTAGGCAATTGTACTACAAAGCATGCCGAGGGATTATTCTCGGTAGCTGTTGCTGCAATAAGGATGTTAGTACCTTGTGTGGCTACTGTACCATCGTCATATACCGAGCCGGTAAAGGGAGCGTCAAATTGCGACTCGCTGCTGATGCTTGAGCCGGCCACATGACCTACGATGAAACCTTTCACCCATGCCAATGCTCCGTTTTGGTTGGCTGTGGCAGCGGCTATATTATAAGGATTGTTCTCCGAGCCATCACCCTCTGCATTGGCAGGAGGTGTAGTAGGACCTTCGGGTACTTGACCGATAGTTGTACCGTCAAACTTGGCTGCTGCGGTCTCTTTCATACCGGCTACACCGAAGTATTTAGTCAACTTACCATACAACTCTACGGGCTTGCCATCGTTATCAGGGTTGTTTACAAGCTCAAGGGTTGTACGAACATCGCCCTTAGGCAATTGTACCACCAAGCAAGCCGAGATGCTCTTTTCGTCAGCTTTGGCTGCAATAAGTATGTTTGTACCGGCAGTAGCTACTGTACCGTCATCATACACTGCTCCGGTAAAGGGTGCATCAAATTGCGACTCCTCGCTAATGCTTGAGCCTGCTACTTGACCTACAATATAACCTTTTACCCATGCCATCGAGCCGTCTTGCACGGTGAGGGCTTTTATCACGTTATAAGGATCGGCTTCTGTTCCCGAACCGGCAGGGTCTAACTGCTCTGTACCGGTATTACCGCCGGTGTTGTCATCATCATCACCGAACTTGTCATCCCAGTCGTCACCCAAATTGTTGCACGCACCCAATAACATGGCTGCTGCAAACATCATGAATAATCCTAATTTTTTCATCTTCATTTTTATTTAATTGGTTATTGTGTTTACTCTCTCTTTTTATTACTCCTCGGCGATAAAGAAGCCGTCAAGATCATTGAGTGTGCGTATTGTCAATTGCAACTCTCCGGCTCGGTCGGCCTTGTCTTTATAGTAGCCTACTATTGCCACCACATCGCCCCATATGGTTGTAGAGGGCAACTTATAGTCGGCAAAACGGGCATACTCGCTTGTTGAGATATATGCCTTATTATTGTTGGCATCGGCTATTTCGCGTGCTTGCGGATAACCCACATTATACGTACCATTATAGGTCGAAGGGGCAAATATCTGTTCGGCGGGTTTTAGTTTCTCGCCCTCATCGCCCAATCCGGTAAAATGCACATCATTGATGCGCACCAAGCGACCATATAGGCTTTTATCGTCTATACGTGAGTTCAACTCGCTGATGGTTATCTCCTCGCACAATATCTTGCTCACATCGGGTTTACCTACATAATGCACGCGCGACAAGAACTCAACGTAAGGTATACGACCCGGCTCAATACGGCTCTTCGAGGTGTTGTATGTCTCAACACCGAGTTGTGCCATACTGGCATAGCGACCCACTACAAGGCCTTTGCAATTGATAACAATCTCTTGTCCCATGGGTATTGCACCCGACAAGCTACCGGCATCGACACTCACTTTCAACGCATCGCCGGTCTCGGTATCTTGTATAATCAGATACTTGTAGATGTTACCACTCTCGTCGGTGGTTATCACTCTACCGCGCACATATATATCACTCTCGGTATCGACATAGTTGATTGTGAAGAGCGAATCTATCACGTCAAACGTCGACTTAAATTCGGCTATCGACACGGTCGGTGTCAGTGCATCGGCCTCGGCCTCTGTCAATATACCCTTATCCTCGGGAACAGGCTCATACTTGGCACAACTGCTCACGCCCATCGCAAGCACGGCTAACGCTGCCCATATATATTTTTTCTGTATCATAATGTTTTCTGTTTTTTTTTGAGGTATCACTCGATTAGAACTTATACGCTACATTCAAGAACATATTGAAGCCCCACGCATAGTAGTAACGGTTGGGGAATTTATCAACTGCTTGAATGGGTTTGCCATAGCTTTTGGTATCGCGACTCAAACGTGATTGTTGATAACCACCTGTCACCATGCTGGTATTATTCAGCAAGTTATTCAAGCTCAAGTTGATGTTCAACGATTGGGCACGGTTGTTGAAGTACAACACCTTACCTACCGAGGCATCCAACAAGAAGCCACCTTTCAGGCGCTCTTGCTTACCCAATATGCGATAACTCTCCTTGGTATAACCATCATACACCATGTCATTACCCAACTTGTCGGGATATACACCACCCACCATATTCATTTTGGTACGACGGGCGGGCGAGAAGTCAAGATAGTTCTTGTCATAGTACGACAAGGTAATGTCGGCAAACCACATCGACGAGTGGAAGTAGTCGAGTGTGATACTTGAGGCGATTTGAGGACCATTCGACACCATCAAGCCCTTGGTGTATACCTCCTCTACGATATCGGTTGTCTCCGACAGGTCGGTAGGCAACTCACCGGTAAAGAGGTTACAACCATTCTCGGCACTCATCACACCTATACAGTCGTCGGTGTAGCGATAGTCTCCGATATTGGCTGCGGCTTCGATTGAGAATCCGGCACCCAACTCTACATCAATACCCAACTCGATACCGCGGAAGATGCGGTCTACACCGGTAAGCGTATGGTTCACATAGGTACGGAACTCATCATTATAGTAACCGGTACTCTCTGTTCCGTCTATCATGTGGGTTTGGAACAATGTCACACGACCCTTCACACCGGGATAGTTAAACACCCAGTTCACGTCATACGACAAGACCTTCTCCGACTGCAAGCCGGGAATGAGGGTATCCTTTACACGAGGGGCTACATAGCTATATGAAGGCAGTGGCGCACGGCTCTCGGCCAACACGTTGGCATACACGCGATTGTGTGCATCGGCTTTCCATGTCAAGCCGGCCTTGATACTGGGGTCTATGAAGAACGCACAGAAACCCAATCCCTTCGATTGTGCACCTATCACCTCGGCACGACCGTTACGCATCAAACCCTCACGTTGGAATTGTGTATAGTTCAATGCTACGGCATAGTAGATGTCAAACAAACGGGTGTTCCAGAAGTTGTCGATAAATGCCGAACCCTTCACTACGTGCATGTTGTAGTTGTAACCAAACACATCACCCACTTTCACTACGCGATTGGGGTTGTCGAGGTCGTTTTGTATAATTATAGCATTGTTGGCAAAGTCGCGCTCGGCAAATTGGTCGATATCTATCCATTGATTTCCGCCCAACAAGTCATCAACGGTCTTGTAGTGCATACCCAAGCCATACTTAGCCGATACACCGGCGGTCAATTTCAACTTATCATTTACCTGATTGGTATACAACGCATTCATCGCTGCCTCCATCAAGTCGTTATGACGACGCTCTATCATGTAGTGTGCGCTGGCATTGGGCGTAGCAGCATTGTTCATGTAGTTGGCACGGTACAAGGCATCCCAGTTGATTTGTGTATAATCGGTGTTATTTTCACGCCATTGTGTATCCAAGAAATCATACAACTCGGTGTTCACATTTCCATAGTTGGGGTCACTTGTATCATTCGGGCCGTTTACACCGAGGTTGGTATATTGGAAACCGGGCAAGTTGCGATAATAATCGGGACGTGGGTCGGGAGCATTATAGAACGACAACGCACTATTGCTATACATATTATAATGATAAGCCGCACCTATCTTCAAGTTACTCTCATTATCTATATCCCATATATAGTTCAGCAACACGGTGGGGTCCATAGTCTTCACAACTCGCGAGTTACGCACCTTACCATCTTGATAACCCCAGTACGAGTTGTAGTATATACCGCGATAGTCATACACCTCTTGTGTCGATGCACTCGACTGTCCGCGCTCGGTGTGGTTATTCCATGCTGTCAAGGCAAGGCTATGGTTGTTCCATATCTTCTGTGCGGCAATGAAATATGCCAACGAGTTATACGATGTACCCTCGGCACGACCTTTGTCGGCCCAGCGATACACTACCGAACCGGTAAATGCCCATCCGTTGTTCATCAATCCGGTGGCATAAGTAGCTTGTGCACGCAAGTTATAGGCACGATTGGTATAGGCCAATCCTACTTGCGAGCCGGCGGCATAGTCGGCTGCCAAGGTATTGATATTCGTTGCTCCCGTGAGCGAGCCATAACCAAATCCTGTCAAGTCCAAGCCATGCACGATGTCTTTGTTACGAGTAGCATTATTCAATCCGCCAAGGCTCGAATAGTTGAAGCGGCCACGCTCGGTGTCGGTAAAGTCTATACCGTTGATATAAGTGGCATGGTCGCGTTGGTCATAACCACGTATCGAGAAGCGCATCGGGCTGAACACATAGCTCGACGAACTCAAGAACACATCATCCGACGAGCCCGACAAATAGGCTACCGATTGGCTCGATGTTGCACCTTCATCCTCAAGCATCGACTCATCAAAGAGCAAGGTATTCTCCTCACGAGCCGCTTGCGAGCCCTCCGACACAATTTCTTGTGCATCTTGAACGGGTGTCACCTCAACATTTACGGTAGTAGGTGTTTGCATCACTGTCACATCTACCGATTGCAACGAATAGTTCTCTCCATCGAAGGCTATCATTCCATTACCTTCTTCTACTCCTTGCAGTACATACGTTCCGTCAGCAGCTGTTATTGCAACTACACTACCGCCGGCAGTCGATACCACAACACCTTGTACAGGCTCTTTTGTTGCGCTATCGATTACAGTTCCTCTCACGATGCCTGCTTGCATGGGCATGCCTATTGCCATCGCTATCAGTCCTGCTGTCAACAAATTTCTCTTCATACGAAAAGCGTTTAATTTTTAGACATTTATACTATTATTCAATTTTTATTTCTCTTCTATTTTTGCTCTACAGGCTCTTCTATTTTTCATATAGACACACCTTTGCACATAAATCAAGATTGCAAATTAAAGAAAAATATTCGACTTTTCCTATTTAATACCTTTTATTTTCACCCACACTTTTTCCGCTATCTATTAGAAACAATTCTACACAACACCACAAGGTAACGTTTGCAACAGATTACAACATTTTTTACGCCTCAAACAATCATTTTGTCATAATAATAATGTATATTTACAACCCAAATACACAGTTAATACATACCAGACATGAAGAAAATAACAATCTCGCTCATTGTGAGCATCTTATTTACCACTTTTGCGTTCGCACAACAAAACAAAGTTGCGGTATATTCGGTTGCATTCTACAATCTTGAGAATCTTTTCGACACCATCAACAACCCCGACACAAACGACGAGGAGTTCCTGCCCGATGGTAACTATCGCTGGGGCTCGCTCAAATATACCAACAAGCTCAAGAACATGGCATACGCCATCAGCAAGCTCGCCACCGACAAGTTCTGCCCCAACGGGCCGGCAGTAATCGGTGTGAGTGAGATTGAAAATCGTCAAGTTCTCGAAGACCTTATCAAAACCGACGAGCTTGCCAATCGCAACTACGACATTGTTCACTTCGACAGCCCCGACCGTCGCGGTGTCGATGTTGGCATGCTATACGACCGCGACCAATTTGAGGTCGACACAGCCATCAGTGTTCGCCTTCATATCGAATGCTCTTCCAACACGCTCACACGCGACCAGCTCCTCGTCAGCGGTCGTTTGGCTGGCGAACGTGTACACATCATCGTCAACCACTGGCCTTCTCGACTCGGTGGCGAGGCTCAATCGCGTTGCCGTCGCGAAGCCGCGGCTGCTCTCTCTCGTCACTTGGCCGACTCGGTTTTGGCAGCCGACCCCAACTCTAAGGTTATCATCATGGGCGACCTCAACGACGACCCCGACAACAAGAGTTGCGCCTCTGTTCTCGGTGCTGTCAAGAATCCCGAGGATGTGGTAGAAGGTGGATACTTCAACACCATGTGGCGCCTCCACGAGAAAGGATTTGGCACACTCGGATACCAAGGCAAGTGGAACCTGTTCGACCAGATTATCGTATCGGCCAACCTCGTAGGCAACGACCGCTCGACTCTCAAGTATTTCAAGTCCGAGATTTTCAACAAAGACTTCCTCAAGCAGAGTAGCGGCAAGTACAAAGGCTACCCCAAGCGCACTCACGCTTCGGGTCGTTACCTCAACGGATACAGCGACCACTTCCCCGTTATCATATACTTGGCCAAAATCGCGCAATAACACACATTCAAGCAAATACAAAAAACAATAATATCTAAAAACAAAACAGTGATGAAAAAACCTGCTATCTTACTCATGGCTCTTGTATGCTGCACAAGCATATCTTACGCCCAAGAAAAGCAAGCCTCCCCCAACGGCAATGTTGCCGTTGAGTTCAACATCGTTGACGGTATACCCTACTACGCTGTTGAGTACAAGAATCAACCCGTTATCAACCCCAGCCGCATGGGTCTCGAACTCATCAGCGACTATTCGCTCATCGACAACTTCAACATCGTTAGCGTTAATCGCTCTTCTTTCGACGAAACATGGACTCCCGTTTGGGGCGAAACAAGCACCATTCGCAACAACTACAACGAAATGGAAGTGCAACTCGAACAGAACATCCCCGGTAAAGACCCCAAGACTGCTCGTCGCCTGCTCAACATCCGGTTTCGCGTGTACGATGACGGTGTAGGTTTCCGTTACGAATTTCCCGAGCAAGACAACCTCACATACTTCACCATCAAGGAAGAGTACACCGAGTTTGCCATGACGAGCAACCACACTGCCTATTGGATTCCCGGTGACTACGATACACAAGAGTATGACTACACCATCTCTCGCCTTACTCAGATTAATGACCTTTTCGACAAGGCTTACACAGGCAACTCTTCGCAAACTGCCTTCTCTAAGACCGGTGTACAAACCTCTCTCCAACTCAAAACCGACGAAGGCCTATACATCAACATCCACGAGGCTGCCCTCGTCGACTACGCTTGTATGCACCTCGACCTCAACGAGAAGACTCTCGTGTTCCGCTCTTGGCTCACTCCCGATGCTCGCGGACACAAAGGATACTTGCAAGCTCCTTGCAAATCGCCCTGGCGTACGGTCATGGTAAGCGACAATGCGTGCGACATCCTTGCTTCTAACCTCATTCTCAACCTCAACGAGCCTTGCAAGATTGAAGATACTTCTTGGATTAAGCCCGTTAAGTATGTAGGTGTATGGTGGGAAATGATTACCGGTAAGAGCTCTTGGGCTTACACTGACCTGCCCCAAGTACAAATCGACAAGATCGACTACGCTACTGCCAAGCCCAACGGTCGTCACGGCGCCAACAACGAGAACGTGATGCGATACATCGACTTTGCCGCCGAGAATGGCTTCAACCAAGTTCTTGTCGAAGGTTGGAACATCGGTTGGGAAGATTGGGCCGGTAAGACCAAAGACTACGTTTTTGACTTCGTTACTCCCTACCCCGACTTCGACATCCAAATGCTCAACGACTATGCCCACAGCAAGGGTGTGCGTCTCATGATGCACCACGAGACTTCGGGTTCTACTCGCAACTACGAGCGACACATGGATGCCGCATTCGAATTGATGGAAAAACACGGCTACAACTCTATCAAGAGTGGCTACGTGGGCGACATGCTCCCTCGTGGCGAATATCACTACGGTCAATGGTGCAACAACCACTACCTATACGCCATCACCGAGGCTGCCAAGCACAAAGTAATGGTTAATGCACACGAGGCTGTACGTCCCACAGGTCTTTGCCGTACATACCCCAACTTGATTGGTAACGAGTCGGCTCGCGGTACTGAGTACCAAGCTTTCGGCGGTACACATCCCCACCACGTTACCATCCTCCCCTTCACTCGCTTGCAAGGTGGTCCTATGGACTACACTCCCGGTATATTTGTAATGGATATTACCAAGATCAACCCCGACAACCAATCTTACTGCAACAGTACTATATGCAACCAATTGGCACTCTACGTTACCCTATACTCTCCCTTGCAAATGGCGGCCGATCTCCCCGAGCATTACGAGATGTATATGGACGCATTCCAATTCATCAAAGACGTTGCCGTTGATTGGGACGACTCACGCTACCTCGCTGCCGAGCCCGGACAATACATCATGGCTGCTCGCAAAGAGAAAGGTGCCGACAACTGGTTTGTAGGTGCTGTTACAAACGAAGAGCAACGCACTTTAGAGCTCAACTTCGACTTCCTCGACAAGGATACTCGTTACGTTGCCACTCTATACGCCGACGGTAAAGATGCCGACTACGCTACCAACCCCGACTCTTACAAGATTACCACAGGTATCGTTACAAGCAAGTCAAGCATCAAGGTTAAGATGGCTCGCGGTGGTGGTTTCGCCATCAGCATACGCCCCGCTACCGATGCCGACAAAAAATTGAAAAATCTCAAACCGTAATATCGCATAATACATAATGAAGCGGAACACCTAAGGTGTTCTGCTTCATTTGATTTTTTACAAACAACATAAACAATCAATACCTATGAGTACCGAAAATCGTGCCTCTTTTGGAGGCAAACTCAGTGCCATTCTCGTTGCTGCCGGTAGTGCTATCGGATTGGGCAGTATATGGCGCTTCCCCTACCTCGCCGGCGAAAATGGCGGTGCGGCATTCCTCCTTGTTTATCTACTGTGCGTTCTCATCATTGCCATTCCCGTTATGCTCTGCGAGTTTGCCATTGGTCGCAAGACTCACAAGAATGCAGTTGGTGGATTTCGCGAACTTTCTAAACCTTGGCAAATACTCGGCTTCAACGGTATCCTTTGCGCCTTGTTTATCTCAGGATACTACTATGTCATTGCCGGTTGGTCGCTCGACTACCTTGTCAACTCTATCAACGGTTCGCTCTACAGCAGTGGCATTCCCTTTGCCGAGCAATACGCTACATTCCAGGCTTCGCATTGGCCCATTGTCTACACTATCGCATTCATCCTGCTCACCCACTTCATCATCGCTCGTGGCGTAGAGAAAGGTATCGAAAAGGCATCCAACGTCATGATGCCCATCCTCTTCATCATCCTCATCTTCATGGCCATCCGCGTAGCGTTCATGCCCGGTGCTGCCGAGGGTTATCGTTTCTTCCTCACACCCGACTTCAAGGAAGCATTCTCAAGCGACACACTCTTCCAAGCTGCCGGACAAGCATTCTTCTCACTTTCGGTGGGTATGGGTTGTATGATTACTTATGCCTCTTATTTCAATGAGAAGACCAACCTCATTGGCACTTCATTGAGCGTATCTCTGCTCACTCTCTTTGTGGCTACATTGGCCGGCTTGGTTATCTTCCCCGCTGTTTTCAGTGCCGGTTTGCAACCCACCGAAGGCCCCAGCCTCATCTTTATCACCCTGCCCGAGATTTTCAAGGGTATGCCTTTAGCTCTTGTATGGTCGGCTATCTTCTTCATCCTCATCGCATTGGCAGCACTCACCTCTACCATCTCGTTCCACGAGGTTCTCACTGCTTATCTTAGCGAGGAGCACAAACTCTCACGCAAGGTTGCCACTTACATCACTACAGGCATCACCGTTGTACTCAGCTTGGTTACACTCCTTGTTGGCTTCAACATCGAGCTCTTCGGTCGCACATTCACCTCTACATTCGACATCTACGACTTCGGCTCGGCCAACATTCTATTGCCTTTGGGTGGTTTCTTTACCTGTATCTTTGTAGGCTGGTTCATGAAGCCCGACTTCTTCAAGAACGAAATCAACAACTATGGCAAACTTCCCGTTAAGATTTTTCCCATACTCTTCATTCTCGTTCGCTACGTTGCGCCCGTTATCATCCTTTACATCTTTGTCAAGGGTTTGGGCATCATCTAAGGCCTTATACAATTTTATAATACAAGGGGGTGCGCCTGTGATGGCGCACCCCCTTTTCGGTATATAACAATAATACGTTATCTTACTATTACCTTGTACACGCTATCTTCTATCTTTACAAGATACATACCCGGTGCCACACTATAGGTATTTTCTCCGGCCATAGCTTCATACGAGGCTACAACCATACCTTGCAAGTTATACACCTCTACTCGTGCATCATTGGCCACTTGCACATGCAATACATCACCACTCACATATATACGATTATTGTTGCCTTCTACCGCCTCAAGTTCAGTAGGCAATGTCACTACTACCGGCTCCGAGGGCTCCGACACATATTCTACAAAGTTTTTAGTGCGACGTGCTGTTACACGGTAGGTATATGTAGGCGCATAGTCGGGTATATCGGTAAAGGTTTGCGATGTCTCGGTCTTGATAAGCGACTTATACGGACGCTCTACCGGTGTTCCCTTGTGAGGCACTCGACACGACACTTTCACTTCGTCTATATAGAAAGCGCCTCCCTTTTCGCACATGAAAGCAACACGCAACGGTGCATCGCCCCAATCTTGTGCCGGGAATACCACTGTATCGGTCATCAACGCCACTTTTGTCATAGGCACCGATAGAGCTGCCACAGCATTGGTCGAGTGATACTCTTCCATCAACATTACCCACAGTACATCGTCGCGTTTGGTATTACGTGCCGAGAATACAACCTCTATTTCATAGTTATCCAACTTCATTTTGGGGCCCAACACCAATCCGGCAAGACCTGTCGAGTGTGTTCCTCTACTACCTGCCATGCCATTTATCCATTGGGGCGATGTGAGCAACCACTCAAGCTCGGTACGGCCTATATCATTGATATTATACACCATAGTCCACTCATCATGAGGCGACAATACTGTACCCTCTGTCAATTCCGAGAAGTCCTCATGTACCATCACCACATTCTCATCATTACGGGTGGTATACATGGTCTGGTCTACACTCAGCTTATACTCCGAGGCTGTATTGATAGCCTCCCAGTTCGCTGTAAAGCTTGTTTCTGTTACATCTGTTGCAGGCAAGGCTGTAGGTACAACTCCTATAAGGCCATCTACCCACATATCACTCGACTTTTTCGATTCGATATCACCCTCCTTCACTCGCACATTATAGAAATGCTCCTTCGTGGGGTCTATATCTTGCACTACACAGAATGTATCTGTAACGAACTTATCGGTTATCAACGGGAACGGAACAGGTTGTACTTCATAGTCTATACGTATATCATCGATGGCAAAATCTACCTTATACGATGTCTCACATAGTATCTCCACTTGATATATCTGCTCGCCTACTACATCGCCGTCCAGCACATAGTAGCCTCCTTTCTCCTCCATCCAGTAGTTGGGTACATTGGCTATACGCTCCCATTCTCCATCGGTATGCTTCACCTGAATACCCACAAGCGAGAACTCATAACTCTCAGGCTCCATATTGGTAGGACGCACCCAGAACGATATACAGCTTATCGGTGCAGGTGTTACAGGTGTTCTTATAATATCACCGGGAGCATCAAAGAAGATTGCCTGCTTGCCCGAGTTATAATATCCTTCATCAGTGCGCACATCTACATCGCCATGTGTCGATACATCTATCGTCCAACCCTCGGGATAACCGGGATTGGCGGTATCGATACTCTTGCCATCGGCAAGCACATTAAGGCTCTCAAAGTCTACCTCAAGACTGCCCGACTCTATTTCTTCGGCCGGAAAATCTTTATAATAAACATTCATCAAGTAGCCATCTATCTCGGGCAAATCCGATTTTCTCCAGCGTGCTATAAACTCTGTTTCCGAGTTATTCAGCGGATTTAGCACCTCTACGGGAGGGATAATAGTGCGGTTGCGCACCACCTTTATATCATCAACCAACGCCTCGCCCTGTTGGGGTGTAAACTGAAATATACAGCGGTTCGAAAAGTCGGTATTCGTCAACACCCACTCATACTCTTGCCACTCATCCTTCAGCGCATAGGTAGTATCTTGTAAAATACCATATGAATTATTACACAACGCTATCCACATACGTCCCGAGTTGGGGTTACTATGTGCCCTACGAGCCTTGAATGTGAGTGTTACCTCGCCATACAACTCCTTTTCGGGGGTAGATATATGTCCATAACCCGAGCCATGCATCGCGTCGGTCCATGCCAACAAGGCACACACACCACCGGCCTGATGCACATTATATCCTATCCATTTGGGCAAGTGTGTATACTCATCCTTTACATAATAATTACTTGTTGTGATGTCTTCATCGTCAGGGGCGGTCTCACTTCCTGCTGTAAACAGCGAGAAGTCCTCGTCTATCACAACAATGGGTTCACTCTGTGTTGCTCCACACTCAACACGTTCCGGCTCTGTAGCACTCGCGCGTGTGTTCCAGCGACCCAACGCAGACTGTGCTATCACAGGCATGCTCGCCAACACAGCAAATAGAATTAAGGTAAATTTTTTCTTCATACGATTTATGGTTTTCTGTTAATAAATAATTTTCATTTCACTCTCGTACATCTAATCATTGGACGAAGATACAAAAAACAGAAAAAAAATACAAACACCAAAATGCATTTTTGCAATTATTGTTAAATAATTTGATTTTTGACAATTATTTTTTTACTTTTACATCTGTAACTCAAACAAAATAACTCAAAAACACAATAAATCATGAAAAAAACAGCACTTATCATTACATCTCTATTTATAGCAATTTGTGCAACTTTCTCACAGGCACAATCAGTTATCGAACTCGACAAGCAACAATTTCTCGATAAGGTATGGAATTACGAGACCAACCCCGACACTTGGGTATACAACGGCTCTCTCCCCTGCGTTATTGACTTCAACGCCAAGTGGTGCGGTCCCTGTCGCAAGATGGAGCCTATACTCAAGGATATGGCTCGCAAATACGACGGCAAGATTATCATCTACAAGGTCGATGTCGACAAAGAAAAAGAGTTAGCCTCTCTATTCGGCATCTCCTCTATACCCGCATTCCTCTTCTGCCCCACCAATGGCGAGCCGCGTGGCACGATGGGGGCATATCCGGCTGATGACTTCGAGAAGATTATCCGCACAGTACTATTGGGCGAAGAGGCTGAATAACAACACCCTGCATTTATATACCATGAAACACATCACCGCTATCATACTACTCACAGTTGCCTCTATTGCGACTCTCCCCGTCATGGCTCGCGACATCAACATTGCCGCCATCGACTCATTCATTACACACATCGAGCAACACAATCAAGGCATCGGCACTGTATCGGTTGCATACAACGGCAACACATTATATACTCGTCACTACGGACAGCAAGCTGTACCATCCACCTGTTGCAACTACCGGATAGGCTCTATTACCAAGACCTTCACAGCGACACTCATTCACCGTTTATGCAATAGCGGGCAACTCTCGCTCGACACTACCCTCGACAACTTTTTCCCCGCTATCTCTACCGCCGATAGCATCACAATAGCTCATTTGCTCAATCACACATCGGGTCTGGCCGACTTTACTGTCAAGCAAGACTCTCTCATTCAATGGCTCACTCAACCGGTATCGCAACAAGACATCCTCGACGAGATAATCCGACAAGATGTTATCTTCGCTCCGGGCTCCGACATCCGATACTCCAACTCAGCCTACTATCTGTTGGGGCGCATCATTGAGCAACTCTATCAAGCTCCATACGAGGTAGTTATCGAGCGCGAAATTACCAAGCCACTATCTCTCAACGATACCCGATCAAGCCAATCACAACTGCACGATGCGGCATTACCCTATCGTCTCAACACCGCCAACAAGTGGCAACAAGTCGACGAATTTTACTTCCCCAACATCGTAGCCGTTGGCGACATGGTATCATCTACCACCGACCTCATCACTTTTATCAACGCTCTCTTCAATGGCTCCCTGATAGACACTGCAAGCGTAGCACAAATGTTACCTCCCGAGGGCAACATTTGGGGTAGCGGACTCATGCTCATGCCCTTCTATGAGCACACCTTCTATGGTCACGCCGGCGACACCTACGGCACCCACACTGCAGTCATGCACAACCCATCCGACAGTATCACCATCGCCATTGCCATCAACGGCTGTGCGGCGCCTCGCAACGACCTGCTTATAGGCATCGCTAGTGCCATTTACGACATGGAATACCAATACACCGACTACAGCAAGCACCAACAATACACCGCTACGCAAGACGAACTGAAACAATACGTCGGCATCTTCAATTCAAGCCTCATCGACCTACCGATGAACATCACTTACAACGAAGCCGACGGAAACCTCTCTCTACAACTGCGCGGACAGCCCGCTATATGGCTCGAGGCCAAGAGTCCCGGTGTATTCATCAACTCACCCACAGGTGTAGGCATCAAGTTCAAGGACAAAGACCGATACACTTTCATGCAAATGGGTCGCATCCTCATCTACACACGACAATAAGCCACACGCCACTCCCCCTCTCTTGGGCCTTCCTGCCTTATAGGCCCTATCGACCTTATTGCCCTCAAAGACCCTAAAGACCTTAGAGACCCTATCGCCCCCATGCTATAAACAACAATCGCACCACCCACAAGGGCAGTGCGATTGCATTATTTATGAGCAAGGCTCAATTATTTGTTAACGCGGAATTTATCGATACCGTCGCGCAAGAAACCGATAGTTTGGTGAGCGGCAGCAATACCGGCGTTGATGTTAGCCTCAGCAGTTTGAGCACCCATTTTCTTAGGTGTTGCAAACACGCGGTTGCCAAATTTCTCTTTCAACTCATCGAGGTTAGCGGGAGCGATATCCGATGTGTAACGGAAGTCGGCACGCTCTTCCATGATGCGAACGAGGTCAGCCTCACATACAACCTCTTTACGAGCTGTATTCACGAGCATAGCACCCTTGGGCATGATAGAAGTGAGTGAGTAGTTGATAGAGTTCTTTGTCTCGGCAGTTGCGGGGATGTGCAATGATACATATTGGCAGTTGCGATACAACTCCTCTACGCTCTCTACGGGCTTAACACCTGCAGCAGCGATAGCTTCTGCGGGGCAGAAGGGGTCGAATGCATATACGTCCATACCAAAACCTTGAGCAATGCGAGCTACGTTACGGCCTACTTGACCGAAAGCGTGGATACCCAATGTTTTGCCCTTCAACTCTGTACCTGATGTACCGTCGTATTGGTTACGAGCCATCATCACCATCATACCGAGTGCGAGCTCAGCAACAGCGTTAGAGTTTTGACCGGGTGTATTCATTACACACACATTGTGTGCTGTAGCAGCCTCGAGGTCTACGTTATCGTAACCTGCACCTGCACGTACTACAATCTTCAAGTTCTTAGCAGCGTCCAATACCTCAGCATCTACTTTATCACTACGGATAATGATACCGTCTACGTCAGCTACTGCAGCAAGAAGTTGAGCCTTCTCTGTATATTTTTCGAGCAATACGAGTTCTGCACCGGCAGCCTCTATCACTTCACGAATACCGTTTACAGCTACAGCTGCAAAGGGTTTTTCGGTTGCAACAAGAATTTTCATTACTAAAATTGCGTTTTTTTATTTGGTTAAATGCGCCACCACGCAGTGGCCCGCATGGCGACGCAAAAATATTTTTTCTGTACTATACAGGTTTATTATTTGTGGAGGTTTTCAAACTCTTGCATGCAAGCTACCAAAGCCTCAACCGACTCTTTGGGACATGCGTTGTAGAGTGAAGCACGGAAACCACCTACTGAACGGTGACCCTTGATACCTACCATACCGCGCTCTTTGGCAAATGCGAAGAACTCATCTTGCAAAGCCTCTTTACCGGGAGCCATTACGAAGCATACGTTCATCAATGAACGGTCTTCCTTAACAGCTGGACCTACGAACATTGAGTTACGGTCGATCTCGTTGTAGAGCAACTCAGCTTTCTCTTTGTTCAACTTGTACATTGCCTCAACACC
>JAGBHF010000041.1 GCA_017935645.1 Bacteroidaceae bacterium | reverse complement strand
TTTTGTATTTCTTCCTCGCCTTTTTCCGTCGTAGAATGTGGAACAACAACAGAGCACTGATGCTCATCATGCTCCTCACCACATTGCTTTCCATTGCGGCATTTATCGTCTCATCGAAGGGATTTCATGCCATATTTCTTGTTCCCATAACAATTGTTCCTATTGTTATCGTAACATTCTTCGACTCACGCACGGCTATGTATGTGCACCTTATCACTACCATCATATGCTCATTTGCAGCAGCCGACCCTATGCTGTATATATTCCTGCAAATGGTAGCCGGCATGGCTGTTATCGATAGCCTTAACAACCTATCTAAACGTTCGCAGCTATTCCGTTGCACCGTCATCGTATTTGCCGTATATGCTATATCATACCTCGGATACACACTCTTTACCGAAGGTGATATAAACAAAATATCGGTTAGTATGCTCATCAACTTAGGCATCAACAGTGTATTATTGCTCTTCTCTTACCTGCTTATATACATCTTTGAGCGCATGTTTGGATTCTTATCATCGGTAACTCTGGTTGAGTTGTCGGATATTAATTCGCCATTGCTTCAGAAGTTATCGGAAGAGGCTCCCGGAACATTTCAACACGCTATGCAAGTGTCGAACTTGGCTGCTGCGGCTGCCAACCACGTGCGTGGTAATGCACAACTTGTGCGAACCGGTGCGTTGTATCACGACATAGGCAAGTTGAGCAATCCGGCATTCTTTACCGAAAATCAATCGGGTGCAGACAGTCCGCACAAGAACCTCGACATCATCGATAGTGCCCGCATCATTATCTCACACGTCGACGAGGGTATAAAGATGGCTCAAAAGTATGGATTACCCCCGCAAGTACAAGAGTTTATTGCCACACACCATGGTCATGGCAAGGCTAAATATTTCTATAACACCTACTGCAACCAACACCCCGATGAGGTGGTTGACGAATCATTGTTTACCTATCCAGGTCACAATCCTCAAACCAAGGAAACCGGTATAATGATGATGGCCGATGCTGTAGAAGCCGCATCAAGAAGCCTTAAAGAGTATAATCGTGAGAGTATATCGAAATTGGTAAACAACATCATCGATGCTCAAATCAGCGAAGGTTTGCTCAAAGAGACCCCCTTGAGCTTCCGTGATGTAGAGACTATCAAAGAGACTTTTATCGACAAGCTCATGACAATCTACCACACTCGCATTGTCTATCCTACCCTCAACAAGAAACAGTAACTACAAGCTACAGTAGTAGTATAAATAGCACAAGCCCCCTTCTGATCGCAGAAGGGGGCTTGTTGTATCATGTGTACGGTGGCAACATCAATTTCGTTTGCAAATAGTCTTGAAATCGCAATACTTACAATGCTCCAACACTTGTGTTTGAGAGAAGGGCTTTGACTCATCGAAGAGCTCCTCCAAAGTGTTGTTTAGCAACTCTTCATACTCTTCTTTAACGTCATTGTAACTGATAACTTCCAGTTTGCCAATCTTCAGTATCGGAACGAAATCGGAAAATGCCTTGCGCACACGGTATATCAAGGGCCACATGCGATATTTATGCTCGGGATGCGCAATTGTATATAATTTGCAATACAACAACACTTGCATGATAGCACCCGGTAATTTCTCGGCAGTAGTATCAAATAACTCCTCGACCGAGGCAGCCTCGACAGCATCGCTACCGGTCTTATAGTCTATTATACGCAGAGAATTACCCACATAATCGACACGGTCAATAAAGGCTTTGAAACGTACATTTATGCCATTATTCAATGGTATGAACAACTCACCACCGAGGCGCTCCTCCGAGGCATGATATATCAACGGAGCAAAATGGTCTCGGTCATACTCAAGAGTCTGCTTGACATAGGCTAACACCGTGTGTCCGATAATGCTGTTTTTACCCTTGAGTTGCGGTGGCTGTGCATCGCGATGAGCATGATAGAAGACAATATTAAATTCACGCTCAATGTAGTACATGATTTGACCCGCATCGGCTATCACTTCATCGAGCATTGCCGGCGTAACATTAACCACCCTCTCGCCATTGTCGGCTTCATAGCCATACTTGTCCTTAAGGTCATCATATATCGAAGCCATCACATTGTGATAGATTGTACCAAATACACTGCTATCAACCGATTCGCTTATCTCATCTTCGACACTCATTCCCTCGACATACTGCATGTAGAACTGCAATGGGCAATTGATATATGTTTTGAGTCCGCTGGCCGAAAGGGCTCGGGGTGTATCGGCACCTTTCAAGAAGCGACGCAAGCGGTCGGCTACACCTCCTACCTTGGGTATCGATATTACAGGAGGTTTATCGACACGTATACTATGGGCTATGGCATATTCGTTGACTTGATAATTGGGCAACAAATGAGCATAGTGATACTTAAGTTGATAGACAAAACGACTCATTTCGCCACGTTTTAACCCCTCGGTACGGCTATCATATAGCATATATACCTGCTTGGCTCGCGCTATAAGGCGATAGAAATAATAGGCATATATACTATCCTGATGCTCGGTAGTAGCCATATTATATCCACGACGCAAATTGTAAGGAATGAAACTTGCCGCGACACTCTTCTTGGGGAATGTACCCTCGTTCATCGACAAAATAATGATGTTGTCAAAGTCAAGAGCGCGTGTCTCCAATACGCCCATTACCTGCAAGCCCGACAATGGCTCGCCGTCGAAGGGTATGGATAATGACAGCTTGCCTAATAACGCAAAGTAAGTAACCGTACTTATGCTTACATCCTTGTGCATGGCTATCACATCATTGAGTCGCGATACAATGTTGTAATAATGGTAGGTATATTCGTGCTCAATCTTTGTCAGCACCTCACCTCCACCCGACTCCTCGTCTTGTGTTTCATCGCCCAACAACACTTCCAAGATGTTCTCCAAATATTCTCCTGCATCAACAACCGGTGCAAAGATGAGCGATAGCAATGGATAAGCCTCACGTGCCAGAAAATCGGCTGTAACATAAGCCATGTTCTTTTGTTGCATCTCGCCAATCATGCCATCGACAACATCTTTACCCACACACTGTATGACAATACGATGATTGAGGATGGCGGCAACCTCGACATGATAAAACACCGGCTTACCACCCGACCAATGTGCACGACGTTGCAATGCAAATACTGCATCGAAAAACGATGCTACCGATGTATTGCGCAATGAGTAACCCATCGTAATATTGATACTCGATATATCTTCGGGTATTGAGTATATCATGGGCATCAACAGCTCTTCGTCCGAGAGGACTACCGCTGTATTGATGGCATTATGCGCATCGGTATCTCTATTATCAATAAAATTTTGCAATATAACACCGGCTTGCTTAACCTGACCCACAGCCGACGAAACAGGCACAACAGTCATCTCGGGGGCTGTAGTAATGATGTGTGCACCTTCAAGTTCATATCGCGACGGGAACTCTCGCACATTCCTTTCAATGAAAAAGTTGGCACGGTTCTCGTCATCATATTGCATGGTGGGTGCATAATAATCCCAATAGAAATCGCCCTGCCCACGGTCGCGATAGTATTGCATAATGCGACGCTCGGCCGGCGTTATGGCATTAAAACCTACAAAGACAATGCGGGTGCATTTGTGAGCCGAGTGCAGAGTGGCGAGTTGTGGTAATTCGTCACGTTCGGCACGCTCGACTGTGTGGCGAAATATCATACCTTCATATCCTAAACCCTCGCGCAACAATCGCTGGCGCACATTGTTGTATAGTTGACACATGACACTCCACAATGAGTTGAACTCGACCTTCTTGCTGTTGTCGTCGCTCATCACAAAGAAAGTCTCCCAGAACTGGCGGATTATCTCAATCTGCTCGGGCTCGAGATAGTTCTGCTCCAAGTCCTTCAAGTCCTTTATATTGGCAAACAGCTTATCGGCATCGACCAAATATTTGTCGACATCGTCGAAGTCACTTGCCAGCATTTCACCCCAAAAGACAAACTTATCGAAAGGCTCATCACTCTGTCGCAACTTGCAATACTCCTCATAAATCATAAACAACAACTCAATCTTATCGACCGGTTGTAGTTGCGCCAACTCGGTCATGAGCGAATTGATGGTGAGTATCGTAGGCGAAAAGAGAGAGTTACCATCGGCTTCTTGAGCCAGATAGTGCTGAAAGAACTTTCCGCTGCGACGATTGGGGAAGACAAATGCTATATGCGAGAGGCTCCCTCCTTCGTTGCGATAGAATGTCCGGGCTATATGCTGTAGGAACGGAGTCATTACAAGGTCAATTTAACAGCTATCATAGCCATTGTTAGCAAGATAGTAAAAACAAGCAAATTCATGGCTGTACGCCCCAAGATAGGATTGAGCGCACTACCACTGCGCCGTGTAAGCATACTATATGTCTTTATATGCATGTAGAGATATATCAACGGAACAAATACCACTTGATAGGATGCACTGAGCCATATATGATAGGTGCATGCTACAGCTATAAAGCCATTGAGCAGATACCATGTAGATGCAAATCGACGACCAAAGAGCACAACAGTTGTGCGCTTCTTGGCAGCGGCATCCTCTTCCATGTCACGGTAGTTATTAACCAGCAGGATATTGATAGCCAATACGCCTTGTGCTACTGATGCCCAAAATACAGGCATTGTAAATACTCCGGCTTGAACATAGTAAGTAAAATTGACTGCTATGAGGCCAAAGAATATAAAGACTGTAACGTCGCCCAAACCATATCGCGACAAAGGGAAAGGTCCGGCTGAATAGGCCATAGCAAAAATGGCAATAATTGCACCTACGGGTATCAACTGCCACCCGCCATATGCTACCAACCCTAATCCTACACAACACGCCATAAAAAGTACGACCAAAGTAGCCAACAACATGGCACGTGGCGATATTAGACCCGACACAACGGCACGCTGTGGCCCTACACGGTCGGGGGCATCACCACCCTTTTTATAGTCAAAATAGTCATTGGCCATGTTGGAGGCAATCTGTGCCAAGAGAGCAAACAAGAGGCACAACAACGCAGCACCCCACACCAACACACCATCGTACCAAGCATAGGCTGTTGCAGCTACAACTGGTGCTGCCGATGCCGGCAATGTGCGTGGACGAGTAGCTTCTATCCATGCTTTACGAGTTTCGGGTTTCATGGTATATATCTTTTATCTTTATTATTTAATACAACTCAACAACCATGCGCAGGTCGGCGCGCATATCCATCGATGCCTCAATCCACGCTTTTCCGTTTATAACCTTGACTACGGCAACGTTCTCACAAAGGTAATATCGTGTATCATTATTACCATCGCCTATAGCCACTACACCACCTTGAAAGTCACCTTTCTCGGCAAAATCGGTAGGTGCTGAGAGACGACAGAATTGTCCACTCTCAACAAAATAGTATCCGTAGGTAGTAGTTCCGGGCGAATGATAGCCGGCTACATCGGTGTCGCGCTCGCAAGTTACTTGCAGACCGTCGGTCTTCTCGACATAAACAGGAGTATCCATCCAATTCTCGACACGGGGGTCGGAAAATATCAAAAAGTCCTTTTGCGCAGCACTCTTCTCGACAGTGATAGTACAAGTAGCTTGTTCGCCATTCTCGGCGGTAACTGTGAGAATACAGCTACCCAACTTTACACCTTTCACCGTGATGTGATTACCATCTTTGGTACACAAGGCATTACGATTGTCGGTTTCAATAATATAATCGCCACCGGCTATCACCTCAATTATATCGGTGTCATTCTCCTTCACACTCAACGCACTTCCACACGATAGAGAGAACTTATCGATCGTAACGTTGGGTTGACATGCCACTAACAACATCATCACAACGAATGACATTGAGATAAATATATTTCTTGCCATTTGCATCATCTTATTGTTTTTACTCATTTATAGTTATCCGTACCTCTCCTCTCACACTATCATTCTTAAACGATATGGTGTGACGTCCAGGCGATAAGGTCGAGGGTGAGAAGGTATTGCCACTGATAGCCTCACCGTCGATATACCATGTTACAGGGTGTTCATAATCGCTCAGTGTAAGCAATACATCGCCATCGGTACGTGTGTATGAACTGCGGAGACCTTCGATTCTCACAAACTTGGGTATATCGGGCATTGACACGCCTTGCAACACTACTTCGACATCGTCAGGCAGGTTATCACACACAACAACAAGCGAGGTTCTATGCAAGCCTTGCGATTGCGGATGATAGATGACATCAATCATAGCACCTTGCGCACTTGTCACATCTTCAGCCGAGATGGTTGTGGGTATTACCTCAAAATTCTGTGTATCTTCGACAATCAAGTGCAATGGCGAGGTAATGTTACGTCCTGTTATTTTATACTGCTTGATAACAACATCATTGCCTATCACGCCATTGAAGGTGATTACATCGCCACTCTTGAGGCTGATAGAGGGAGCGGCTACAGCGCCGGCGTCGAAGTTAAAAGCATACTCGGTAGAGTCGCCCCATATATACTCTGCCACTTGCGGATAGTCGATAAACGGATTGCGGTTGTACTGGAAGCTATACACGGCATTGTTGCGATTGATTTCCTTTTCGCTCACGGGATCTTGACGATGCCACTTGAGCAACAGTTCCTGCGAGTAGCTGTTGAGCGTGGGATAACTACCTGTTATAAACATATTTGTACCAGCCGATCGCCATGTATAGTCTTGATAACAAGTAACAAAATACATATACATGCGGGCAAAGTCACCTTTATACTCATCGGCCGGCTCATATACATTGAGACGACTCACCGCATCATATCCCACCTTCGATACGCCGTTGTCAAACTTCACCGTACCGGTTACTTCACCCAGTATATAGTTCGACTTGGCCGAGTTGGCATCGGCATCCGACGGCACAAGGTGATGCAGGTCGAACGAGCCATCGACCGTATAGGGGTAGTCGTCGCCCCACCAGCTCTTGGGTACACTATGCTCAATATTCATGCCCGGTGTTGCTCCCGACGACTGGAAATAGCGCACAATGTTGGAGTACATATCCCACACAGTACCATCGGCTCGCACATCACTCTCACGGAATACTACCCACGTACCTTTACTGCCATACTCTATACGACGGTGCTCCTTGAGGAGCTTGTGCAACTCGGTTTTAAGGTCGCCCTTATTACGTCCCACCAAGTTATCGGGATAGTAATCGCGAGGCATTTCGGCCACCGCCACACACGTTGCAAGGAGGCATAATGTTGCTATTGCTATGCGTATTTTCGACATACTCTGTTGTAAATGATTTAAGAGAACAAAAATAATAAATGCTATTGACATGACAATACTTATACCCCTTAATATTAGTTAGTAGTTCTTATATCAAACACCAATCGTATAGACAACCTCAACCCAAATTGACTAAGCGGACATCACGGCTAAGTCAATTATTATTTGTAATTTTGTACTATGGATACGAAGAAGAAAGTTTTGTTGGGAATGAGTGGTGGCACGGATAGCTCGGTAGCTGCTATGCTCCTGCAAGATGCCGGATACGAAGTAATCGGTGTAACCTTTCGCTTCTATGAGAAAGACGATTGCACGGAGTATCTCGACGATGCTCGCGATTTGTGTCATCGTCTGGGCATCCGGCACATCATTTCCGACCAACGAGAGCGCTTCCGGTCGACCATCATAGACTACTTCATAGGCGAATATATGGCGGGGCACACGCCTGTGCCTTGTACCCTATGTAACAATCTATTAAAGTGGCCACTACTCCGCCAAATTGCCGACGATATGGGCATCTATTACTTGGCTACGGGTCACTATGTTCAGAAGCGCAACATCGACGGCTATTGGCACATCACCAATGGTGCCGATAGGGACAAGAATCAGTCATTCTTCCTCTGGGGCTTGCCACAAGATATATTGGAACGGATGCTTTTGCCCATGGGCGCACTGACCAAACAGCGAGTACGCGAGATAGCCGAAGAACGAGGGTTTGTAAAGGCGGCACAAAAGAGAGATAGCTTCGGAGTCTGTTTCTGCCCGATGGATTATCGCTCATTTCTTCGCGACAAAGTGCCGGCAGAGGCTATTCAGAGGGGTAAATTTGTCGACATAGAGGGTAAGTTCGTTGCTTGGCACGAGGGATACCCGTTCTATACCATTGGTCAACGGAGAGGACTGGGCTTAGACCTCAATCGAGCCGTATTTGTACAGGATATAGTGCCAGCGGAAAACAAGGTAGTACTGGGCGACTTAAAGTCGCTTGAGCGCACCACGATGCGCTTGAAGGACTGGAACATCATCAACCCGGCGCAGCTATTTGGCAGAGACGACATTACAGTAAAAATCCGCTACCGCAAGCAAGAGAATCGTTGCACTGTAACCCTCCTCGTCGACAACACCTTGCATATCGAGCTACACGACCCCCTCACCGCCATCGCCCCCGGCCAAGCAGCCGCCTTCTACCGCGGCGACACCCTCCTCGGAGGTGGAATTATCATTGAAGAGTAACAGATCCTTGTTCTATTCATCTACTATCGCTTACACAAGCTATACACCTATTTCGCTACGCACACGGTGGAGAAAGACGACGTGGCGTCGGTAATCGTTCGTCCCTCATGCAAACATAGTAACTACTTCACGCCCGATGTTTTAAACCCCTTCCCTCTGCGAGGTCTTCCCCTATATTGCTTCGCAACACAGGGGCAGAAAACACCACATCTTAGACGTGGCGTTGAGGCATCTCGGGGATGATATTTTATTCACCCCACATCTTGTTTTATTAATATCTTTTTAATATTTTTGCTGTTGCATATCGCTTGCAGAAGCCCGATATGGGTTTAGTGGGTGGGTATGCTTTTACATTTTATTGAAAAGCGTTTACTTACGCTCTTTCTTGGCTTTTCGAAATCTGGAAAATTTCAAGCACTGTCAAGATAGTAGCAACAGTAGATGCCTTGTGGATATGTATATCAATCACTATACGGCACGTGGTGTGTCGTGTAGTGTTATATACTATATTCGGCGTGAGGCTTCTGCGTTGCTCGTTCTACAGTGTGGGCATTCCAGAGCCTCGAAAAGCGGGACGAGTAACAGTAATGGCTCTCACGCTTTTTTTGTATCCTGCCAAAACCGGAGAGTACATATGGCACTAATTTATATTCTTATGAAATGTAAAAATTGTGACAAGGAAATCCCTCAAAGAGCAGAAAACAGTCCTACGCCAGAAGAAACAACACCCAATTATTTAATTGAAGCTGATGAAAATGAATGGATGTTCTTGACAGCTGCTATAAATAATATCGAGAAAAAAGAGGTTGTAAGTGCAAGCGGTATTGAAGAACAAAATTTCGTTGCTAAGTTGTTATCTAAAATCGATTGCTTAAGATGTAAAAATCTAATTGAAGATAAGGATATTACACAACACTTCTGGTCTCTTGAAAACAAAAAAAATCTTATGACTAATGAAGATATGGAATATACTTTGGCTGAATTGGGTATTAGACACAATAATGGAATTCTAAGATTCAAACCAGACTTAATACTACATCATAGCCATAATGAACAACATACCAATCTTGAGCAACAAAAGCTAATCTTTGAAATCAAAACAAAACAATATTCTCGAAAAACATTCTTTAAAGACTTTTTTAAGTTAAACGTCTATATCGATAAACTAAATTTTCAGCAAGCAGTATTCCTCTCTATAGGAAAACCCGTTGAGAAAATTGAGACACTAATAAAGTCTTATATAGATAAAGGGTATTATATAAGCCGTGAATACAAACGGATATATTTTGTCATCTGTCCGGATGCTGAAAATTTCAACAAAGATATAGCAGTATACACCCTAAATAAGAATTTAAGTACTAACTAATAAAATTTTACAATTATGAAAACCAAACTATTTTTAATCTGGATAATGGTGTTATGTATACCACTATCTCTTTATGCACACGCCTTCGAGGTCGATGGTATTTACTACAATTATTCATCTACTACCAGAAAAGCTTATGTAACATACCGAGGGAGTTCTTATGACAGCTATAGCAACGAATATACAGGTGCTGTAATAATACCTGAAAGCGTTACCTACAATGGAACAACTTATAGCGTAACTTCGATAAGTCAGTATGCTTTCAGGGGTTGCTCAGGACTGACTTCTGTCAATATCCCTAACAGCGTAACTTCGATAGATGAGTATACTTTCTATGGTTGCTCAGGACTGACTTCTGTCAATATCCCCAACAGTGTTACTTCGATAGGTGGGTATTCTTTCTATTATTGCTCAGGCTTGACTTCTATTACTATCCCTAACAGCGTAACTTCGATAGATTAGGATGCTTTCTATGGTTGCTCAGGACTGACTTCTGTTACCATCCCC
>JAGBHF010000040.1 GCA_017935645.1 Bacteroidaceae bacterium | reverse complement strand
CGGTGGTATCGAAGCCGTTATCATTGAATATCCTGTTCAGTATGACCGCTTGTTCATGAATCGTGGATTGCCAATCATGAAAAAGCTTGTCATATTGAGATGCCATGTTGTTATAAAAGTCTTGCGTGATATCCATACTCGGATAGGTTTTTACATCATTAATTGGGGATTTCGTTTCTTTTTTAGTTTTAGTGATAATACTCCTGCAATGGGCAGGAACAAGCTGGCGATGACCACCTTCAAATCGGGCAGGATGATGACCGGTGTACTAGTCATCTGCATGTCTCCCAACTGCAGCCAGCAGTATACTGCAAGGAGCGTAGCCGTGAGGATGTAGCTTGTTTAATAACCGGGATTTTGCAACATTAAGGGATTGAGGTCGACTTCTTGTTGCGGTATGGGCAGGAGCATATAGTGCTCGTCAACGCCATACTCTTGCATAAAGAGGTTGTTGCGCTTCATATAGGCAAAGTTTCCTACCGAATAGAGCAACAATTGCTTGCGAGCATCGGTAATGCCTTGCAGCATATCGTCGGTATTGATGGTTATACCCTTGACTTGAGCCAACTGACGAAGGGCTTCTTCGCCCCTTGCACGGTCGCCCATCTGATAACAAGCCTCGGCATACAACAACATCACTTCGGTGAGAGTTTGCACAGGAATTACAGGAGGCACTTGGATAGTTACACCGGTGCGGGTGGTAATGCCCGAACTACAGTCGAGTGCAAATATTAACTCTTTGTGATAATCGCTACCTGATACATCCGAATCAGCGACAGTGGTGTTACCATTAAAGGTATCGGGGTCGCTGAAATTGGCTGTAGTAAGCTCATAGAAACCACTATTCATTACCCATTGCAGCATTTCGCAAGCCATGTGATAGTCGCCCATAGTAAGGGCCATCTCAGCAAGGAGTACACGCGCGGCGTCTTTCGACACAAAGAAGAAGCTGTTGATATCCTTGAGCGACTCGTTTCTCTTTTCCTCAAAGAGACCCTCCATGCCTTCACGCAAGAGGTGTGCTTGCTCGTCAAGTATCATACGCATATCGGTGCGCTCTATCTGCCATTGACCACTACTATACCATTCGTAGTTGGTAATGTAAGGAACATCGCCCCACATGGCTGTCATATAGTAATAGCGCAATGCGGTAAAGAAATGGCTATACTCTTGATAGACATTGTTACTCATGGCATCGGCATATTGAATGAGTAGGCCGGTGCGTTGCGACTTATAGATAGCCTGCCAACAATCGCTGATAAGCGAATTGGAGGGGTAAATATATTGCGACACAAGATTACCTATCGTGGTGTTGTAATGATAGTACTGCTGCACGAGATTAAAAGTAGATATAGACTTGGCCAAGTCCACAGCCATGGAAGCTACAATAGCACTACCATCTGAGCCCAACAAAGGCACTCCATTAGCATTTACCTCGCTCTCGTGATAGAGGTTGGCAATCGTATTCTCGGGTACAACAACCTCGGGGGTTGATATCTCCTCATTGCCCGGAATCCCGTCGCCATCCCAGTCGAGATATTTTCTCAAGTCGGGCACTTCTACAGTTATGCCCAGGTCGGCATAACGACTGACAATGTGGCGGCTAATATCTTCCAATCGATACGAAAGTTCATTGAGATCCTCGCGAATAATCTCTTGTGTAGCGGCTGAGAACTTGCCATCGGTGGCAAACTCACGACAGAGTCTTGCCAAATATTCGGTCAACTCTGCCTCGCTACGCTCTACAAGCAACAGCGACGAGATAGCAATAAGAGCACCCGCCTTATCATCGCCACCGATGATTGAAAAGCGAGAGGCATCGACATCGGCAAATTGTAGACATCCAAAGGCCTCAAAAAGCTCTTTTTGCGCCTGTTGATTGGCCTCCTTGAAGCTCTTGCCCGATGCAACGAGGTTGAGTACACGTTGATACTTGATGTGTGTGAGGATATTTACGTTGATAGTTGAGGCGTCAGAAATATCCACGATGGCACGCAGGTTGAGCGTACCGGCCGAGAGTTCGCCACGTACTTCGTTGAAGAAGTAACCATTGGCACTCAAGTCGGCATAAGGCGTGTCAAATTGTTTTGAGCCAAAAGTAAAGCTACCCTCATCATCCAATATAGTCGTATTGAACATACTACCCAAGGGCTGCATCTCACTATCGAGGAGCTGCATGGTAATGGTAGAACCACTCACAAACGGACCTTTCTCGACCTTACCACTCACAGTGTAATTTTGAGGCTTGAATGGTGAGTCGCCTGGACCCGTTCCTTCGCAAGCCACAAGCGCTAAAAGCAAAGATAGGAGAGCAATTGATTGGATGAATAAAGACTTCATAACACGATATTCCAATCGTTGATATTAGAAATACTTCACCTCTTTGCCCCATATGTCGCTGAGCAAATTATTGGCCAAACGACTTGCTCCGAAACGGAAATAGCGATTGTTGAGCCACTCCTCGCCCAATACAGTAGCTACGATACAATAATACTTGACAGCATCGGCAGTTGTAGAAATACCACCGGCGGGCTTAAATCCTATCATTGTACCGGTCTTTTCGTAATACTCTTTGATAGCTTGGCACATTACATAGGCAGCCTCCATGGTAGCTGCGGGCTCTTGCTTACCGGTAGATGTCTTGATAAAATCGGCACCCGAATAGATTGCAAGCAACGAGGCTTTCTTTATCATAGCAGCACTCTTGAGAGCACCTGTTTCGAGGATAACCTTGAGGTGCGCATCACCACAAGCACACTTAAGTTCGGCAATCTCGTCGCACACCTCCTCGTAGTTGCCGGCCAACATATCGCCTACGTTGATAACGATATCAATTTCATCAGCACCATCTTTCACAGCCAACATTGTCTCAGCCACTTTCACTTCGGTAAAGGTTTGCGAAGAGGGGAAACCACCCGAAACAGCGGCTATATTGACATCCGACACCTCGAGGTTCATACGCACAGTACCGGCATAGTTGGGATATACACATATAGCGGCAACATTGGGCATATCGCCATGCTCGTTTTCAAAGTCGTTGACACGTTGGGTAAAGCGAGCTACGCTGTCGGTATAATCCTCGCTACGCAATGTTGTAAGGTCGATACAATTGAATATCTGCTTATAAACCTCAACGTTATTATATTTCTCGTAATTGTCGCGTACAATCTTTTCCACTTCCATTTGTACAGTGGCATCGTCAAGCTCGGTAATGTACTGAGCCAATGTTTGTTCGTATTTATTCATATCTATTTGAGTTTGGGATTATTTACATGTCGTTCTTTATCTCGCGCGGTTTTTTTTTCGAGGTTGCGTCGGAATGCCTCGGTAAGGTCTATACCCGTCTGATTGGCAATACAGATAAGCACCCACATTACGTCGGCAAGCTCATCGGCCAGATTGGTTTTCTCACCGGGCTTGGTCGATTGGTCGCCATAACTGCGAGCCATGATACGTGCCACCTCACCCACCTCTTCGGTAAGTATAGCCATATTGGTCAGTTCGCTAAAGTAACGAACACCATAAGTCTTTATCCATTCGTCGACTTGTCGTTGTGCCTCGTCAATAGTCATATCATTCGCGATTATGAGAGTCAATACATATCGTTACCGGGCCGTCATTTATCAGAGCCACCTGCATGTCGGCACCAAACACTCCTGTACCCACAGGATTGCCTATAGCCTGCGAAAGGCGACTACAGAACAGCTCATACAAGGGTATTGCATGCTCGGGACGCGATGCCTTGATATACGAGGGACGGTTGCCTTTCTTGGTAGAGGCATGTAGCGTGAATTGGCTCACTACCAAGGCCTGTCCGCCAACATCGGTAATAGAGCAATTCATCACACCATTGGCATCGTCAAAGATGCGCAGTTGTGCTGCTTTCTTGACAAGCCAATCGACATCTTCTTCGCCGTCACGATCTTCGACACCCACAAGGATGAGCATACCATGACCTATAGCCGAATGCACCTCGCCGGCTATGGTAACTGAAGCCTCTTTAACTCGTTGTATTACTATACGCATTGTTATCAGTTTGTGTTCAGTGCAAAATAAATAAAAAAAACCGACATTCGCTGTGAATATCGGTTTTTTCTTATGATTGTAACAGACTATTAACGGAAGTCGAATTTCACACCAAAGAAGTAGCTACGCGGGGTAGAAGGGCCATATATGTAGCCCGAGTCACGATTGGGACCTTTGTCGAAATCTTTTTGATAGGCGTTGAAGATGTTTTGCACTCCGGCATGTAATTGCAAGGTAAGTTCGCTCGACAAGTCGAAGTCGTATGCCACCTTGACATTGGCATTGAAGAAATCGGGCGTGCGCTCAAGACGATCTTTCTCGATATATCCGGCCAAGTGTTGTACCCACATTTCGCCGGTATAAGTACCCGACAAGTCGATAGCCAAGTGGTGTGTAGGCTTGAAAGTACAGGTAAGGAATCCATACCAGTCGGGGGTGCGGAACATCTCGTGTGCTGCTTCGACATCGGGGTCCTCACTCCACACCTCGGGAGTTTTGTAAAGGCTGCGTTGCCAAGTAAGACCCAACTGAGCCTCGAGCCATGAAGATACCGCAGCACGACCCTCAAAGTTTACACCGAACACTTGTCCGCCACCACCATTGCGACGTTGGATGATAGCATTGCCGGTAGCATCCGAACCGATATGCTCCATAACAAACGCATCGCTAAGGTCGGTAAAGAAACCTTCCAAGAGGAAGTTGGTGGGAACGCTACCTATATTCTCGTAAATATCGACCGAAGCACTCACACTACGCGATTTTTCCTCTTTCAAATTGGGGTCGAGCACAATGAGCGACACCTCGCCACCTACAGCCATGATGTGCAAGTCCTCGTCAAAGGCCTGAGGTGCACGGAAACCCTCGGAGTAACTCAAGCGGATATTGATATCCTTAGTGGGATTGTAGCGCAAGTTGACACGAGGGCTGAAGATAAGATTCTTCACCAAGTTGTGCTTGTCGAGACGAGCACCGATGAGGAAGCCCCAGCGCTCATTTTTCCACTCGTTTTGGAAATAGGCACTACCGATGTGTACCTTTTGGTCGATATAACGGTCATATCCGGGAGCATCATCCGATAGGGCATCATAGTTGTACTCTATACCGGCGGTCATCTCGGCAGGCATAAACAAAAACTTGTCGAAGCTGTGCATATACTGCGCACCGGCAACAGTTGTAAGGTCGTGTGTGAAACCATAGGCCGAGAGGTCTTGACCGGCACCATAATAGCTGTCGCGATTGGTGTTTTGCAATGATACAAAGACATTAAGTTTGTTCTTATAGTCGGGGGTAAAATAGTCAAAATTGATACCACCGCCATTGATAGAGTGCTCGGTTTGCTCGGCAATCATCGCCTCATGAGGAGGCAAGTGCAAGTTATCGCCACCACGACGTTTCTCGTTTATTCCATGATATTCGAAGGTAAGTTTTGAGTAAAGACTTGTCTTATAATAAGCACGTGTACCAATAGTAATGCCACGCAACATAGGCAACTCGGTAAAGCCATCGCCATCGTGGTCGTAAGCATCGCGCTGACGGTGTTGACCATAGATATACACACCGGCCTTGCCATTGTCAGTTACCAACGAAGCGTTGAGCATGGTATTGTTGTCCCACGCATTGCTACCGCTAAAGTTGGTAGATGTGTGAGAGGCTGAAGCCGAGTTGTGCAAAGGCTCACGAGTGATGATGTTGACAGTACCACCCACAGCCGACGAGCCAAACAGAGCCGAGCCTCCACCACGAACAACCTCGACACGCTCAATCATATTGGCAGGAATCTGCTCCAATCCATATACGCCCGACAAGGCACTGAATATAGGACGCGAGTCGATAAGAATTTGCGAATAGTGGCCATCAAGACCGTTGATGCGCACTTGTTGGAAGCCACAGTTTTGGCAATTATCCTCGACGCGCACACCGGGTTGGAAGTTAAGACCCTCGGCAATACATGCGGCATTAACCTTTGAGAGAGTACTTACATCGAGTACTTTAACCAACGAAGGAGCCATGCGGCGAGTGGTAACGTTACGGTTGGATGTAACAACAACCTCATCGAGCGAAAAGTGCTCGGGCAAAATACTGAAGTTTAACTCCTGCGACTCACCGGGATAGAGCGTTACCTCGCGCTCGAACGAAGCATAACCAAGTGAAGTAGCTACCACTGTATATGTTCCTTGGGGAATATTCTTGATAAAATAGTGACCTGTAGCATCGGTCATCACGCCGATAGTAGTACCCTCAAGACGCACATTGATATAAGCCATGTGTTCACCGGTAGTCTTGTCTGTTACGTGACCATAAAGGTGTGCATCGGTAGGCTTGTCCGGTGTGTGAGTATGGGCATGATTGTGATGGTCATGAGAGGGTGTGTGAGCTTGTGCTGAAACGAACAGCAATAGAAGTGTAAATAGTATAGAAAGTCTTTTCATTGAGACACAATTTTTTTGTAGCACGTCCTTAGTGCTTTTAATAAAATAACTGATAATTAATCACATATATTAGGAGGCACAGCGCATACACATGCGCCGGCACAAGAACCCTCACGCACAATGCGGTGAGGTATTGTGTATCAAGAAAAGGCCGGTGGGGCACGCAGATAACTGCAATGACTGCGCAACTCTACATGCAAAGCAACTTCGCTCGTGTAGTCGTGCAATGTTGTACATGGAACAGAGGGTAGTGTACATTGTGAAGAAACAACAAACTGCGAAAGCTGTATGTTACAGAAGGGACAATCTTCCATGGCAGCTGCAGCCTCGCGATGCGCACGCTCCTCATCATCAGGATATAACTCATGGAATTTTGCATCGGAGTGGATGTCAAAAATCTTTACTGCCGTTACCGGCAAGATTGCCAATAACATCACAACAGCATATATGAGTTCTCTCCTTCTCAAACGTATATAGATTTAAAATTCAATGATTTGAATTATTTTCACGGTGCAAAGATACAACACAGAACAGATAGTGACAATAATTATTTATTACTATTTTTAAGTTAAATAATACCCATTTTTAGCTACACATAGCATACATTGTTGATAATCAACAACTTAAACAAACAACAAAATATTAAATATATCATTGGGGTGATGAAGAGAGTGCATCTTTCACTTTTTGAGCCTTCGACGCTCCTATAAGGGATGCCAGCTCCTCAAATGATGCCTCACGCACGCGTTTTACACTCTTAAAGTGTCGCAACAAAGTGTCACGAGTGTGTTCTCCCACACCTTTTATGCCGTCAAGAGCCGACACAACCTGTTGCTTACTACGCTTATTTCGGTGGTGTGTAATACCAAACCTATGCGCCTCATCACGCAGGTGCTGAATAAGACGCAACGACTCGGAGTTCTTATCCAGATATAACGGTGTGCTATCATCGGGGAAATATATCTCCTCCAAACGCTCGGCTATACCGATGATGGCAATTTTACCTCGCAAGCCTAAGGCCTCAAGAGAAGAAACAGCTGCGCTGAGCTGACCTTTACCACCATCAACGACTATCAATTGTGGCAAGGGCTCTCCGGCTTCAAGAAGATGGTGATAACGACGATATACTATCTCGCGCATCGAAGCATAATCGTCAGGCCCCACGACACTCTTGATGTTGAAGTGTCGATAATCGCGCTTTGAGGGCTTAGCCATCTTAAAGACAACACACGCAGCAACCGCATTTGTTCCTTGCGTGTTGGAGTTATCAAAGCACTCGATGTGTATGGGCAGTTCATTCATGTACAAATCCTTTTGTACACGCGTGAGTATGCGCGTGGCACGCTGTTCGGGATTGAGTTTCTCGGCCTGTTTGAGACGATCGACCTTGTATTGTCGGGCGTTCTGTAACGATATATCCAATAATTTACGCTTATCGCCACGCTCGGGAATGGTTATAGACAACTGCTCAAATGTCACTTCGGGCGCGAACGGTACAATTATCTCTCGGGAATTACTCTCAAACCGAGCACGTAGTTCGGCTATACCCAATGCCAATATTTCGGCGGCGGTTTCATCGAGTTTTTTTCGATATTCAATAGTGACCGATTGTACGATAGAACCGCCCTTTACGTGCATAAAATTGATGAAAGCTGCATTATCGTCTTCGTCATACGAGAACACATCAACATTATTTATCACACTACTTACCACAACCGATTTGGCGCGGTAACGTTCGACAAGATCATATCGCTCTTTGACCACCTGAGCCTCCTCAAATCGTAATTGTGAGGCGAGTTCCTGCATTTCGGCAACAAGCATCTCGCTCAATTGTCCGGTATTGCCATTAAGTATATGCTTGACAGCGTCGATATAAGCAGCATACTCACGAGGAGAGATATAACCCTCGCAACACCCCATACATCGTTTGATGTGATATTGCAGACACACCTTGTACCTACGAGACAAAACAGCATCGGTAGTAAGCGACAGCCTACATGTGCGCAATGGGAACAAGTCGTGTATCAGCTCCAATACAATCTTGGCTACATGCACGTGAGCGTAAGGGCCATAATACTTGGCGCCACTGCCCCGCTCTACCCGGCGAGTGAGAAACACGCGTGGATACTCCTCTTTGGTAACACATATCCAAGGGTAGGTTTTATCATCTTTGAGTAGGACATTGTAGCGGGGTCGATACTTCTTGATGAGCGAATTTTCGAGATGCAAAGCATCCTCCTCGCTACCAACCACAATATATTTCAGGTCGGCAATATTACGTACCAATACACGCGTTTTGGGCGCATCGTCATGTTGCTTGTTAAAGTATGACGACACACGCCGTTTGAGGTTCTTGGCCTTACCCACATAGATAATCGTACCCTCTTTGTCGAAGTACTGGTACACACCGGGACTCTCGGGCAAGAGGGTAAGAATATCTTTTATATGTCTATTGGTATCGGACAATATCGAATTAGTATTTAATCAAAGCATCTACTTCCACATCAGCGGGGAAGAGTTCACGACCCTTCAAGAACTCCAATTCGGCAATAAAGCTAATATAAATTTTCTTGGGATTGAAACGCTTGGCCAACTTATAAGCCGCATACATAGTACCACCAGTTGCCAACAAGTCGTCATGCAATAACACTACATCATTCTCATCAATAGCATCAACGTGTACCTCGATAGTATCTACACCATACTCCTTGCTATAGCTTTCGCTCACGGTATTGGCAGGCAACTTACCGGGCTTGCGCATAGGAACAAATCCGGCACCAACCTTTTCGGCCACGATAGGTCCCATAATGAAGCCACGCGACTCTATACCTACTACCTTGGTTATACCCTTGTCGGCATAACGTTCACACAGCAACTGTGACGCAAGGCGCAAACCGTCCTTATCTTTGAGCATAGTAGTAATATCCTTAAAGAGGATGCCCTTTTGAGGGAAATCAGGCACATCACGCACAAGAGCTTTCAAATCTTCAATTGTCATCATTTTTTATTGTATTATTGGTTATTATTTATGTTCTTTTCAACAACTTATACTCATACATAAGCATACTGTTTCACGTGAAACATTAGCGTCCCATAAGCACCAAGAGGATATTTATATCACTGGGCGATATGCCGGGTATGCGGGCTGCTTGCGCTATCGTTTCGGGATTGATACGGGTCAATTTCTGGCGTGCCTCGGTCGAAATCTGTTGTATACTCATGTAGTCAAACTTGTCCTTGATACGAATATTCTCAAGACGTGTTATCTTGTCGGCTATCATCTGTTCGCGATCGATATAACCGCTATACTTAATCTTTATTTCGGCAGCCTCAACAATCTCTTCGCGACGTGTTGGTATAGCATCGATCTTACGTCGCAATGCTTGTACCATAGGAGCAAGGGTGTTAATGTCGAGCTGTGGACGAACTATCAAATCATAGAGCTTTACACCTTGACGCAAGGGCTGATGACCGGCTTGTTCGAGCTTGTCGTTGATTAACGCAGCCTTGATTGAATAGTTCTGTGCAAACTCTACCAAATCTTCCACAGCAGCTTTCTTGGTGCGTAGCAGTTCGTAGCGCTCCGACGTCGCCAGACCGAGTCGATAGGACTTTTCGGTGAGACGCATATCGGCATCATCCTGACGTAACAAAATGCGATATTCGGCACGAGAAGTAAACATTCTATAGGGTTCGTCAACACCTTTTGTCACCAAATCATCAATAAGCACACCTATATAAGCCTCGTTACGACCCAAAACAAATGGTTCACCTCCGTGGCATGCTATATGGGCATTGATACCGGCTACCAAACCCTGTCCTGCAGCCTCCTCATAACCGGTCGTTCCGTTGATTTGACCGGCAAAATAGAGTCGCTTGATGAGTTTCGTTTCGAGTGTATGTTGCAGTTGCGTAGGGTCGAAGTAATCGTATTCTATGGCATATCCTGGACGATAAACACGCACGTCGCGGAAGGCCGGTATCTGCTTCAGTGCCGCCAATTGTATATCGATAGGCAACGACGACGAAAAACCATTGAGGTAATACTCCTGAGTTGTTTCACCCTCAGGCTCCAAGAACAGTTGATGCTCGGTTTTATCGGGGAAAGTAACGATTTTGGTCTCTATGCTTGGACAATATCTTGGGCCTATACTCTGTATTTGACCATTGTACAAAGGCGATTCAGGCAGCCCTTTATGCAATATTTCGTGTACTCGCTCATTGGTATATACTGTCCAACAACTACGTTGCTGCAAGGGACGGGGTGTAAAATCAAGATATGAGAATTTGTGAAAATCATTCTCACCTTTTTGTTCGATGGTTTCGTCAAAATGCACACTACGACCATCAATGCGAACAGGTGTTCCGGTCTTCATGCGACCTACGGTAAATCCAAGCTGAGCCAACTGCTCCGATATGCCATAAGAAGCAGGCTCTGCAACACGTCCACCGGGCAATTGGGTACGACCTATGTGCATCAAGCCATTTAAGAAAGTACCATTAGTGAGGATTACACAACGCGCCTTAAATGTCACTTCCATACCGGTGATGACACCCTTGACCTCTCCATTGTCTATAACAAGCTGTTTTACAAAGTCTTGCCACATGTCAAGGTTGTCAGTGTTCTCTATAATCGAACGCCATTGTTCAATAAAACGAGCGCGGTCGCTTTGCGAGCGAGGGCTCCACATGGCAGGGCCTTTCGAACGATTGAGCATCCTGAACTGTATAGCCGTCATATCGGTAACAATACCCATTTGGCCGCCAAGAGCATCTATCTCCCTAACAATCTGACCCTTAGCTATTCCACCAACTGCAGGATTGCAACTCATCTGTGCAATCTTGTTCATGTCGTGGGTAATAAGGAGAGTTTTCGAGCCCAAATTGGCGGCAGCACACGCCGCCTCACATCCGGCATGACCTGCACCAACAACTATAACGTCATATTCAAAATTCATCGTTCTACGATATTACTTTCTTAAAATTATATTCAATCATACATAAGCCTACGCAAGCATCACCGCTATACATAAGATTACAGCACACGAATGGCAAGCGCCTCATTTTCACAACGTTCCATTATCTCACGTTCACCTTCACCTTTGTCATTTATACCACAAAGATGCAATATTCCATGGATAATGACACGATACAACTCCTTTTCATAAGGCTCGCCTACCAATTGAGAATTAGTCTTAACGGTGTCGAGGCTTATAAACAAATCGCCCGAAATTGTATTGCCTGTGCAGTAATCAAAAGTAATAATGTCGGTATAATAATCGTGTTGCAAAAAGGCACGATTGACCTCAAGTATACGCTCATCGTCGCAAAATATATAGGCTATTTCGCCACAACGCTTGCCATAACTTGCGGCTACACGCTTCACCCAATCTACTACATCACAGCGATTTATATCGGGCATACTTACATTCTCGGTTGAAAAACTTATAGGCATAATCCAATCGTTTGTTTTACTTTTATGCAAAGGTAAAATTTATCTCATAAAAAGCCTCTATCCGAAGAAGAAATATGCCACCAAAATACCCGATATAGCTCCAACAATATCGGCCAAGAGTGCATACCCCACAGCGTAACGAGTTTTCTTAATCCCCACACTGCCAAAGTACACGGCTAATATATAGAATGTCGTATCGGTGGAACCTTGTACCGTAGCAGCAACACGCGCCACAAACGAGTCTACGCCATAAGTTGCCATACAATCCACCATCATGCCTCTCGAACCACTACCACTCAAGGGCTTCATCAAAGCAGTGGGCAGAGCCTCGACAAAGGAGGTATCCAGGCCACATGCGGCTACACACCAGCGGACAGCATCTACCACATAATCCATCGCACCCGAAGCACGAAAAATGCCGATTCCAACGAGAATTGCAACCAAATAGGGTATAATCATCACGGCTGTTTTAAAGCCTTCTTTTGCGCCTTCAATAAAGCTCTCGTACACGTTTATTCGTTTCACCAATCCCGTACCGATAAAGGCTACTATAATGGTAAAAAGCAACGCGTTGGCCGCAAAGGTCGAATATAACTGCATCTTATCTTGTGGTAACTGTGAAAAAAAGTACATGATACCCCCTATCACCATCACAAGACCCAGTGCCCACGACACAAGTACACGATCTATTTTGATACGTTGCTTAATACACAGCGCAATAAGACCCACAAGGGTAGCTATAAAGGTAGCTATAAGAATAGGAATAAATACATCGGAGGGATTGGCAGCACCCATCTGTGCACGATAGGTCATCACACCAATAGGCACCAAGGTAAGCCCCGAAGCATTGAGTATCAAGAACATAATCATCGCATCGGTAGCTGTATCCTTCTGCGTATTGAGCTCTTGCATCTCACGCATGGCCTTCAATCCTAACGGTGTAGCGGCATTATCAAGCCCCAGCATATTGGCCGAGATATTCATAAACATCGAGCCAAGCGCGGGATGCCCCTTGGGAATACCGGGAAAGAGGCGCGAGAAGAGCGGACTCATGGCACGCGAGAAAACCGATATAAGACCGGCATTCTCACCAACCTTCATCAGGCCGAGCCAAAGAGTGAGCACACCGGTAAGTCCGAGCGAAATATCAAAGGCACTCTTGGCCGATGAAAACGAAGCATTCATGATGTCGGACCATATCGTTAAGTTTCCGGCAAATATAGTTTGACACAAAGCCACGACAAAGGCTATAATGAAAAAGGCAATCCAAATATAATTAAGTACCATGATGCGGTTTGCTGGGTGAGTTGTTAAATTTTCGTTTCAAGACCAAAATTAAAAATTTTATCGCTATTGACGTTGCAATTGACGATAAAAGCCACCGAATGATTATTTTTTAAGATTTGTAAACACTTTGCGTTTTTTAGCTCATTTTTCTCAAAACAACAAAATAGCACCTATTTTATTAAACAACAACAACTTACCACACAATTTACCCTCATGAGAATTTAATATAATTTTCTTCGTGCACATCTATCGGCAAAAAATCGACACAAAAAGCAGTTTTACTCACCATTTTCTACTACCTTAGCCGATGTTGATGAAAGACAAGCGAAATGAGTACCGAAAAAATGAAAGCCGAACTAATGGCAGCCGGAAGTGAGACAAAAGCTCGCGAACTGTCACGATTTTTCAAAACCGGCAAAGGTGAGTATGGCGAGGGGGACAAGTTTATAGGTGTAACAGTTCCTACCAACCGTGCCATTACCCGACGTTACCTTCACCTTCCCGCTTCGCAACTCGTCGACTTGCTCCGATGCGAAATTCATGAGGTAAGATTATCGGCTCTCATCTGCATGGTCGAGCAATACAAGTCACGCCACACCACCGATGCACAACGACAAGCGATTGTCGACACCTACATTGCCAACACTCGATACATCAACAATTGGGATTTGGTAGACCTTTCGGTGTACAACATCATAGGTGCTCACCTCCTTCATCGCGACCGTTCGTTGCTATATCGATGGGCACAGAGTGAATTGCTATGGGAGCAACGAATGTCCATCGTGGCAACCATGTGGTTTATCCGTCATGGAGAGTACGACGATACCCTAAGACTTGCCGAACAATTGTGTCACCACCCGCACGACTTGATGCAAAAGGCTGTAGGATGGCTCTTGCGCGAAGTGGGCAAACGCGACATGAAACGCCTCACCGAATTTCTCGACAAGCACTACACTACCCTACCTCGCACCCTGCTACGATACGCTATCGAGAAGTTTCCCACCGAACTACGCAAGCACTATATGGCGCGTTAGGCGTTAAAATCCGGGCAAAGTAATATAAAGGGTAGGCAAGAGCAACAAAAAGCCTACAACAATCATTAAAAGGATAAATTTCCATATCCATTTCACCCATTGTTCATAGGGTATCTTGGCAACCGAAAGCACAGCCATCAATACACCCGAACAGGGGGTAATCATATTGGTAAATCCATCTCCGAACTGGAATGCCAACACGGTCGATTGACGGGCAATACCTATCATATCGGAGAACGGAGCCATAATAGGCATCGTAACGGCAGCCTTGGCCGAAGCCGAAGGGATAAAGAGGTTGATGAAGGTTTGTATACCATACATCATGGCAAGTGCGGCCTCGCGACCACTATTTTCGAGCGATGAAGCCATTGCCGACAACATGGGGTCTATCACCTCTCCGTTTTCCAATATCACGATAATACCCGCTGCGAAACCGATAATAAGAGCCGCCGAGAAGATATCTTTTGCTCCGGCAATAAACTCTTTGGCAATATCGTCGGCTGAATATCCTGCAGAAAATCCGGCTGCTATTCCCAACGCCATGAAGAGTGCACATATCTCGGGCAGATACCAGCCATATCCCATTGCTCCCACCACCAAAAAGAGAATTGTAAACAACAACATGTTGAGGATATACATCTTATCCGATACGCGCAAAGAGATAATCGAAACCACCACAAAAAGTGCAGTCAACACCCACAGCAGATAGGGGGTGGCAAACTCACTCTGACCCACCTTAATCACACAGTCGGCTGCATAAAATATCGAGAAGAGTATCAACACCACAACCACAACAGCAAAGCATATCCACGCGCGTTTGCCACCGCCTTTTATGGCCGTTATCTCCTCATGCTGCCCTTCTGCAACCTCGCTCGACGGGTCGCGTTTCACCTTGTTGGCATACCACAACACAAAGGCTATCGCGATAGTCATAAAGACTACCCAGCACACAGTACGATACTCAATACCCGAAAAGAGGGGCAACCCCGACATATCTTGAGCAATGCCTATCGTGAAGGGATTGAGCATAGCTCCGGCAAAGCCTACGTGTGCAGCAACGTACACCATGCACACCCCCACAAAGTCGTCGTACCCCAACGAACGCGCCAAGGGTATTACTACAGCCACAAAGGCTATCGTCTCCTCACTCATGCCAAATACAGCACCAAACAGGCCAAAGAGCAACATGATAAGCACTATCACAATATTGCCGACTCCCAACTTTCGCACAGCGCCAAATCGCTCAAGTCGTTGCGCCTGTGCTATGAACTTCATGATACCATCATCCACAGCCTTGGTACTATTTATTACCCAAAATGCTCCACCGATAATCAGCACAAATGCTATAATACCGGCCTGACGACTGAAGCCCTCATATAAGGCCGAAAAGACTTGCCAGGTTTGTGCATTACCACCGGGAATTATCCATGTTGCTACTGCACACAATATCAGAACAGAGAAGATAATAACGTAAGTGTTGGGAACTTTAAACTTTGCCATAATTCTTAGATTTATGGTACAAAGATACAACCAAACGAGCGAGAAACATGAAGTTTACTTCAATGTTTTTCACAGCGAATGTAATACATCTTCGAGATTTATCTCAAAGATACTCGTTGGTCTCAACTTCTCTGTTGCCTACAACCTGCAACCAATCAAGGGTACACCCTGCACACCACTTCTCGGTGGTGGCTACGAAATTGCCTAAAAGAACATTCGCCACACTACAGCCATTGGCGTTGGGGTGAATTTATAAGTGTGGTAACGTTTTATAAGAAATCCCCCACTATTACCTTCTACGCCAACGGTAATGGTGGGGGATTATAACGTATTGTGTGGGATTATTTTTTCTTTATGTAGTCAATATTGTAGTGCAAACCCCTACTCTCCTTGCGTTCCATGGCTTGTCGCATAATGAGGTAGCCGGTATTAATCATATTACGCAACTCGCATATCTCTTTCGATGCCTTGCTACGCTTAAAGAGGCTCTCGGTCTCCTCATAAAGTATATCCAAACGTACCCAAGCGCGTTTCAGTCGCAAGTCCGAGCGCACAATACCTACGTAGGTACTCATTATCTGACACACCTCCTTGGCACTTTGTGTAATCAACACCATCTCCTCATTGGGCACTGTACCTTCGGCATTCCATTCGGGTACTTCGTAGCAGAAGTCATAGTCGCCCAGATTGGCTATAGCATGTTTAGCTGCAGCATCGGCATACACAACAGCTTCTATGAGCGAATTGGATGCCAAGCGGTTGCCACCATGCAAGCCGGTGCATGCACACTCACCTACGGCATAGAGGCGATTGATAGACGAACGTGCATCGAGGTCGACCAATATACCACCACACAAGTAGTGTGCAGCCGGCGCTACGGGTATATAGTCGCGCGTAATATCTATACCCAAACTCTTACACTTCTCATATATATTGGGGAAGTGAGCGCGGGTCTCTTCGGGGTTTTTGTGTGTAACATCGAGATACACATGATCCTCGCCACGATTTTTCATCTCGTTATCGATAGCACGAGCCACTATATCGCGGGGGGCAAGCGATAAGCGTTCGTCGTACTTGTGCATAAACTCCTTGCCGTCGCACGTGCGCAATACCGCTCCATAACCTCGCATAGCCTCGGTAATAAGGAAGCTGGGACGATCGCCCGGATGATATAAGGCTGTAGGGTGGAATTGTACAAATTCCATATCCTTCACCGTTCCCTTGGCTCGATATACCATGGCTATACCGTCACCGGTTGCTACGAGGGGGTTGGTTGTGGTCTTATACACAGCACCCACACCTCCGGTAGCCATTACGGTTACTCGCGACAAGAATGTGTCTACATTGCCTGTTGCAAGGTCGAGCACATAAGCTCCATAACACTCTATATCGGGAGTATGGCGTGTTACTGTTACGCCTAAGTGGTGTTGGGTGATTATCTCTATTGCGAAATGCTTGTCGTAAATGGTGATATTGGGATGACGTCGCACGGCCTCTATCAGGCTCAATTGTATCTCGGCACCGGTATTATCCTTGTGGTGCAATATACGAAATTCCGAGTGTCCTCCCTCGCGATGAAGGTCAAACTCGCCATTCTCGTTCTTGTCGAACTCGACACCCCAATTGATAAGCTCTTCTATCTGCGACGGAGCCTCGCGCACAACCTTCTCTACTGCTGCTCGGTCGCTCAAGAAGTCACCGGCTATCATCGTGTCCTCTATATGCTTGTCGAAGTTGTCTACCAGCATATTGGTTACCGATGCTACACCGCCTTGCGCAAAATAGGTATTGGCATTTTCCAACTCGCTCTTACATACCAAAGCCACTGTGCCTCTATGAGCAACCTTGAGGGCAAAACTCATACCGGCTATGCCCGAACCAATGACCAAAAAATCGTATTTCTTCACCATCCTTATAAATTTTGTGTCGCTATGACGTGTACTCTACGTTGCTTGCGTGCCTACACACACTGCAATAAAGGTATATACGGCAAAGGTAACGATAAATAACCAATGTTGTTACCCTACAGGCAAAATATTCACAAAAATATATCCCCCATCTTGTTTTTATTTTCACTTCCCGCCTCAAGGCTTTATTATAGTGCTTTTCTTGTGCTATCTTATTTTTATAATTACATTTGCATAGAGTAAAATCTATTTAACCGCACACACACCTTTATGCGACACACACGGCACATCATACTTGCCCTTGCACTGCTACTCGTAGGTTGCCACAGCGACCCGCGACAGGTCGAATTGATAGACCGCGCCGAGGCGGTGATGGACTCGCTACCCGAGACGGCTCTCGCCCTGCTCGATAGCGTCGATTCGCATCGGCTCGTTCGCGCCGACAATGCCCGATACGCCCTCCTGCACACTCAAGCACAGGACAAAAACTACATCGACGTCGCCAACGACTCACTTATCGACATCGCGGTCGACTACTACACCCAATCGCGCAACAACCTGCGCTACCGTGGTATGGCACATTACTACAAGGCTTGTGTTCTTTATAATGCAGGCAATTACGAGCAAGCTACCGAGCACCTTATCAAGGCTGAGGAGACGCTGCTTAACACCACAGAGTATAATGTATTAGCACTTACATATAATTTATTATCCGAAATTTATATCGAGCAATACAGGCTTGATGATGCTATTGCTTTACGTAACAAAAGCAGAGACTATTATAAACGCTGTGGCAATTGGAGAAATATTGTTTACAATCACCTTCGCATTGCTTCGGTTCTTATGATAGAGCTTCCTGCCGACTCTGTGCTATGCCACCTCGACAGCGCCCAAATGATAGCCGAAAGGCTTAACAACGAGGAGTTGCTCTTTACGGTAGAGAACTATCGAGCATCGTTCTACGACTACATCAAGGAGTATGACAGAGCCAAAGCTACACTCTACAACGCCTTTGAGCGGTACCCGGCCCACAAGCCCAATGCCAACGACTACTTCTTGATGAGTCGCATCTATTACAATAGCGGTCAACTCGACTCGGCACTGTACATCCTCGACAATTACTATGCCCCTCTGTGCCAAACACAATCCAACCGAGAGACTCTCAGCCTGTTTCGTAGTAAAATATACAAGTCGATGCAAGATTACCCCAATGCTTACACACATCTATATAATTACATGTATTCTGTAACAGAATCGGGATTGCTACAACAAGACAAGTCTATCAATGAGTTGGAAAAGAAATATCGTACCGAGCTACTTAAACAAGAAACACATTCGCTCAAGTCACGCAGTAAATTTCTAACCATAATATCGACACTCGCAATACTTTTGTTACTGCTTCTTATTGTACTCCAACGTCGCCAGCAACAGATGCGTCAACTACAATATGACCAACTACACGAATCGGCTCAACAAAATATTGCCCACATACAACAACAATATGAGCTTGTCAAAAGCAAACTCGACACAGAGTCGGCGCAAAAAGCACTCTACAACAACGCACTGAAGGGGCGCATCGAAATGTTGAGTACTCTGCTCGAACTTACCGACATATACGAGTCGCGGCAGAACGACTTCTACAAGAAGTGTCGCTCTTACTGCGACGTGTGTGGCAAAAATGAGAAATCGTTTGTCAAGGATATTCGCGATATAGCCTCGATCTACTGCAACAACTTTGTCGAGAAGCTACAGAGCCGTTTCACCACATTGAGCGATGAGGAAATAAATCTATGTTGTCTACTATTAATGGGTTTTGACATCAATCACATTCGCATACTATTCAATCACACCCAAATACAAAGTACATACTCCAAGAAAACGCGCTTACGCAAAAAATTGGGTCTAAACGGCAAGGAAGATACCAAAGAATTTCTATTATCCCTATGTGATGATGAAGCCTCTCCCGAGCAGGAGTAAATGCTTTCATTACGCGCTATATCAAAGAGATAAAAAAACTCAGGCGAGAGGTAGGGACGCAATTGCATTGCGCCCGCCGTTTCAGACACAAATTAATTTTAGACATAAGAACATAAGGAACAGGTTCTGTAAGAGTGGTATATTTTTGCTCCTCTGCTCGTAGAGATAGGGGAGCTGTCACGTAAGTGACTGAGGGGTTAATTGAATTTTTCATGTTCTGTGATATCTTCCAACCCCCTCGGCTTACAGCCACTCCCCCTATATTTTCCATACGGAAAACACATGGGGAGAAAAGATTAGCATGTGTGTGTATTGTTATTAAGACATAAGAACATAAGGACATGTTTTTTGTGGGTGAAAATTCTTTTGTTCTTTTGTCCTCCTGTCTATATAAAGATAATCGTGCGGAGCACGGGTTGAGGGGCTTCATGCCCCGAAATATAATAACCCCCAAACTGACACCGGCGTCTGAAAGACGCGAAAGTCACAAAATCCCGTCTTTCAGACGATTGTACGAGGATGGTGACGATACCCCGCACTTCGCTACTCGCTATGCTCGTAGGCTCGTACGGGGTTATTCATTCTCGCTCCTTGCGGAGCTACGACCCGTGCTTCGCACGCTTTTATATGTCTGTTCTTATGACCAAAAGCATCCTTAGGCAGGCCTTCTGTATCTTATGTCCTTATGTCCCCCAAAATAAACACAGGCGAAGGCTTTTGTACCTTCTGTCCTTCTATCTAAAAACATCCTCCGGCGAGGTCTTATGCTTCTGTCTGCTCTTCCATAAAAAGAGTATAATCACCCCACCACAAAACAAAAACACCTGAAACACAACATATTACACACCAACGCGATTGTAATTAACTGATTTACAACAATATACACACTACAACAGGGGGGGGTAATAGCATCCTAATAGAATTTATTTTTACAAACAACTGAATATAAAGGATTTACAAAACGCCCTAATAGGTAAATTTTTCAATAAATCGCTTGATATTTGCAATTTTTAGTTGGAACTTTGGAGTAAACAAAAATCACTAATACACACAATCATGAAACAACAACTAACAATCAAAGCAATTCTATTGAGTCTGCTACTCACTTTTTCAGTATCGGCACTGGCCGATGGTAACGATTCTATACCGCCACCACCGCCGAATCCTTTTGGTGATGCAATAGAAATACCACTAAATACGATTCGTTATGATCGTTCTATAATAGAACCCATTCAAGCCTATTATTATATAGGAGAATACACAATAGAAATGGAGTTCAACGAAAACATTGGTGGTGCAAGCATACAAGTCGTTAACTCAGCCGGCACAGTGGTATACAACTTCACGCACGACACAGCCATTGAGGGAGGTTGTACTATCTTCTTGCCACCCAACCACGATTGCTACTACATACAAATATCCGCTCCACGCTACCAAGCAAGTGGTGAATTGTGTATATAGTATAATGTTACCATAGAAACTAATCCCCCTCAGCCCAAAAGGCCTCCACGACCTCTTGGGCTGATAAAAACTTAAATTATTAACCCCACAAATTACAAAGCTATAAAAAAGCTCGCATTACTTCTTATCGCACTAGTTACTATCACATCGGCAAAGGCAGACCTTGTTGTTGACTCGTTGGGAACTGTTCATGTTGGCACATTAAAGGCTACTAACGTAGCTTTGGGTAGCTACAAAATCACTTCTGACAAAATAATATGCAATTACTCCGGTGAAGCTATTAATTTCGACTCATATAGAGGTATATACTACACAGACTTCGCATCCGACGCTTTATTTGCAAGCCAAAGACCTCAATATGGTTTCTCCGTTGGTGCTAAAAACGCTTTTACTGCCTACTTTTACAATGGTAGCAGCTATCCTTACCCTGTTATTACGGCTCAAGCTAAGTCCAATCAGGGTGTTCTTTTTATGGGTCGCAACGCCAATAATGATGTTACATCAAAAATTGAAGCTAACGGCCGATTTGTATCAAACATTGGTTTTCACACTGTTGCAACAACTACAAATACAACAAGAAACACTCAATCTGTAACGAACGCTTTAGATGGTATTAACAGCCTTACACCTATTACTTATACCATCAATGCTCAAAGCCGAACAACCCCTGCTGAAAGCACCGAGCAACAATTAGATATTACATCAAATCCTCAAGAACCTCTCTATGAGATAGATGCAGAAATACAAAGTATTATGGAGGCCGAGCTACAACGTCCTAAATATGGATTCATCGTACAAGAGCTTGAACAAGCCTTTCCCAATGTTGTATATACTACAGATACCGGAGAAAAAGCTATTGCCTATCAAGAAATTATCCCTGTTTTGGTTAGTGCCATACAAGAACAACAAGAAATTATAGACAACTTGGCAGAAGAAATAGAGACTCTACGACAACCCGCCACTGAGCAACGCCAACAAGCTCCTGCTTCGGTACAAGATGCTATTGCCGATGGCTCGGCCATGTTGATGCAAAATACCCCCAACCCCTTCAACCAAGCCACCGAAATAGGTTATCGCCTACCCGAGGGTACAGCTACAGCTATGATAATGTTATGCGACATGAATGGCAAGATGTTGCAAACATATCCCTTACCCGTCAATACCACAGCAGGCACACTCACCATACAAGCCGGTAGCTATACACCCGGTATGTACCTATACACACTGCTCGTAGACGGTGCTCAAATAGATACTAAGCAAATGATTATCCTCGCACACTAATACCGATACAGCCATGAAACGTTATGTTATAATGTTATTGAGTTTAATTTTTAGTTTCTGCGCACGTGCTGAGACTAAAAATATTACTCTAACTTTTGATGAAAGTGATTTTATCTTCGAAAATTCAGAAAAGGGTGCTTCTATAACATCTGTGATACATCCTATTTATATTAGTAACGACACTTGTTTGCCTGCTTTACCAATGATTCCAATAAGCATACAAGTTGAAAGCGCGCAAAAATTCGAATCATTTTCATTTTCATACCAAGACACATTAATAAGAAAACCTATAGAGATAAAGCCTAACCAGCCTCCTATTACTACTAATAATGATACTTTGTTTTATACTACAAAATCAAATTATACAAACGATATTTTCCCTAAAAACATCGTAAAATATACAGGTAGTAGTATTATAGATGGATATAAGATTATCTCATTTTTAATAAGCCCCTTTTCATATAATGTGTCGAAAAAAGAACTGTTTTTAATTAATAATCTATCCATAGAAATAACACTTAACAACAGTCGAAGCAGTATAAACGAAGAAAGTAACATAACCGGTAAAAGAATGAGTGGTATTATTCGTAATTTTGTTGAAAACAAACAAGACATAAACATAATCCCGACGCCGGTAGAACAATATGATTATCTAATTATAACAAACAATCTGTTGAAGGATTCTTTCCAAAAGTTAGCAAAATGGAAATCAATAAAGGGAGTACGTACCAAAGTATTAACAGTAGAAGAAATAGACAGTTTGTACATAGCAGGATCAATACAAGACAAAATAAAGAAAGCCATAAAGAATTATTATAACGGAGATTATATCGGTCTCAAATATCTCCTTTTAGGTGGAGACGAAAGTATTGTTCCCGACCACAAAACCTATATAAGAGATTTATCAGCAACAACAACATTATCAGTAAATGAAGAAGAGATAGATACATGTTCTACTGATATTTTTTATGGATGCTTAGATAACCTTGAATGGAATAATACTACAAATGTGGGATATGAAGCTGTTAATGACAATATTGATATAGTAGCAGACATTATCGTTTCGAGACTTTGTGTCAATTCTAAATACTCGGCCAATACACAAATAGATAGAATTATCAATTATGAAAGCAAACCCGATACAACTGAATGGGAAAATAAGGTCCTAATGACAGGATTTATACCGGAGATTGATACTTATTTATTGGGTCAAACCACATACAACTGTTATATCCGACCCTATTGGCTCTGTTCACAGACTCAATTCTATGATAATTATACCGATTTCAATGGTTGCGAAAATTATGATATTATATCTCAAAATTTAAGTGATGAATTGGGCAAAGGGTATACTTTTGTTAATATGGATTTTCACGGAGATACTACACTTCTTAAATTAGAAGTAGACGAATTTTCTTATTTAGATGCCAGAAATATAAAGAATAAAAAGAACTCTATTATTCTCACTTCTGCATGTAATACAAATGATTTTTCTATTGTACCATTTTGCCTAAGTGAAGAATTTATGAGAAATCGCGATGGTGGAATTTTAGCATATTTAGGAAGCTCCGCAAAGGGGTTTGTGGGTGCGTCTTTTTTCTTCAATCAACAGTTTTATAAATATCTATTAACATCAAACAATCACCAGATTGGCGAAGCCTTTTATTATGTAAAAACACTCTTCTCACAAATGTGGGACAAGAATATTAATGAAAATAACACATATAGATATTTATATTATAGTATTAATTTTTTGGGGGACCCTGAAATGTCTGTATATCTATCAAAGCCTCAAACATTTAATAATATAAAAATTTCATATGATAGCGGATCGTTATCTGTCGAGACGGGTGTCGATGATTGTAAAATATGTGTTTCCAGCATGGAAGATGGAGTTTTTTATAATATAAAAGAAAATACAGACAATATACAGTTGTCAAATTTGTATAATTTATATTACATTTGCGTAACTAAACAAGGATTTATACCTTATGTAGCTATCATTGGCAATGATGTGTACATCCAAAATGAAATATTTAATGATAATCAAGATATATATTCTTCACGGACTTTTATTGGAAGTGATGTTACAAATACTCAAAATAGTGGAGAGGTTATTATCAAGAAAGGTAAAACCACAATAACCCATACCAATGGGGTACATATTACCAAAGGTTTTACCGTAAAAGAGGGAGCAGAATTTAGAGTTACTAACAATTAACTACCCTATGAATTATGATGCGAAGAAAATTAAAATTACTCATTGTAATGGCTGTTGCAGCAATCCTTGTAGGTTGTAGTATAGATGAACCATCGGTTAATGCCGGAGACTTTCCGTTTGTAAAAGAAGGTAAGACGTGGATTTGTGGTATTACTACTTATGAAATGATTGGCGATACCATTATTAGAGGCAAATCATACAAAAAACTTTATAAACAAAACGTGGATTATTATGGCGATAATAATAAGCATTACTTTGCGGCTGTGAGAGAAAAAGACAAACAAGTATACGCCATAAAAGCCAAACAACGTAAAGAGATTTTGTTATATGACTTCTCATTAGAAGTGGGAGAATTTTTCACCGTCAAAGAGACCGAAAAGTATATAATTGAATATAAGGTATCTGAAATAACACATTTGATAGATACTAAAAGAACAATGTGGTATATGTTTTATTTTCTTAATCATCAGATTTACACTACCGGATTTGAGTATTGGATAGAAGGAATCGGTGATTTAAGATCTCCTTTTTATAGTATAGAGGATACATCTGTTGGATCTTTATATACTTGCTATGAAGATGATATTTGCATATATCCATGCAATCTTGTCGATGAATAAGTCATTGTAAGATATAATGGATAAAATGATGATATAACAGCACTCCCCGCAGGAGTATATATAGCCCGCCTCAATAGCGGTGCAACCACCAAGGTGGTGCTGTAAAGACGAAAAATCCTCAGTTGTGAAACTATAGGATGCCCCTTGTCCTTATACTAACTACCATAAGTATAAGGCGAGGTATATAAAAAGGCGTTAGTATAGTCACCCGGTTGTCGTATAGGGTGGCTATACTCTTTTTATGGAAGAGCAGACAGATGCATAAGCCCCCGTCAGAGGATTTTTTATAGACATAAGGACATAAGATACATAAGAATTTCACCCGCAAAGAGCATAAGGAACATATTTTTCTTTGCGTGTCGGGTGGTATATTTTTGCTCCTCTGCTCGTAGAGATAGGGGAGCTGTCACGTAAGTGACTGAGGGGTTAATTGAATTTTTCAGGTAATGTGGACAAAAATGGTTGGTTTTAGACCTGCATAATCATACGAAGAGAGGTTTTTCCAAGGCGAGGAAAATCTCTCTTATTTTTTGTTTGTTTTTGATTTTTTCCAAGCGATATAAAAGGTAAAGGAAGATGCTTTGTCAAGGTTGGCGCAGCCACATGTTTGACCTTTACAAAGCAATCTTCCGAGAGCTACCT
>JAGBHF010000039.1 GCA_017935645.1 Bacteroidaceae bacterium | reverse complement strand
TGTCATGGATGATTTTTGCTTGTCTTGATTTGCAGCACTAAGGTAAGTGAAAAATCTGACATGGCAAAATCCTGGGCAACTTTTTGTTGCTCAGGAACTTATAAAAATAGTTAAACTAAAGTGCTGCGGAATTAAGGATAAATCACACCACCATGAGGCGAATTGTTATGTCGGCTACCCTACTGCTTTCGGCTATAAGTGCCATGTGTAATACTCCCATCGACACCAATTGGGGTATTATATCGCTGTGTTGTGCACACCTTCGTGCTGAGGAGCGTCATGGCTCGGAAATGGTTACACAAGCCATCATGGGAACGCCGGTAAAGATAATAGAACGTGGCGAAGAGTGGTATCACATAACTACCCCCGAAGGCTACGAGGCATGGGTGCATCCGCAATCAATAGCCCTAAAAAGCGATGATGAGATGCAACAATGGCGCAAAGCTCCTCGATATGTATACACCCAAGTACAAGGATATGCCTACGAAAAGCCACATCGCAATGCATTGCTTATGCCCATGAGCGACTTGGTATTGGGAGCTATTGTAGAGAGTACAGGTAAAAAAATACGCGGATATGTTGAAATAAAGACACCCGACGGTCGCATAGGATATGTGCATAGCAACGAAGTGGCTGAGCTTGAAAAGTGGGTACAACAACAACCCGACATGCAACGTCTTGAGAATGAGGCCCGCATGATGATGGGTACAACCTACCTATGGGGAGGATTATCGCCCAAAGGAGCCGACTGCTCGGGATATACCAAGTTGCTGTATTTCTCGCAAGGTATCATATTGCTACGCGACGCTTCGCAACAAGCCACAACGGGTGAGATTATAGACCACAGCAATTACCGCAATCTGCAACGTGGCGATTTGCTATTCTTTGCCAACGACAAGGGGCGCATCAATCACGTGGCCATATATCTCGATGAAGGCTTATATATACACAGTTCGGGCTATGTAAAAGTAAACAGTATGCTACCCGACAACGCACTCTATAACGGACTTGAAGTCGTAGCCGCCCGTCGCATCACAACAGCCATAGGCAGCCAAGGCATAACACCGGTAGCCAATCACGCATGGTATCTCGAAAAATAATGTTTATAAAACAATATTATCAGTAGCAAATATGAAATGGTATAAACTCTTATCGGTCATTGCTATAGCATGCAGTATAGCATGTACTCCTATCGAACCTGACAATAACGAGGGCGATAATAACGAAAATGGTAATAATACAGGAAATACCGATACTCCCAATACAACAGTCATCGACACAACTCGACTTGTGGGAGCCGACCTCTCGCAATGGCTGGCTTATCGCAATGACAATGCCGAATGGTATTGCAATGGAGAAGCGATAGATAACTTGCCTGCATTCTTTACCCAAAATGGATACAAAACGGCACGCCTACGCCTGTTTGTCAACCCCGACCGCAACTCTACTGCATGCCAGGACATAGACTACGTTATAGAGAGTGCACAAGCCATGAAGCAGGCCGGTATGGAGATTTGTTTGGATTTCCATTACTCCGACACATGGGCCGACCCCGGAAAACAAACCAAGCCTACAGAGTGGGAGTCGCTCGATGCCATAGAACTTGCCTATCAAGTATATCAATATACACACGAAACACTCCTTGCATTGAAAGCTGAAAATATCACCCCTACCCTCATACAAATAGGCAACGAAATTACGGCCGGCATGTTGTGGAATACCGCTCGTGTGAGCGTATGGGAAGATAGCTATAATACGCCCGAGCAATGGAGCAACTTTACGATGCTACTGAACAATGCGGCCAAGGCGTGTCGAGAGGTGTGCCCCGATGCCAAGATTATTATACACATCGATCGTGGTGGAGATGCCGCAACGTCACTACGTTACTTCGAAAAGATAACATCGGTCGATTACGATGTGATAGGTCTCAGTTACTATCCCTATTGGCATGGTTCATTAACTCAATTGGGCTCTACAGTCAATCAATTATCGACCAAGTTTCCTAACAAAGAGATAATGATAATGGAGACAGGATTTGGCTATAACGAGTGGAGCGATGACAGCGCCTCGGCTCAATATGGCAACTATGCCTCTACCCCCGATGGACAGAAGAAGATGATGAGCGACCTTGTAAATACGCTCAAAAAGTACAATCATGTTACGGGCCTTTTCTATTGGTTCCCCGAGGAGACCAAGATTGATTGGCGTAGCACCTACCGTATTGACCTCAACCGAGGCCTGTTCGACAAAGAGAGTGGCGAAGTGCTACCGGCATTCTACACCCTGCCTGAGTTTACAAAATAGGATTACCTACGCTATCTTTAGTTACCTTTTCAACCAAGAGTTTTGCGATGTATTACATGCGCTTACATATCTCGTCGTTGGTGAAGAGGGTAAATACGGGCTTGCCGTCGGGGGTGTAATTGGGCGTGGTAAGAGCAAAGAGGTCGCCTATGAGTTGCTCCATTTCGCAAGGAGTAAGCACCTGACCAACAGGTATAGCTGCCGATTGTGCCAGAGATAATGCTATGCGGGCAAAGAGGTCGTCGGCCAAGCCGGCATCGTTATTCTCTGCCGCAAGAAACATCTGCTCTATCAAGGTATTTATATCAAGCCCCTCTATACCGGCCGGAATACCACACACCGAGTATGTTCCTCCACCCATATCGGAGAGGTCAAATCCTAATCGCATCAATGCCGACTCTACTTCGCTAAAGAGTGCCACTTGCGAGGGTGAGAGCTGAATGAGTTGCGGATATAGAATTTGTTGTGACGGTATCGACTGCTCGGTAGCACGATGTTGCATATATTGCTCAAACAACACACGTACATGTGCTCGGTGCTGGTCGACAAGGAGTAAACCATTCTTTGACGGAGTAACAATATAACGGCCCTTGAACTGCATGTAGAGTGAGGGTGCTTGTGTTGTCCTTGTGTCGATATTAAGGCTCGACTGTACATACTCCGCATCTTCATTGGGGACGATAGGAGTTGCAGGTACAATAGACGATGTTACTAATTCGTCGACCGGTGAGTCGGCATCATTGGGTAAGGGCGTGTCATGACGCGATGACGTAAACCCTTCGTAGAGTTTCTGCCAATCATAATCGGGACGCTTGGCATTACCTCCACCACAACGTGCCGGGGGATTGAAAGGATTGTATGACGGATTATAGCCCTTTGACGGTGGCACGATAGGTGTACCCGGTGTATATGCCGGAATGTCGGGAGCATCGTCCATATCAAAGTCGATGGACGGGGCTGCACAAAACTTACCCAACGCCTCCTTAACGGCTGCCATGACTATAGGCCAAATGGCTTGCTCATTCTCGAACTTTATCTCGGTCTTGGTGGGATGTATATTTACATCTATCGTATCGGGCGAAACGGTAAAGTTGAGGAAGTAATTAGGCATTTCGTTTTGCGGTATTAACTCCTCATAAGCCTTCATAACAGCCTTGTGAAAGCCGGCATGTCGCATATAGCGACCATTGACAAAGAGATATTGCAATGCACCACGTTTGCGAGCGGCCTCGGGCTTACCCACATAACCCGACAAATGAACAATCGACGTGTGGGCCTCGACGGGTAAAAGTTGCTGATTGAGGCTCTTGCCAAAGAGCGACACAATGCGCTGACGCAAAGAGCCTGCCGGTAAGCGATGCAACTCACTGTCGTTATGTATAAGCACAAATTCGACCTCGGTATTGACCAAAGCCATGCGCTCAAATTCGTTGATTATATTACTCAATTCAACCTGATTGCTCTTGAGGAACTTGCGACGAGCCGGAACGTTGAAGAAGATGTTTTTAATAGAAAAATTACTACCAACAGGGGCTGTAATGACCTCTTGCGACTCGCACTGTGATGCCGCCATACGAAGGCATGTGCCCACCTCATCCTCGGCACGTCGGGTGCGCAACTCAACCTGCGCAATGGCTGCTATTGAAGCCAAAGCCTCTCCCCTGAAACCCATTGTGCGCAACGAGAACAAATCCTCGGCTTGACGTATCTTAGAGGTAGAGTGACGTTCAAAAGCCAATCGCGCGTCGGTAGGCGACATGCCACAGCCATTGTCAATCACTTGTATGAGCGTACGGCCGGCATCCTTAAGTATTATTTGCACCGATGTAGCACCGGCGTCGACAGCATTCTCGACAAGTTCTTTGATAACCGATGCAGGACGCTGAATAACCTCGCCGGCGGCTATCTGATTGGCAACAGAATCGGGTAAAAGGTGTATAATGTCGCTCATGGGCCAATGGGGTAATTATAGGTTGAATTTATGTGTGTTAGTATTACGTTGTTCCTCTTCGGTGGTAACGCCTGCTTCATTTTCACGGCGGAAAATATCGTCTTTGTCAACCGGTCGACGATCTCCATACCATTTGTAGCGAGAGAGGAACATTATAGATGAATCGAGCTGTTCGAGCGGGTACATCTTACCCTTTACCGAAGGCCACATTACCATCTTCTTCATTTCGTTATTCTCCAAGAATATATTGAGGAAACTTGCCTCGGTACTGAGCATTCCGTTGAGAGTCGAATCGCTGTCTTGGGGGTAGAAAATAGCTAATACATTACCCAATGTCTCGATACGGCGCATCTCATTACCCTCGAAATAGGCTTTTATTTCATTGCCTTCCATCTGGTCATAGTAGTTAGCGCCCTTGCCTTGTGTAGCAAAACTGTTGTTGATAACATGCGCCCAATCGATAGTCGAGTCATTGAAGAACATGCGTATGGTATCGCCAAATATCTGTTGTTCGCCACTCCATAATACAGGATTGGTAAACATTGTGAGGGTACTGTCACGCTCGACATACTGCAACGAATCGCACACACCTTGCGCATCGACACGATAGAAACGTACTCTCTTATAGGCACGTAATATGCGGGTAGAGTCGGCCTCGACAAAAGACATGAGCGTATCGGCATGCAAGTAAAGAGTGTCTTTACGCGAATACTCAAGCACTCGAGCACTATCGGTTGCAAATGTATAATCGGTAATCTCATTATAGAAGCCATAATGACCTTCCATAATAACCGACTGCACCGAGTCTATGAGAAACATATTACCAAACGCCTCACCTACGCCTTTATTGCGATCATAATAGAGCGTATCGCCGGTAAGCATCTTTTGGTCGCCTACCAGTTGCGAACGATCGAGCAGCATGGCATGGTCGGCATTAGTGTCGTACCAACCGTTGGTGGTGTATATAGTATTACTGTCCGATACGATTGTAGAGGGGCCATACAGATAACTTATCTTGGTATCGGTGTTGTAACGCAAGGTGTCGGAGTTGATTACATAATCCTCATTGGTAAGCACAACATCGAAGTTGAACACAGCATCTTTGGTTGATGTCGAGTATTCGCCATATACCGATACCAATTCGTTCTTTTCATCGACTATAGAACCACCGGCAAAGTAGTATCCGATATTCTCCACCATGTCGTAGTTGAGGCTATCGGTATAGAGTGTCACATTGCGATTGACCAGACTTACATTGTGGCGCAACTCGGCAAGTTGCTCTTTACCATCGTAATATAGCACATCGCCATATATAAAGAGTGTATCGCCCTGCTCCATGCGCACGTTACCAAAGGCATCGAGCGAATTGTTCTTCTCATAGAAATAGGCGCTATCGCAATACATGTACATGCTATCCTTACGGAACTGCACATTGCCATGCAACACTCTATAATCGGCACTCTTCGCAGCATCGAAAGTAAGTGAGTCGGCATTTAACAGATGTACTTTCTCCTTGTTGGCGACAGGAGTAGTCTTCTGTTGTACTTGAGACACACCCATTACCGACACAGTAGCAAGGAGAAGGAACAATACAGGTATGATGCGCGACTTATTCATAGGTATAATTACTGTCCTATCAACGAGGTTCTTTTACCCAACCATCATAACGGAACTCACAGTTGCGCCATCCTTCTTTGATGCGCACATAGGTATCGCGACGTTTCTTCTCGACCCAATCTTGTAGGATTTGTGCTCTTTTGTGAGCTTCCAACATATTGGCTATCACTTGATAGTCGCTGACAAGGTCGGCCTTGTGTGCTTCGCGACGTGAGTGTAACTTAACAAGCATTACCACCTCTTTGTTGTTCTTGACATCGATGGTGGTAATAGGAGCCGAAATTTCGCCCACTTGCAGTTTTGCCACAGTCTTGGCTATCTCCTGAGGCAACTCACTCATCTCAAATCGAGTAGATCCGGTATTGCTGTTATTCATCATACCCTTGTTATAGCGGGTATCTTTGTCTTGCGATACATAAGGAGTAATCTCCTCAAATGTAAACTTACCATCGGCAATATCATTGCGCACCGAGTCGAGACGATGCACCGCACTCTCTACATCTTTCATCGACACATGAGGCTTAAGCAGGATATGTCTGCAATTGATTTGATCGCCACGCTTCTCGATAAGTTGTATGATGTGATAGCCAAACTCGGTCTCTACAATCTTCGACACCTTCTTGGTATCGTTCAAGTTAAAGGCAACTGCGGCAAATTCGGGAGCCAAAGTGGCCTTGCTAACAAAACCAAGCTCACCACCACGCATAGCCGAACCGGGGTCTTCGGAGTGCAAAATAGCCAATGTCGAGAACTCACGTTCGCCCGAATTAACTTGCTCCGAAAATTCGCGCAACTGAGCCTTCACATTGTCAATCTCCTGTTGAGGCACTTGCGGATAGAGTGAGATAACTTGTACCTCAACTTGCATGGGTATTGTGGGCAAGCTATCTTGGGGCAACGAATTATAAAACTTACGCACCTCGGCAGGTGTTACCTTTATGTCGCTCACCAACGTGCGTTGCACCTCTTGTACGATGTTGTTGTTACGCACATATTCCATCAACTCATCGCGTATCTCTTTCATAGGTTTACGGAAATACTCTTCGAGTTTCTCTTTCGAGCCAAGTTGGTCGATAAAGTAATTGAGACGCATATCAACCTCTTGATTTACTTGACCTTCCGACACTACAATCGTATCGAGCTTGGCTTGATGTAAATAGAGTTTTTGCACAGCTATCATCTCAGGTATTACACAGTAAGGATCACCTTCAATCTTCTGTCCATCGTACTTCATTTGTTGAATTTGAGTCTCAACCTCCGAACGATAGATGGGCTCATCACCTACTACCCACACCACCTCTTCGATAACGTTGTTTTGCGATACTTGGGCATCGGCAACGGCTGTTACTATGAACAATGTGCCTAATAACAATGCTATTTTTTTCATATATAACGCTTATTTTTCTACATTCATTTCTACATCATAACGCTCTACTACACCGTTGGCAACGGCCTCATTATATAGAGCCTCCTCGAGTTCTTTGTTGAACGATACACGTCGCTCGTTGAGCAAAATCTCAACAATGCGCGGACGTGCTACCTCAAAGGGCATCACATCGCCCTCATACAAGCAACTATCAACGTACAACAAGTATATCATATCGTTGCTCTTGTGTTCAAACATCTTTTGCGGTTTCAATACCGAAGTTTTGCTATCGAACTCATAGGGTATATTATCCTTTAAGTCATCGACATTGACCCATCGATCCATGAAGTAATCATATCCGATGGCGTTCTTAACCGCATACTTTTCAATATTCTCAACACCATCGACACCTGCCGTTGACACCCACTTGCGCAAGGATGACAATTGCGGAGCTTGAGCAGGAACTTTCAAAAATATGCCTTTGGCTATATCACGTTGCAATGTAAACTCTTTGCGATGATTTTGATAGAAGGCTTGAATTGTATCATCGGGCAACTCGGCTACAAGACGTTCATCCGACAATCTCTTGCGATATTCATAGGCATAAAGATCGCGACGGTAGGCTTCAACAAGATTATTGAGGTGATCGATATTGCTCAAATTCTTGCGGGCCACATCGTAAATGAGTTGTGACGAAATCCAGTCATTGATATAATGTTCAATAAAAGCGGCACGAGCCGAGTCATCAAGGGCTACCGGTATTTCGGCAATAACCTCCCGTGCGGTGAGGGTGTGTTCACCTACCCTTGCCAGCACATCTTGCGAGGTTTCATGTTTACGGGAACATCCCCATACCAATAGTATGAGGATGTTACACAATATTATAGATAATATTCGTTTCACTTTACATTATTATTTCGCCTATAAAGATACGACGAAATGTGCAGATTGTATTACTACTTAATAGTTTTTAATACATCTTCATTCATTACAACGTTGGCTTTCTTGTTGAGTTGCTCAACCCACAATTTTTCGAGATACTCTTGATAGTCGGCAGTTACCTGACCACGTACATCGAGATAGCTCTCGGGGGCTTTCAAGGTCTTACCCGACAAGAACACGACAGGAAGTTTCTCGTCGCGCTTGGCTTTAGCACCACCAAAGGCCAATTCGTCAACGTAACTATTGTCACCCTCAACAAACAAGCCTTTATCTAACGAAACCAATTCGGTAGAGTCGGTGTTAAATGCTGCATTGATTGTTGCAAAAGCCTCATTACCCTTGGTTTTCTTGAGCATTTTCTTTACCTCTTTGGCAACATCATCATTAGCACAGCACACTACAAGGCCTTTGTAACGAGGACGATCCCAGGTATATTTTTTCTTGTTTTTCTTGAAGAATTTTTCCAAACCTTTGACATCGGTAGTGGCTTTTTCCCACACCTCGCGATTACTAATTTCAAAGAGCAACATACCATCGCGGTACTCATTGATAAGATTGCGGTAATCGGGATATTTATCAGCAAGTGATGCAGTTTCAATATCCAACAGTTCTACTTCGGCTTTACGCTCGATATCGGCCATAATGATAGTTTTGGGATTGTGTCCGGGTATCATGCGACGACCCTTGAGTGATTGAGCCAAATCCTTGGTTGTATATTGCTTGTCGGCATAAGTTGCCAACACCATATCTTGTTGCGACAAAGCAGCTAAGGCTGTTGAGTCAATGGCAGCACCGCACAAAGCTGCAGCTGCATCAAGCATTGCTTCGTCGACACGATAGTTATTTTCGGCCTTAAGTCTATTAATCAACACATTGCGAGCCATAGCGCCACGTTCATCGCGCGACAAGCGTTGTTGCAATTCGCCACGCATCTCGTCAAATGAGCGCACATCGCGACTATCGTTCAATCGTACAATATGATAACCATACATCGAGCGAACAGGAGCGGCTATTTGGCCCACCTCCAACGAGAAGGCTACATCCTCAAGCTCCTTAACCAACTCGCCTGATGACACCCAAGGCAACTCACCACCACGCATGGCATTGGCTTGGTCGTTCGACTTCTCACGAGCCATTTGAACAAAATCGGCACCTGCCAAAAGGTCGTTATATATAGCCTCGGCTTCGGCTTTCTTTTGAGCCTCTACCTCGGGCGAAGCATCGCGAGGAACAGCCAAGAAGATGTGCGCACAAAGACGCTCGCCTTGGTCGGGACGAATATTGTGAACCTTGATGATGTGGTATCCGAAACGGGTCTCTACAGGCTCCGATACTTCACCGGGTTGCATATTGAAGGCAACTTTCTCAAAGGGGTAAATGAGTCGTCCACCCTTCACATAACCCAAATAGCCACCGCGTGCTTGTGAGCCGGGGTCTTCAGAGTATTGTTGAGCAAGCGTAGCAAAGTCCTCACCGGCCTTAATTCGGGCAGCAATTTCTTGAGCCTTGGCAAGTGCAGCCTCACGAGAGGCATCGGTAGGCATCTGACCTATCGAAATAAGTATATGGCTCACCTCGACGTTGCGAGCGTAATTATTATAAGCCTCTTGCAAGAGAGCAGCCTCGGTGTCACGGTCGGTCAAATAGGGCTTTGCCAACTCTTTACGATAGCCATTCAACTCGTTGATGAAGGTAGCTGTTGTGTCAATACCGGCCTTTTCGGCAGCATCTACTTTCAGTTTATAATTAACAAAAAGAGGCATATACTCTTCAAGTCCGTTTACATCTACCTGTTGTTTGTTATTTTTGTGATAGATATATTCAAATTCCGACTTGGTAATATCCTTACCATTGATACTCATCAATACAGCATCATCTTGCGCCAATGAGCTGATAGAGATACCGGCCATCAACAGAGCCGACAGAATCCATTGCTTTCTCATTTTGATATAAAATATATTGACAAATGTATATTATTCTTACTAATATAAAACGGGGACAACAGACAAAAAATTGTCTGTCGCCCCTGTTAATATAACTTATTATATCTTTATAAATATCATTATTGACCACGGCTATAGTTGGGAGCCTCGCTTGTAATATTTACATCGTGAGGATGGCTCTCGGCAACACCTGCATTAGTGATACGAGTAAATTTGGCTTTGTGCAATTGGTCGATATTGTGTGCACCACAATAACCCATACCGGCACGCAAGCCACCAATCATTTGGTATACTACCTCATACAACGAGCCTTTATAGGGAACGCGAGCGGCAATACCCTCGGGAACGAGTTTCTTGGCATCCATCTCGTCGGCTTGGAAGTAGCGGTCTTTCGAACCTTTCTCCATCGCTTCGAGCGAACCCATACCACGATATGACTTGAACTTACGACCGTTGTAGATAATTGTCTCACCGGGCGACTCCTCAACACCGGCCAACATACCACCCAACATTACCGAGTAAGCACCTGCGGCAAGAGCCTTAACAATATCGCCCGAATAGCGAATACCACCATCGGCAATCAAGGGCACACCTGTACCTTCGAGCGCCTTGGCAACATCGTATACAGCCGACAATTGGGGAACACCTACACCGGCAATAACGCGAGTTGTACAGATAGAACCCGGACCGATACCTACCTTCACGCCATCGGCACCGGCTTCAACAAGATATTTGGCAGCATCGCCGGTAGCGATATTACCTACCACTACATCGAGTTGAGGATATTTAGCCTTCACAGCCTTGAGCACAGTAACAACACCTTTGCTGTGACCGTGTGCTGTATCAATTACGATTGCATCGACACCTGCAGCAACAAGAGCATCAACACGATCCATCGAGTCGCCTGTTACGCCTACACCGGCAGCTACACGCAAACGACCTTTTTCGTCCTTACAAGCATAGGGTTTATCCTTGGCTTTGGTAATATCCTTATAGGTAACAAGACCTATGAGGTGATTATCCTTATCGACAACGGGAAGTTTTTCGATTTTATGTTTTTGAAGAATCTCGGCGGCCTCATTCAAGTCGGTCGATTGAGTTGTAGTTACCAAGTTTTCCTTGGTCATTACATCATCAACGAGCGAATTAAGATTGCGCTCAAAGCGAAGGTCGCGATTGGTAACAATACCTACCAATTTACCATCTTCGTCTACTACGGGAATACCACCGATGTGATACTCTTTCATCATATCGAGCGCATCGCGCACAGTAGAGCCACGTGTGATGGTTACGGGGTCATAAATCATACCATTCTCGGCACGTTTTACGGCATGTACCTGACGTGCTTGTTCGGCAATAGGCATATTCTTGTGAATAACACCGATACCACCTTCGCGAGCTATGGCTATAGCAAGTTTTGCCTCGGTCACTGTATCCATAGCAGCCGAAACAATGGGAACGTTCAACTTGATATTGCGTGAGAACTTTGTCGTCAATTCGACATTACGAGGAAGAACCTCAGAATAAGCGGGGATTAACAACACATCGTCGAATGTCAATCCATCCATTACTACCTTGTCTGCAATAAATGACATAATGTATAAGCATTAAATTTTATTGCATGCAAAGATACATACTTTCGCTGAATTAACATAGTGCGACGGGATTTTTTTTTACATTTTTTTCAACCGCACTCGCAATGAATACTCAATTGAGCAATGAGCACCCTTCGGGATTGTAACAGCGTGACTGTAGAAGGGTGCCTACTCGGCTATATCGCCGAGTGTGGCGTGGGTGTAAGCAATAAGATCGGCAGGCGAAATCTTTATCTGCAATCCTCGCACACCGGCACTGATGTAGATATAGTCAAAGTCGGTGCTTGTATGGTGAATAAAGATAGGAAATGGCTTTTTAAGACCTATGGGTGAGCATCCGCCTCTAATATATCCGGTTGTAGGCAATAGCTCTTTCATGGCTATCATCTCGGCACTCTTGTTTCCTGATATTTTGGCTGCTCGCTTGAGATTGACCTCGGTGTGACCGGGCACTACACATACAAAAATACCCGTACGATCGCCACGTAAAACAAGCGTCTTAAACACCTGTTCGATATTCTCGCCGAGTTCATGTGCTACATGTTCAGCGGCAAGATTATTCTCGTCGACAGTATAGGGTATGAGGTCATATGCTATACCTGCCTTGTCGAGCAATCGAGCTGCATTGGTTTTATTTATTTTCATTGCTTAAGGAGTTGCTGTGTCGACAACCAATCATATATTGCACGATAGGCTTGTTCGCGCACATCGGGACGCGACAGTATCAAGTCGTGCAAGCCATCTACGATGGTTACTTCGGTAACATCATCACCGATTTTTGTACCATAACGCGCTATATGTTCAACATTCAGCACTGCATCGCCACGTTGATAGTCGGGAGTCCATTCCGGGTCGGTAATGGTTTTGTCGGAGTGCATGAGCAATACCGGACAAGGCAACCCTGTCATACTGTGTATAATATCGTGCCCTTTATCTATGGCTCGTATCCAACCGAAGCGCTCTCCTCGTGCCATAGAGCGTTTCCATTCGGTATTAAACTCCCACTCGCCATGATATGCCTTGAGCAGACTCATAGCATAGGGCGAAAACTTGGTTGCATCGGGCAAACCACCATCAGGAAAGAATTGACCTATGAAGGCTACTGTTGGTATAAGGACATTGCGAAATAATGCATTGAAGTTCCACTCAAAAAAGGGACTGTTGAGGATAAGTGCATCGACCGGCATATTGTCGCGATGTGCATGACAATAGAGGGTTGTGGTAAGTCCTCCGGTAGAGTGTCCCATGAGCACTACCCTATCATTTCCCTCACGACGTATCACACTCAACGCCGAGTCGATGTCGGCATAATATTCGCTCATGTCGCGCACCTCATATTCGCGCTGCCCGGGCAACAACGAGCGGCCGTACTTGCGCAAGTCAATAGCATAGAAATTGTATCCCCAATCAATAAAGCGATTGGCCATATCTTCTTGAAAAAAATAGTCATTATAGCCATGTACGTAGAGCACTGCCGAATGTACCGTATCGGGAGCCATCTTGCGCACCAATGTCGATACTACCCTACCATGATAATCGTCGGGCATAACAAAGGTGTGTTGCTCAAATCCATTGCCCAACACATCGGGTTGATAGTATTGTGCACGTGCCATCAACGACACGATGCAAGCTAATAACAACAATATTCTTTTCATAACACACTATCAGTTGGCCTCAAGCGAAGCACGAAGATTATTGAAAATCGATGTAAGAACATGACAAGCAACATCAATATCTTGCGAAGGAAGATTGGAAAGTGCTTCACGAATAACACCCAACACAACAGGCTTGGTAACCGACTCAAGGTCGCGACCTTTCTGTGTAAGCATTATAATATTGATGCGACGGTCGTTTTTGCTGGGTACACGATTGACACAGCCCAACTTCTCTAAGTTGTCTATCAAGCGAGTCATACTGGGCTTGTCCTTGAAAGTGAGATTGCACAACTCTTGTTGCGTAACACCATCGCGCGACCATAGGTAATACATTACTGTCCATTGCTCGGGTGTTACCTCTATACCCTCTTGACGAAATACACGATACAAGCGTCGACTAATAGCTGCCGACAGCTTGCCACTTATCATTGAAAATAGTAATTCGGGTGTAAATGTTTTAAAGTTTATGTCCATACTTTTTACTTTGAGAGGTGCAAAAGTATATAATTGTTTAGACAAAAAATAATTTAACAACGGTTTTATAAGCAACCTTTTATGTGTTTAAAAACATAACCCTAAAACATAGTTATAAATCAGTTCAAAACACCCGTCGACAAAAACATATTTTAAACTCATTATCAACCACTTACCTAAAAAGCATGGGTAAAAACAGAGTGAGATAATATTGCCAATTACTCCATACATGACCACCACCACTCTCGAAATAGGTGTACGGAAACTTCATCGTATCGAGTCGCTCTCGCAAGCGTACCACCTCATTATATAGAAAATCACTTTCGCCTATACCTATCCAATAAAGACGAAGATGTGCATCGTGAAGCTCCTGTAACTTACGCTCCATGTCACCATAAATATCCAACTTGGTGCGAGCGTCTATAGCGGGCGAAAAGAGACCCACATAGGAGAATGTCTCGGGCATATTGGCTGAAATATAATGTGAATGATAGCCTCCCATCGACAATCCGGCAATTGCTCTACCCTCGGCATTGGCTTGGGTGCGATAATGGCTATCGACATAGCTTATAATCTCACCAAATCCTCGTTCAAACTCACCATTGTAGCTATCGGGGAGCCGAAAGTTGACCACTTCTACCCCCTTGGCGGTATAGGCCGGAGATGACTTCTGCATGGCATTACCATTGGGCATAACGACAATCATAGGCTTGACACTACCCGATGCAATAAGGTTGTCGAGTATTACTGTAGCACGACCCAATTCATCCCAAGCAGTCTCGTCACCCCCCATTCCATGCAACAGATATAACACAGGATAACGCTCGTCGCTATCGTCATATCCAGCCGGTGTATACACCATCATGCGACGATGTGCATCCATCACCGACGACTGATACCAACACATTGTCACCGACCCATGTGGCACATCCTGTACCTGATAATTATCGGCATACTCACCACCTATCATAAAGTAGGTATACAACTGACCTACATTGCGAATGACATAGGGCGATGTCGGGTCGGCAATGGTTACTCCATCGACCCGCAATGTGTATGTATAGAAGCCGGGGCCCAGGCTATCGCTTTGGTAATACCGGCTACCATTGTCAGCAACACTCATAGCTACTGGTTCGGCAAGCCAGTCGGCACACAACAACACCTCGTGAGCATGAGGAAAATTTACCTCTATCTCAACTATATTATCATGGATACGAGGCGAAGTCAAACACTTGACATCGGCACGTGATACCGACACCACACACAACAAGGGAACTATCCCCAATAATATACGTCGCATATTCATCTTATTCTTCTTTTTTCACATCTTCATACTCAATATACTCTATATCACTATCCGACTGCGATGGTGTTGAAGCAGTCTCTTGCGGAACGATTACAGAATCGGACTGCAAATGTCGAGCAAGACGGCGAAAAGCCTCCTTGTGCATATAGTAGCAAAGTACAATACATAGTATAGGTAACACAACCGATAAGAACTCGGGAACTACGGTACTTACCATAAGTAACATATCGTACATTCCATGCAATAAAATAGGCACGAACAATGCCATGACATAATTATACACCCTATTGCGAGGAGCAAAATGTGCCAGTGAATAGAAGTAACCCATAAACACAGCAAACGCATAGTGCGCCGGCACAGCCATCAATGCACGAGTAGAGCCTACAACCAACCAATCGTTGTAGTTCTCCATCATATACAACACATTCTCGAAAGTGGCAAAGCCCAAACCCACCATAACGGCATAGACAATGCCATCGAAATGTTCATCGAAATATTTATTATTGCGCAATACAAGCCACAACATGATAAACTTGGCCACCTCTTCGGGAATAGCAGCACCCCAAAAGGCCATGCCCACCTGACCGGCAACCGTAGCATCACCGAAGGAAACAATATGCTCAAGGGCATAGAATAATAACATGGCCACAAACGCCGATACAACACCCATCAAAAAAGCCTTAACGAGCTGAGCCGGTGGCTCGGGCTGTTTCTTATCTTTACCCACCACAAAGAAGAGCAACAATACAGTCGGTATCAGAGCCAACAAAAGAGCCAAAATAGAAGACAACATAGTTTTGCAAATTACATTATTATGATATGACAAAGTTATAGTTACAAAAGATAAAAAACAAGAAATTTTGAACAGAGTTTCTTAGGACATATAATAATTTTTTGTGTACTTTTACAGCCTGTTTACCAAACATAAGAAAGAAAACCATTAAAATAGACACACAATGTTCAACGAAGAAAACTACGAAACCAGCCGTCGTGGCTGCATTGAGGTTATATGTGGATCGATGTTCTCGGGCAAAACCGAGGAGCTGATACGCCGTCTTAAACGTGCCAAGATAGCACGCCAAAAGGTAGAGATATTCAAACCCGCTGTTGACAAACGCTACTCCGACGACGAAGTAGTGTCGCACGACAGCAACGCCATACACTCTACCCCCGTAGATAATTCGCACAGCATATTACTCATGACCGACGACGTAGATGTTGTAGGTATTGACGAAGCTCAATTCTTCGATGAAGGCTTGGTAGAAGTGTGCACCGAGCTATCGGACCGTGGCATACGCGTGATTGTAGCCGGACTCGATACCGACTACCGTCGCATCCCCTTTGGCCCTATGCCGGCCCTGCTCTCACTGGCCGACGATGTAAGCAAGGTACATGCCATTTGTGTTGAATGTGGACACACCGCCAACTACTCATACCGCCTTGTCGACAGCGACCGCCGAGTACTGTTGGGTGAAAAGAACGAATATCAACCCTTGTGCCGCAAATGCTATCTGCGTCGCATGAAAGAAAAGGGCGAAGTGCAATAAACCACACATATCCACTCGACTCGCAAACCATAGGCTCAACACATCGTTATAGATATATGGACAATCATTTCAACCAGCCATTCACGTTCGACCGCGTGGTGCGAATTGTAATAACAATAGCTATAATAACACTGCTCATACTATTCATTAATAGTATAAAGGGGGTGCTATTGCCGTTTCTCGTAGCATGGCTCATAGCTTACTTGATAAACCCGCTCGTCGAGTGGAATCAACGACTCTTTCGCTTGCGTAAGAGAGCACTTCCCATCTTCATCACTTTTGCCGAAATAGGCATTGCACTCACACTCATCGGGCTCATTGTAATACCCATGATTATCAATGAGACTCGCCATCTATACGAGTTGGTGAGCCTATACATGCAATCGAACAACACCAACCCACTCATACCTGCCACGCTACAGGACTTCTTGCGACAGAATATCACGACAGAGCGCATTGAGTCATTACTCAGCACTCAAGAATGGGTTAAATTAGGGCAAAATCTACTTACTCAAATTGGGAAAATAGTATCGACATCGGTACACGGACTGGTCTCAATAGTCAGTTGGGCTATCGTATTGTTATACATATATTTTATACTGCAGGACTACGATGCCGTAATCAATCTGTTCGGCCGACTCATACCACATCGCTATCGCCCCATAGCCAATAAAATAGGCAAAGACGTCAAAGATAGCATGAACCGATACTTTCGCGGTCAGGCACTCATTGCAGCCCTCAACGGATTGCTGCACTGTATAGGATTCCTTATCATAGGACTTCCTATGGCTATACCTATGGGTATACTCGTGGGCATACTCAACCTCATACCCTACATGCAAATACTCAGCTACATCCCCGCACTGTTCCTATGTATTATAGGTGCAGCCGATGGTGGTAGCAGTTTCTGGATGCTTGGCGGACTAACCATAGTCGTGTTCCTTGTAGCACAAATAATACAAGAAGCCGTGCTCACACCTCGCATCATGGGCAATGCAACCGGACTCAATCCGGCAATAATACTATTATCGCTCTCAATATGGGGTTCACTCCTTGGTTTTGTAGGACTCGTCATAGCCCTCCCGCTCACCTCACTACTACTCGCCTACTACCAACGATACATCATCGGAGAGAAAAACGAGCATATCATACAGAATACAAAATCCTGACAATACGAACCTTACAAAACAATTAACATTTGTTAGCAAAAATAACATCAAATATATTTGGCAGATATAAATAAAACCCATACCTTTGCATCGCTTTTAAGAAAAGCACCAATGATGATTCGCTAGCTCAGCTGGTAGAGCACAACACTTTTAATGTTGGGGTCCTGGGTTCGAGCCCCAGGCGGATCACGAACAATCAATGCAAAATGAAGAGAATCCCTGATAATCAAACGGTTATCAGGGATTTTTGTTTTATCACTATCCACTTTTCACCGCGAATTTGAGCAAATGTCACCTGCGAAATCGGTGGAGTAAGATTCCA
>JAGBHF010000038.1 GCA_017935645.1 Bacteroidaceae bacterium | reverse complement strand
TCGAGGACCAACGACGCGCCGGCAAGCCTATTCGCGTTATCCTGTTGAAAGCTCGGCAATGGGGAGGCTCTACGGCTACACAGATATATATGTCATGGTTTCAACTCTTCCACCGTCCCAATTGGCACAGCGTGGTGTGCGCCCACCTCAAGGATGCGGCCAACAACATCAAGGGTATGTACGCCACCATGCTCGAAAACTTCCCTGAATGGATTTACGGACCTATCAAGTTCCAGCCATACCAACGCACGCAGAATATATCCTACATCAAGCAAACCGGTGCTCGCATTACCGTAGGTTCTGCCGAGGCTCCCGAGTCGGTGCGTTCACAAAACGTACTCATGGCGCACATGTCCGAGGTGGGATTGTACCCCGAGACACGCAAGAACAACCCCTCGCGACTCTTTCGTTCGGTTACATCGTCAATCCTCAACAAGCCCTACACCATGATTGTCATCGAATCTACTGCAAATGGTACAGGCAATTGGTTTCACACCGAGTGGCTCAATGCCGAGCGCGGACGCTCCAACAACATCCCACTATTCGTGGCGTGGTTCGAGATTGAAATGTACTCCATGCCGTTACACCCCGACGAGTACCCCGACTTTATCGCCTCAATGACCGACTACGAGTGGAATTTATGGAAGTTGGGGGCTACATTGGAGGCTATCAATTGGTATCGACACAAGCTCCGCGAATACCACAACCACGACGAAATGATGGCGGAGTTCCCCTCTACCGACATCGAGGCTTTCGTGCATTCAGGTGAGATTATCTTCTCGCAAGAGCATTGCGAACTCCTTCGACGTACTTGCCGTGAGCCGGAGTTCAAAGGCGAAATTTTCTCGCGTACCAACCGTAGCACAGGCTCTCAAGCCTTACTTGATATCGACACCATCGAGCAACACAACGGATGCTTCAAGATATGGCAACGACCCGACACCGACACGCCGGTGGCTCGGCGATACATCGTTTCGGTCGATGTCGGTGGTCGCTCTGCCAAGGCCGACTACTCGGTTATTACCATACTCGACCGATATTGGCTCATCGAAGGGGGTGTACCGGAAGTGGTGGCCGAATGGCGCGGACACATCGACCACGACCTCCTTGCATGGAAGGCAGCACAAATCGCTACCTACTACAACAATGCGCTACTCGTTATAGAGTCAAATACCATAGAGAGCAAGGATAACCCCGACGCTTATACCGACGATTTTATCCTCGACCAAATCGCATCATCATACGACAACCTATATGCCCGACACGACCCGCAGCGCATACGCGAAGGTCTACCTCCTCGTTGGGGATTCCACACCAATCGAAAGACAAAGCAAACACTTGTCGATACAATGATTGCCATAGTACGCTCACAATCCTACATCGAGCGCAACGACCTCGCTATCGACGAGATGCTCACATACGAACGCCGACCAAATGGTTCCTACGAAGCCATTGCCGGACATCACGACGACATTCTTATGACTCGCATGATTGCACTATACGTATCGCAAGACATCGAGCCTCCGGCTATTATCAACCGCTCTACGGCTCACACCTCAACTCGTCGCATCATTACCGAGGCAACAATGTAATCCCTCTACCCCTATTGGCCTTAACGGCCTTTCCGGCCTTTATACCACAAAAAGGGCACACATTATCGCAATGCGTGCCCTTTACTCTTTTAATTATGGCTATACAAGCTCTATTACATCTACTACTATATCTTTGGTAGTCTTTATCTCGCCATCTTCCATACCCAATGTGCGAGTCTTTATCTTACCTTCACAATAGAGTTTAGCACCTTTCTTAAGATACTTTTCTACTACATCAACCAGCCCGGGTCGCTTGATGACGATATGATGATACTCCGCACTGTCGGCTACCACATGACCCTCTTTGGTAGTGTAGCCTTTTTCATTGGTCGCAAGATTGAAACTACACAACTTACCACCATTCTCAAAGGTGGTTATCTTTGGGTCTGCACATACATGACCCAATAAGGTTACTTTGTTAATGCTCATTTTTAATCTCTTATTTATTGTTTACTTTATTGCTTACTGCCCGGGCACTGCACCCGGCATCATACCTCCACCCTGCATTTGTTGTTGCTGTGCAAGCTCTTGCATCTGTTGCTCGCGTTGCTCAATATCCGCCAGCAAGCGGTCGGCATTGGGGAAGTTGCCATTCTTCAACATACTCTTCACATCGATGGCTTGCATTTGGAACAACTGCAACAACAACTCATTGCTCATGGCTCTATATGTGGGAGAAGTCACACTCTCGCTGATACTCAACATGTAATCTACATCTCTTACTGCATCGGCTCTATACATCTTCGCCTCATCACTGTGCGAGCCGGGCACATTCAACGGCATATCGTCCTTGTAGTATTGTTGCATCAGCTTCACAATCTTACGGTCGCGACCTTCGCGGAACTCCCTGAAGGCACTCAACAAGTTTATCAGGTTATTCTGCGCATTGAGCGACTCTTGCTGATACTGTATGCCACTCGTGCCACTTCTCGGGGTCTTGCCTTGTATGGCATTTTGCACACCACTGATGTCTTGTATCAACTTCATCTGTAGGTTAAGCAACTCGTATGCACCTACATTGGTGGCATTGGTGCTTATCTGCTGGGGTAGTGCGCCGCCGGGACGGTCCTTAAATAATATCACTCCGTTGTATTTCACCCACTCGGCGGTTATATCTTCGATACTCATGCCGTCGGGCAACGCATTCTCGGGCAACATCAACACACCCTTGGCACTTGCACCCATAATGAAATCTATCATCGTTATCAAGCGATTGATGTATCGCTGTTGGTCTATTACATCCTCAACGAAGCTGTGTACCTCTTGATTAATGAAAGGATAGATACTCAATACATAGGGATGCGAACCGTGCCAATAGGGATTTTCATACTCGGCCAACAGCTCTCCGTAGGGGGTAAAGTAGCGTACATACCAATAGTTATCAAGGCTTATCTCCGTCTCTATCAATGCTACATCTTCCGGAGCAATTCCTTGCGATACACCATCGTTCAAGCGTCTCTCGTTGATACGCTCTATCTCGCCCAATTGGTCTATATCTATTCGGTAGGTTCGCCCTCGTGCCACATCATGACAGTGGACAAACTCTCGGCTCTCTCGCCGCCACACCTCTATTACGCGACACATATTCGGGTCTTCGCATATATAGAAGTTGCTATTCCTATTCTTATCACCCTTCAATGTATCGGCAACCATACCGCTCATTGTTTCGCTCTGCGAGTACATCCGGCGTATGCGCTGTGCCTTGGCAACATTCGTGCCGGCAAAGACTCTTACTACATCACTCAACGCCATGTCGTGCAATTCGCCTATAAGCGATATATCACGGAAAGCATGATCTTCAATTCTATTGTCGAAGAATACCTTGTACGGCGACACTCCTTTCACATACACATCGTGTCGTTGCTCCTCGCTCAACCATTTATATTGTGTCTTGTGTACTGCAATACCGGTCACCATATAGCTCTCAAGGGTCTTGGCATCAAGCGAGTCCATGTGATTGGTGTCATACACACACTCCATGGCAAGTGTCATCATCTCTCCGTAGGTTTGGTCTTCTCTGTTGCGGGCAACACACACCGGTCGGGTAGGGTTGCCCTCAAATTGTCCCAATACACTCTTCACAAGATTGCGTATCATGTTGTTCTTCAACGGAACCTTGCCTTGCTCACGAAGGTATGCATCCTCTGTCATACTCTTATTACCTACCACTATTCTGTCTCCCCATTGGTCGCCGTAGGTATAGCGGTGACATCGCATTGCATTTTTACGGAAGGTCTCAAGGTTGTCATAGCACACTCGCGCATCTTCCAACACTTGGGCATCTCGCTCACTCTTGCGATACTCTCCGTCATACAACACACTCACACTCTCATGCCGCGTATCTATTGTACCGGCCATGGCGACACTCTTGCGCAATACTATTTTTGCATCTTTTAACTCTTTCATTGGTTAATATTGGATAGTTCGTATTTTTTTAACACTTTTCTCTGCTTTTTCTACATCACCGCTCTTTTCGCTTCTCGTCATACTCTACCTCTATGCTGTTGATATACGACCGCTTGGCAAGATTTTTGCCAAACACTATCAGCGACACGTACCTAAAGGCACTTGCCGAATGGGGTAGGGTAACATTGTGCAATTCGCGCACGGCATACTCTTTTTTATATGTCAACGCATACTCCTCGCCGTCATCACTCCCGGCTACTGCAACCAATACCCGGCTATTCTCATCACCTGCCAAGTGACTCAACAGGTGCAGTCGCTCTATGCGCTTACTGCTCGTCGTATCACTCAGTTGCATCGCATTGGTCACAAGCAATAGCTCCGGCTCTACCTTTAAGCTGTCCTCATCACTTGTCCTCATCACCTTTTTTCCGTCAACGAGTAACAACTCCGGATAACTATCTATTGCATAGTCGACACTACGACGGTACGACTGCCACATCTTACTCCTCAACGAGTAGGCATAGCACAGCACATTGCCTGGCTTATATAGTAACACCTCTTCATTTACATAGTCATACGACACCCTGCCTTCGGCTATCAATCTACGCATGGTTATCATCTCTGTCAACGTCGCGCCAAACACAAGTGTTGCTACAACTGTCTCTATACCTCTACCATTGCGTATAACACCGTGCTCATCAAGCGGGGTCGATATATTGACCACTTCACTACCACTCAGCACATACAAGCCTTGTCGAGTACCATACACTACGGCATTGTCTATCGGGCACACCGTCTTTGCGTTCTCTACCACATGGCGATTTACAGGGGATATATTGCTATACAGCACATCGCCACCACCACTCAGCATCGCATAGATACCTTCGCTCGTGAATACATACAACGGATATTGACCAAACTGTCCTTGGCTCATCGCCCTTGTAGCCACAGCCATCGCAACAATTTTGCCACTGCCTACCGTATAGGTCTTGTCATTGGGAAACACAAGCGGATTATTCAGCTCCGAAACTTTTAACACATCGGCTCGGCGCACCGTATTATTACTTTTTGTACGTTTCAGTATATCATACTCCGCACTGCTTATTGTATTCACCGGTACACCACTTTTATCATAATAATAGGCCATGTCTTCCATCGAGTGTTCGCGCAACAACACGTCTATCTTATAAGCATTACCGGCACTTCGCCACGCAATTATCAATCTTCGGGCACGTGCATCAGGATAACTGATGAGATTGTTCAACTCACTACCTCGCATCACACCCGATGCAATAGTGGTATTGACAACGCGCTCCTCGCCGTTGATTAGGTAGTACAACAACACTACTTGCTCTGTACTTCGGTCATATCCACTACCACCCTCATCAGCTACAGCATAACTATATTGCGGTATACCATAGCCCCCGGCAAGCGTCTCTCTTACATCACCTATATGGAGCCTGTTGTTATACACATGCAGGCTATTGCCATTATAGCGAGAACGAGACACCACATCCTCCAGCATGGGTAATTGTCGTAGGTAGCTCATCTTTTCACCCACCGTCAATATAGCTTTTTTACTCGTGGTCTCGCCACTTTCAAACTCTCGCTGTATAGCTTTTACATCAATACTCTCTACCCGATAGTATACTATATTACTATCTATATCCACATCTTTCTCGGGCACTTCAAAGGTTGACTCTATCTCGGCAAATATACCCACACTCCCTATATTCATGTCGGTTATTTTATCGATATAGCTCTTCGACAACCCACCCAACGCATCCGTTATAAATATGTCTATATATGGGTACAGGTCGGCATCCATCTGCAACAGACTATTACCGGCATACAACGTATAACCCACCTTGTAACCATCTTGCACCTCTACTCGACTCTTTATATTCTCGATGATATTATTATCACCGTTACCTAAAAAACCCACTCCCGTATACTTATATCCTTTCTCAGGCCTCAACAATATAGGTGGTGACACCGCCGCATACGACCCGTCATACATTCGCACTCCGTAACGTATAAGCATGGCATCTATAAAAACATCCTCTTTCCACGCCTCCTCGCGCAACATGCCTTTGCCTACTTCATACGCATCGGCAAGCTCACGTGTCGTATTTACACCCTCTATCTCGATACCTTTGCTCGGGAACTCTCCTTCAGGCACTCGTATATCACACGGTATTGTCTGCAAATAATCCGATTCTCCTTTCCATGCATTGCGAAATTGCTCAAACAACAGGTGTGGCAACTGTGGTATTATATGCTCATGGTACGACCCCTTTTGCCACACCCACGACACAAGTCTATCCGGTGTGCTCGCCACAAGCATATTGCCTATCGACGACACACTCTTCACACCTCCTACGTAGTCCGATATCATCGTGCGTGTACCATTATCAATGTACGCCACACCGCCATCCTCTG
>JAGBHF010000037.1 GCA_017935645.1 Bacteroidaceae bacterium | reverse complement strand
TGTCATGGATGATTTTTGCTTGTCTTGATTTGCAGCACTAAGGTAAGTGAAAAATCTGACATGGCAAAATCCTGGGCAACTTTTTGTTGCTCAGGAACTTATAAAAATAGTTAAACTAAAGTGCTGCGGAATTAAGGTTTTAATTATTTTCTTGTTTTCGTCTATTGTTATATAATAATGTCGGTGTGTACATCCTCCCATTCGTCTACCGAGGGGGCAAATCCACCACCGCCTTCGGTTGGGGGTGGCGGGTCGGGAATCCTGATGACGTGGTCGATAAGCAACCATTGGTTGTCGCGACCCTCGGGGGTGTAGAATAGCTCGGTAATATCTAATGTCTCGCTATAGGGTACACCGTAGGTGGTGAGGAAGTCGAACGTAATCTCCAGTTTGTTCTGCTCATTGGGCAGTTTGCCAAAGGTGTTGAACGATGTGTATATAGTCATTACATCTTCAGTCTCGCCACGTACTATGCCGGTGGGGGTAGATATGCCGGGTTGCATCTCGAAGTATAGGGTAACATTGTCCTCGGCATCCATGGCACGGGTGCTGAGCCACGATGAGCCTGACATACCGGTGAGCAATCCTACCGACGATGTGGCATATTGTATGCCCTGTACACGCACTTGCATGTAGTAGGTCTTGACAAGTGTCTGTGCAGTAAGGTAGTCGCCATCGAGCGTGGTAATGGTGTCGATGTGGTTGACGAAGGGTATATATACCTCGCCACACGATGCCGAGAATAGGTGGTCGGGGTCGTACACGATGCGTTCGTTGGCGGCTACATCGGCGTTGGCACGGCTTATAATCTTGTCGCGTAGGTAATAGGCAATTTCGTTGGTTGTAGCCTTGGCATCGTGGTAGTGGTAACTGTCGTTGACAATGGTAGTCTCGGTGTCGAAGTTGTAGGCAATGACACCATATCGACCCGGGTCGACAATAACCCATCCCTCGTAGTATGTGCCACGCTCGTCCTCGCCACGTTGGCGCAAGAAACGCTCGGCAACAGCCTCGCCGGTAGTGGGGTCGGTGAGGATAACGCGGAGCACCTCGGGCTGCGTGTATCGGGGACGCTTGTAGTTGGCGTTGTATAGTCCGGTGGTGACGTTGGGGATATCCTCGTCGATATAGACGCGCATGTAGTGCGTGTTGCTCATCTCCTCAAGCGGACGACGTTCGCAACCACACAACAACAGTGTAGCTAACATAAATAATATGTATATAGCGCGTCTCATGTTGTATTAATACTTAATCATTATGGGGAATACAAGGCTTATCTGCAACTTGGTGAGTCCGAGATAATGCAATGTACCGGCTTTTTTATCGTCTCGAATGAGGTGCATCCAGTCGTCGCTGGGGATGTAGTGCTGATAGGGAATGTTGGCATATCCGCCCGAGATAGAGAACTCGAGGTTGAGGTAACGACTGATGGGCATAGAGTAGCCATACGAGAGTCCTACACTCCAGAAGTCGAATTGGTAACAACCGAAGTCGCGACCCCATTGAATATCGCCATATCCGCCCCACCCGTTCAGGCCTATGAAGTGACCTACGAGTACATCGCGCTTTTGGCGCTTGGGGGTAGCCTTGGTGGGTTGTGGCAAGAACCACCAGCGGAATTCGCCTCCGTAGGTGTGCAGTTGCAGACACTTCTGATTGTCTTTGGTGAGCCACCAAGGGAAGTATGTCTCGGCTACTATCGAGAACTTTTCGTTAATAGGATATTCGAGCGAGAAGTTGAGCGCTGTAACAGCATCGAGCAGCAAGTTGCTCTTGGCTGCCAGGATGGTGTGCCACTGAGGCTTGACAATCTCGACGGGTACATACTTGTCGGTGGCGGGTAGCTCCTCGACTACCGAAACCTCAAATGCGGGCGAAGGCAATGTGGGGTCGTCGAGCTTGACCCATGTGCAGCTCCATGTGGCATAGCGCAAGTGTGGCATGTAGTGGCGCAACATGTAACGCCATGTAGTACCATCGTCGACACGTTGCAAGCGACGCTTGCGTGCGGCATCGCTCAACTTGGGATTGCGCAAGATGTGCAGTACCAATTCACGATTGCGACGGTGATAGTTTTGCTCGACGAGTTTAAGCAAGCCGGGCCAGTTCTCGGCCGAAGGGGCTATCTTGATTTTGTCGGCATTGAGCTTGGTAGTGTCGGGACAGTTGTCGAGCAAGAATTGCTTGGCAGCCAAGGCACGTTCGTGTGCCAACCATTCGTTGTGACCTCTTGCACCCTCGGGCGATGCCCATGCGTAGATGGTGATGCTGTCGATGCGGGGTGTGTACTCGAGGTAATATTTAATGTAATCAATCTCCTCCTTGTTGTCGAGGTATATCGAGTCGATTACAATCTGGTCGAAACGGTAGTCGATGGCAAACTTTTCCGATACAATCTGATTGGTTGTGCTTACCGTATCGTCTGCTACGGTAGTGGGTGCGCTCGGTGACAATGATGCTATTGCCGGCAGGGCAATAATCAGCATTGCAATAAGCATTATTCGTTTAAGCACTTTCATCAAATTGTTGTTTTTACCTTTTATTAAAATTGTGCAAAATTTTCTATTGCACATTTCATAAAGATAAAGTACTTTTCAATACGTTTTTCGAAAAAATCAAAAAAAATGCATAATTTGATGTGTGATTTAACAAATAATAAATTAAAAATAGTTAAAACAGGGGTATGTATAACATTTGTTAACATATAGGTGCCTTGTGGAGTTTGTGTTAACATTTGTTAGCACACATGCGTGTGCTTGGAAAATGGTTGTTAATTGAAACAATTGTGTTGTGTGTTTGTGGTGGTGTATATAATATGTTTGATAAATGTTTGTTTGTGTAGCAAATTGATAAAACACACATCGAAATTTTTCGTGAAAATATGTAATTTTCACTACGTGTGTTAAAATTGAATCAAATTAAGATAAAACGACGTATCTATTTAACAAAATCATCTTATCAACACACCCTGTCAAGGTATCACATCTCCCCTACTCTACTTTTTCATCACCCATGTCACTCCGCGAAGATGAACATACACACATATCGTCCTTCGGACACAAGTTGTGAGGTGGTTGATGTGTCTCTCGCTTCAGCATTACGTTGCTCGGCTCGTTGGGTGCGGGTTGAGCGGTCAGTATCTCTTTCGGGTACGGTTGGTTGTTTTTATCGGGTACTGATAATAAAAAAAGGCAAGTCGCTATATCACATAGAAACTTGCCCAATTCAAATTACAAAATCTATAAAAAAATACACTAATCGAACATAACGCGGGGATTCATTTGTGAGGGCGTGCGCCACTCGATGCCGTATTTATTGGCAAGAATCTCCTTCTTGATGCTCCATATCTCGAAGCACATACCCATAGCATACTCTTCGCCACCCATACGGCGATCTACCTCCTCCTCTACTGCATCAATAGCATTTTCGTAGGCTTCGGTATATTCGACGGGGTCGACCTTGAGATGTCCTGTGTAGGGGTTGTTCTCGATTTCACGTATCAACTCGGCTCCGAGCAGTTCGGTAAACTCATCTTTCAAGGGAGTGTACCATGTGTCGCACTCGGTAAGGGTCGCCAGCGATATAATCTTCTCGGCAGCCTCCTTGAGTGTTTCCTCTTGCGGAGTGGTGCGACCCTTTTCAAATCCGTATTGTAGGTTGTAGAGCTTCATGGTGAGGCGAGGATGACTTTGTAGAGCATTGCACATGCGGTCGATGGCGGCTACAATCATGTCGATTGTCTCTTCGTCATTGACAAAAGCACCGGTGAGCATGTCGCAGGTGTGTTGAGCAAGGGGCGCGATGAGCCACGACTTGCGGTTGCGCATATAAGCCTCGGCAAGCATGCTGTTGCACATGATGAGGTCGCTGGTGTGGCATCCCTCGTAGTTGTCGTTGAGAAGAAGGCTGCGCACTGTCTCGTAGGCGGGCATACTTACTCTGAAAGCCTCGTCGCAATAGGGGTCGAGACTCTGATGTATCTCGACGATTTTAGTTACTTTATCGTTAACGCTCAAGTTGCTATCTTGAGCAATGGCGGTTATTTGGTCGGTCAATGTCATGATGATAGAGATTTTTGAGATTTTACATAGAAACCATTGCGCCACGCACGTTGTCGAAGTTGCCTTGTGCGAGGTCGTCTGGGTTGATAAGGAAGTACATTACACCCTCGTCCATAAAGCGTAGGTTGAAGTCGTCGGCCTCGTCCGAGTCGACTTGCAAGAGGAGCTTCCATCCCTCGCAAGGAGCTTCCCAGTCCTCCCACGGCATAAAGTCGGGTGTTCCGAACAGCTTGTTGTGGCAGTCGGATGCGTCGCTGTCGGCATATTCGAATGTCATTTCACGACAAGGAATGCACACGGGTTCGTCGTCTTCGTCGACCAAGATGCGTTGTTGTAGCGACTCGTATTGGTCGGGTGACACATATATTATTTTAGTCTCACAAGCATCCCATATACCTTCGCCGGGCATTTCGGGGTCGTCGTATCCCAAGAAGCCGTCGATGTGTGCAAAGAACAAGAGTAAGCCCTCTTTGGGTAGAGGCGTGTCGAAGTCGCGCAAGTCGGCGCAATTTATCTGGCAGATAAATTGCATTTCCCATGCTTCACCTTCACCATCGATGTATTGAGGAAAAGCCATGTCGGCAGGAAGGTCGGGCGATCCCCACCACTTGCTCATGCCGAAGCGGTCGTCGGCAGCTATAACATTGTTTTTTATCTTGATGTGCATACTATATTAATTAATGTGTTATTGTAATTTATCTTTCAAAGACCAGTACTCGGTCAAATTGTGAGCGGAAGTTGGGGTGCGACTTGCACAGTACCTCTATCTCGGCAGGTGTTCCGGCAACGATACACAAGAGGTCGTCTTGGTGCTCTTGCATGATCGATATGAGTTCGTTGGTAGTAGCCTGTGCCAACTCGTCGCTGTTGTCGTTCAACAAGTGTATGTCGTCAATAAAAAGGACTCCTCCCAAGGCACTCTCAACGGCATTGCGCACCTTCGAGCGACATTTCTCAGCCGTGCCACCCACAAGTGCCTTCGACCATACGGCAATCATCTTGTGCTCGGGCATAACCCCCAAGGCGTGAAGGATGTCGGCCATGAGGCGGGCTACGGTGGTGCGACCGGTGCAAGGATTGCCTATAAAGAGGTATTTGCGAGGAAAGCGAGAGGGGTAGCCCATCATCTGTGTGCGTACACTGTCCATCTTGACAAACTTTACAATCTCGTGTATCTCCTCTTTAACGCTGTTCAGTCCCTCCATGCTGTCGAGCATAGCCATACAACGAGATACCTCCTCGTTGTTGCCCGGTATCGAAAAGTCGATATCGACAATGCGACATTCGGTACCGCATTGACTGCAGAAACGATCGTCGGCTTTCAAGGCATTGCCACATTTGGCACATTTGAGCGTGTTCATGGTATATGTGTGTTGTGTGTGTTAAGAATAAGGTTCGGCGGGATCGACCGAGTAGTAGTCTTGCAACCAATAAAGGGCATCTTTGTGACCTTTGTCGGCAGCTTCGTTCATCCATTCGGCTATCAATTCGAGAGCCTCCCAGTTGGCCTCTTGTATATACTCGGCAAGTTCATATGCAACTTCGCCATTGGGGTCATCACCTGTAGCCGCTTCGTACATTTCGTCGGGTACTTCCACTTCGTAAGTGGTGGTCTCGTCGTATTCGTAGGTAAGTTTCATGGTATATGTTGTTTGTGGTTAATTAATCTCTTTTGACAGCTCGGTATAGTATTCACACATTTCCTTGATACCTGCTTGTGAATATAGGTTGCTCATGAAGATATACTGTTGCTTCAAGAGCGACGTTGCCTCGGTACTGTTGGGTGCAATGGTGCGCAATATTTCCATGGCTTGCACATAGCGGTCTATGGCGTTGTTGACCATGCGCGTGTTGAGGTAGAAATCGGCATATTCGATGACGATTTGGGCCAACAACATGCCTGTATCGGTGTCGTTGCCGTGGTTGCCAGCCAAGAGCTTGTCGAAAGCCTCAATCGATTCGGCATAAGTATCCTCTGCCAGAATGTTGCGTCCGAAAGCCGCATAAGTATTGGCCAAAAAGTATAGTGCAACAGCCACGTTTCGCTCCCCTACTTCGCTGTTTTGCTCGGCAATCTCACGCTCGATAGCTACATGTTCTTCCATGCACTCTATGGCGCGATGTACATTGACAGCCTTGCGGTGCAATTGTGCTGCATAGAATAGCGAATTGGATAGCTTGGGAAGGAAATCACCCCTATTCTCTTCAGCCTGTTTGCGACGTAATTCTACTATTTCGTCCTGAATATCAATCTCTTTGTTGCTGTTCTCCTCGCGCAGGGCACACAAGTTGGCATAGGTCGACAAGAAAGCTATATATTCGTCACGGTCGGCCACAGTAGCAAGCTGCTTGTGCAAGGTGTTGCACAAGGTAATGGCTTCGTTGTATAGCACGTCGGTTGCTGTACCATCGATAGTCATGAGTTGCTCACGGTTGTCGAGCCACTGTTTCAATGCGTTATTTGTATTATTATCCATCATTGTCATTCTATGATTTCGTAAAGTTACAATTAATTTTCTGAAAAAGTAGTTGTTGAGTACTGTTTTTTTATATTTCTGTTTTTTTATTGCTATTTTTTTTGAAATTCAAGGATATATTCTAAATTTGTAACTTCATTAGATTTATAGCCTTATGATTGATTTAGACTTTTATACCAATCTCCCTTCGGGTGAATTAGCTAAAG
>JAGBHF010000036.1 GCA_017935645.1 Bacteroidaceae bacterium | reverse complement strand
GTTGCATGGGGAGCAATTTGGCAAGAGCACGACGACGACCCTCTTCGTCTTTCGAAAGAATCATTTCGCGCATAGCTTTGATACGATCGCCTTCGAAGAACATGTGCTCTGTACGGCAGAGACCGATACCCTTAGCACCGAAGTCACGAGCTACCTTAGCATCGCGGGGTGAGTCGGCGTTAGTGCGTACATCGGCTTTGGTATATTTCTCGCAGAGATCCATGATAGCACCGAAGTCACCGCTGAGGTCGGGCATACGAGTGGGGATTTGACCGTCGTAAACGTCACCGGTAGAACCGTTGAGCGAAATCCAGTCACCCTCTTTGTATGTTTTACCACCAATCTCTACTGTGCGAGCTTTGTAGTCAACCTTGATTTCACCGGCACCCGATACGCAGCACTTACCCATACCACGAGCCACAACGGCAGCGTGTGATGTCATACCACCACGAGCTGTGAGGATACCCTCAGCTACGCTCATACCACGGAGGTCTTCGGGTGAAGTCTCGATACGTACCATAACTACTTTCTTGCGGTTCTCGTGCCATGCCTCGGCATCGTCGGCGTGGAATACGATTTGACCTACTGCAGCACCGGGAGAAGCGGGAAGACCCTTAGTGATAACCTTAGCGCTCTTCATAGCGGCTGTGTCGAATACGGGGTGCAACAACTCGTCGAGTTTGTCAGCCTCCATACGACGCAATACTGTCTTCTCGTCGATGATACCTTCACGGTGCATATCCATAGCGATCTTCACCATAGCAGCACCTGTGCGCTTACCGTTACGAGTTTGCAACAACCACAATTTACCATCTTGGATAGTAAACTCGAGGTCTTGCATATCTTTGAAGTAGTCTTCGAGTTTTTGTTGTGTCTCGATGAGGTCTTTAGCACATGCGGGCATTGACTCTTCGAGTGAGGGATATTTAGCAGCACGCTCTTCCTCGCTGATGCCTTGCAATGCAGCCCAACGACGTGAACCCTCGATAGTGATTTGTTGAGGAGTGCGGATACCGGCAACTACGTCCTCACCTTGAGCATTGATAAGATACTCACCGTTGAAGATGTCTTCACCTGTAGCAGCGTCACGAGTGAAAGCAACACCGGTAGCCGATGTCTCACCCATGTTACCAAATACCATTGCTTGTACGTTTACAGCAGTACCCCATTCTTCGGGAATTTGGTTCATGCGACGGTAGAGGATGGCACGCTCGTTCATCCAGCTATCGAATACGGCGCAGATAGCACCCCAGAGTTGCTCCCAAGGAGAGTCGGGGAAATCTTTGCCTGTGCGCTCCAATACAGCGGCTTTGAAGAGCTTAACGAGGTTCTTGAGGTCCTCAACATTGAGTTCTGTATCAAGTTTTACACCTTTTTCCTCTTTTACTTTCTCCATTACCTCTTCGAAGGGGTCGATATCATCTTTGCTTTGGGGTTTCATGCCCAAAACAACGTCACCATACATTTGAACAAAACGACGGTAAGAGTCCCAAGCAAAACGAGCGTTGCCCGATTTTTGTGCAAGAGCCTCAACTGCTGTATCGTTCATACCCAAGTTCAATACAGTATCCATCATACCGGGCATTGAGACACGAGCACCCGAACGAACCGATACCAAGAGGGGATTGGTCTCATCGCCAAATGTTGTTCCTGTGAGAGCCTCTACGTGTGCGATAGCTACACGTACATCCTCTTCAAGGAGCTTAACAACAGCATCTTTACCTTGTTTGTTGTACTCTGTACAAACTTCAGTGGTAATAGTGAAACCCGGAGGTACGGGAACACCGATGAGGTTCATCTCAGCCAAGTTGGCACCTTTACCACCCAATAGATTTTTCATGTCGGCACGACCTTCTGCTTGTCCGTTACCGAATGTATAAACTCTTTTCATTCTAAAAAATATTATTGGTTGTTACTTTTTCACAAATGATTGGCAAAGATAGTACAAAAAATCGACTTTTTAGTATACAATCTATATAAAATTTATACTCATTTGTTTTTTGTCTATATATAACGCTTATGTCGAATTTTATGGCTAACTTTGGGCGATTTTTTTATTAATATTAAAGCATAACCTTTGGCACGTAAAAAACAACCGCTCCCCTTGGTGGAGGAAATCGAAATAACAGGAGTAGCAGCAGAGGGCAAAGCTCTCTGCCGACACAACGATAAAGTAATCTTTGTACCATTTGCCGCACCCGGCGATGTGGTAGACTTGCAAATAATACGCAAGAAACACAGCTATGCCGAGGCGCGTATTGTCAAGATACATAAGCCCTCTGATATTCGTGTTGAGCCATTCTGTCCTCACTTCGGTGTGTGTGGCGGATGCAAATGGCAACATGTTCCATACGACTATCAGTTGCAATTCAAGCAACAACAAGTTGTCGATAATCTCACTCGCATAGGCAAGATTGAGTTGCCCGAAATTTCGCCTATTAAAGGCTCTGTCAAGACTCGCGAGTATCGCAATAAGCTGGAGTATACCTTCTCCAATCGTTCATGGCTTACAACCGAGCAGATGCAACAAGAGGAGGTGTATACCGATCGCAATGCGTTGGGATTTCACATCCCCGGTATGTTCGATAAGGTGTTGGATATCAAACAATGCAGCCTGCAAGATGATATTACCAACCGCATCCGTCTCAATGTGCGTGCCTATGCCTTAGAGCGTGGCATGACATTCTTCGACTTGCGTGCGCAAACCGGCTTGTTACGCAATATAATCGTGCGTACAGCCTCTACAGGCGAGATTATGCTCATCGTGGTTTTCCACGACAACGAGCCCGATAAGATTGCCGACATGATGCAACATATAGCCGACGATTTTCCCGAAATAACATCGTTGCTCTATATCATTAACCAAAAGGCCAATGATACCATTACCGACCAAGAGGTGATATGCTACCGTGGTCGTGACTATATCTTGGAGCAAATGGAGGGCTTGCAATTCAAGGTGGGTCCTAAGTCGTTTTATCAGACCAACTCGGAGCAAGCATATGAGTTATACAAGGTAGCACGCGAGTTTGCAGGTCTGTCGGGTAATGAGTTGGTATACGACCTCTATACAGGTACGGGTACTATTGCCAATTTCGTGTCGCGTCAGGCACGACAAGTGGTAGGTATCGAATATGTGCCCGAGGCTATTGAAGATGCCAAGATTAATGCCGAGTTTAACGGTATTGACAACACAATCTTCTATGCCGGCGACATGAAGGATATACTCACCACCGAGTTTATCGAGCAACACGGACGTCCCGATGTTATCATTACCGACCCGCCTCGTGCCGGTATGCACGACGATGTAATAGGGGTGATACGCTTTGCCGCTCCCGAGCGCATCGTGTATGTAAGCTGTAATCCCGCTACTCAGGCACGCGACTTAGCTATGCTCGACGACATGTATCGTGTGGCACGTGTGCAACCCGTCGACATGTTCCCCCACACACACCATGTCGAGAATGTTGTATTGCTTGAGAAGAGATAATGAAAAATACTAACAATCAAATAAAAAACAAACTAAAACTATGACACAAGTAATTCAGAAAAAACTCAACGACTCGGTTGTGGCTCGTTGGGCTGCGCTCATTCTTGTTGCGCTCATGATGTTTTTCGCCTACATGTTTGTAGACGTAATGTCACCCCTTAAGTCTCTTGTTGAGACTAACCTCGGATGGAACAGTACAGTATTCGGTACTTACGCCGCATCGGAGTACTTCCTCAACGTATTCTGTTTCTTCCTTATCTTTGCAGGTATCATCCTCGATAAGATGGGTATTCGTTTCACCGGTATCTTGTCGGCATCGTTGATGGTAATAGGTGCAGCTATTAAGTACATGGCTATCACCGAGTGGTTTGGTGAAACAGCCTTGTGCAACTGGCTCGGTAGCTGGTGGACCGATCTTCCCGGTAACGCCAAGATGGCATGCTTGGGCTTTATGATTTTCGGTTGTGGTTGCGAAATGGCCGGTACAACTGTTTCTAAGTCTATCGCAAAATGGTTCAAAGGCAAAGAGATGGCGTTGGCTATGGGTATCGAGATGGCTATTGCACGTCTTGGTGTGTTTGCCGTTATGTGGATTGCGCCTATCGTATCAAAACAATTTGACAACTCGGTAGTAGCTCCTGTAGGTTTCTGTACAGCTTTGTTGCTCATCGGTCTCATTTGTTACTCTGTATTCTCGGTAATGGATAGCAAGTTCGACAAGCAACTTATTGCAGCCGGCGAGTTGAGCGAAGAGAAATCGAGCGAAGACGAGTTCCGCATCAGCGACCTTGGTAAAATCTTGTCAAGCAAGATGTTCTGGTTGGTAGCTCTCTTGTGTGTATTGTACTACTCGGCTATCTTCCCCTTCCAACGTTTTGCCCCCAACTATTTGGAGACAACATTGGGTATCGGTGCCGACGAAGCATCGCAACTCTTCAGCTTCTTCCCCATCTTGGCTATGGTGCTCACTCCTTTCTTGGGTGCATTTATCGACTATAAAGGTAAAGGTGCTTCGATGCTCATGTTGGGTGCTATCATTATGATATGCTGCCACCTCAGTTTTGCCTTCCTTTTGCCCATCATTCCCTCTAAGACTTTTGCTATGACACTTATCCTCATCTTGGGTGTGTCATTCTCATTGGTACCTGCTGCTTTGTGGCCTTCAGTACCCAAAATCATCGATGCC
>JAGBHF010000035.1 GCA_017935645.1 Bacteroidaceae bacterium | reverse complement strand
TGGAGGGGCAGATAATCATAGCTTTGTTGATTCAGATTGGAGGGTTGGGTATTATGACAATAACGAGTTTCTTTGCCCTGTTTTTTATGGGCGGCATCGGATTATATTCTCAATTTTCACTGAAGAATATGATAGCGTCAAGTTCCGAATCACTGAAATCTGTGTTGACAAATGTTTTAGGGTTTACTTTCGTGATAGAGATAATAGGCACTCTCTTTATATGGCTTAGTATTCATTCAACAATGGGAATGACCTTCCGAGATGAGATATTCTTTTCTCTCTTTCACTCCATATCAGCATTCTGCAATGCAGGATTTTCCACGCTGGAAGGAAATCTCGGGAATGATTTGATATTATACAATCATAACGCTTTTTATTTGCTAATCTCGCTTCTTATAGTTTTGGGCGGTATCGGATTTCCTATACTTATGAGTTTAAAAAGGATTCTTTCATATTATGGCTCAGAACTCTTGCATAAAATGTTCAGAAAGACCAAGCAACGGTCACGATATATGCACATTACCGATATCAATACTAAGATTGTACTATATTCCTCTCTGGTTCTGATACTTATCGGTACTCTCGGCATTGCTTTCTTTGAGTGGAATGGATCGCTTGCATCATTCTCTTTTGGCGAAAAGATTGTGCAGTCTCTGTTTAATGCCGTAGCACCACGAACTGCGGGTTTTAACAGCGTTTCATTAAGTGATTTTTCGAGAGTGACTATCATACTATATTTGGTGCTGATGTGGATAGGTGGTGGCTCGCAATCTACGGCTGGAGGTGTCAAAGTAAATACTTTTGTAGTGGCTCTCGCTTCGTTAAAGTCGCTGATTAACGGCGAACACTCTACAACGCTGTTTAATCGTGAAATCACATACAGTTCGATACGAAGAGCTCTGGTTATCGTATTTGGCTCAATATGTATCATTGTACTCTACTATGTAGCACTCTTGTTGCTGGAACCGAGCTTACCATCAATTGACTTGCTGTTTGAATGTGTGTCGGCATTCTCCACAGTAGGCTCCAGCTTGGGTATTACACCACTTTTAGGCAATATCAGTAAAATTCTATTAGTGGTGCTTATGTTCTTGGGGCGCGTAGGTTTTATTACCGTACTTATGAGCATACTGCCACAAAAAGAACAACCCAAATATCGTTTGCCCAAAGAGGATATAATAATAAATTAATAAAACGAATGCGTATGAAATACCTTGTAATAGGATTAGGAAATTTTGGAAGTACCCTTGCCGCCACTCTTACCGATATGGGGCATTCTGTCATCGGTGTTGATTGCAAAGAGCATTGCATCGAAGAGATTAAAGACAGAATAGACTTAGCCTATATTATGGATGCAACAGAAAGAGTATCACTGCGGAGTTTGCCTTTGGATGAGATTGATTGCGTAATCGTTGCAATCGGGCAGAGTATGGACAGTTCATTAAGAACCGTAGCTTCATTAAAGGAGCTGAAGGTAAAGAATATCATAGCACGCGCACTCGATACAACGCACTCATCTATTCTTCGCGCTATGGATATTAAGAAAATTCTGATTCCTGAGAGTTATGCAGCTCGGATTTTTGCCGAGAAGATACTCTCAAATGATTCAGGAGAGTTGTTGTAGTAATACAGCAAGCCCCATATTTGCAAGGTTTCGCAGCAAGCGATAAATGGAGCAATTCAATTTTAATTGAACAGTGATAAAAATAATTGCAAATACTGCGATTTATTTGACACAAAAAAGAAACTGTGCCAAAAACTCATTTCTTGGCACAGCCTCTTGCCTCTTTGTAGGAGGTGGTAAGATAAGATTGGATAGATAATACACGGTTTACTATTGATGCGCTTCTTCCAATGTATATTCATACTCTTTTTTCTTATCGGGTCGCAGGTCTAACGCAAAGAAAATAAGGTTTATACCCCAATAGATAAAGGCACATCCGATAAGGAAATCTATGGCGATCATTGCCGAGAATGGCGACAAGAAAAATAACGTTGCCAAGACGAGTAGTAACAATCCGTTAATAAGGTATAGCCACCAAGTATTGTGGTAGCTCATCGAAATGAATGCCGATACAAGATTACTTACCCCTTTGTAAAGAAATATAAAGGCAAAAAAGTAGGGTAGTATCATTGCGCTGAAACCTATGTTGCCCAGCATCATGAAACCTACAAAGACATCGATAATGCCACCGGCCAACCACCATCCCCATCCATGCGCATGACGAGGTGTGTTAAAGGCTATTATGAATTGGATGATGCCCGTAAGAATAAGCATCCACAGCAGTGTGGTGGTGATGGTGAAATAACCGACCGACGGTGAAAAAAGAAACCAGCATCCACAGGGTATGAGCATAATGCCGGGTATGAGCAGTATCCACCAATAGCGGGTCTTGCCCCAAAAGATTTTTTCGAGATTTTCCATGTTATCACATTTTGGTTTATATGATAACAATCAAAGGTGTAAAGGGGTTTTCTCAGAACTTCAAGTAGAACTCTTTTGTCATACTTTTGTATTCATCCGAGTATTCGCCATCGGCTGTGTGAATAGTGAGTATATCCTCTTGGCATGGCGTAAAGTGGTTGCGTTGCCATTCGCACAGAGCACGTTTGGGCTGTTTGCGAGGTGTAGTGCGCACCATTGTCAGGCGCGATGCACCCCAGCCATATAGCATGGCGGTGTGATTGACTTGTGTATACAGGTCGGCCGGTATGACAAGCGATATGTTGCCATTGGGCGTGATAATGTCGCGACCCTGACGGAAGATGGCATCGTAGCTTAATGAGGTAGTGTGACGAGCCGTTGTGCGAGCGCTGTCGGGCGATAGTAACGATTGCTCGAAATAGGGAGGGTTGGAGATAATGGATTCGAATTGTCGGTCGAGGGCGTTTGCTATTTTGGTAAAGTCGCCATTGATAACTTCAATACGCTCTTGCCAAGGGCTTTGGGCTACATTCTCTTGGGCTTGCAGGGTAGCCCGAGGGTCTATCTCAATAGCTGTTATTGATAGACTCGGTGAGCGTTGCGCTACCATGAGCGAAAGGATACCCGTGCCACAACCAATGTCCAATATGCGACCCCGCTCGGGGAGCTTTGCCCATGCTCCCAGCAGTACACTGTCGGTACCTACTTTCATGGCACACAATTCTTGGTGTAGATCAAACTGTTTGAAGCTAAATTTACTGTCGGACATAGGTGTGTGGGTATAGGTTGTTTTTATTTGCAGTATTTATGCTGCAAAGTAAGTAAAAATATGCGTTATATGGCATAATCAGGCCGATGAATATACTTTGGCACACTACTTGTATAATATATGTATGCGCCACGATTGTGGTGTGTCGATGTCAAATGTGTCAGTTTTCTGCCATATTGACAACTTTGTATTTATGTGACACATTAAAGAGAATTAATTGTATGTATAACGATAACGACGAAAAAACTCCTATTATGCCTATTTTCGCCGAGATTAGCGGATCGCTCGAAGATGATGTTGTAGAGCTTAAAACCGAAGATTTACCTATACTCACCCTGCGCAATATGGTGTTGTTCCCTCATGTGGCAATGCCTGTACTGATAGGTCGTAAAAAGACCCTTCGACTCATAAAGGAAGCACAACGCAAGCGCATGCCTATCGGTGTGACTTGTCAGATTGATGCCGATGTCGAAGATCCTACCGTTCGCGATTTGTATCCCATTGGCGTTGTTGCCGAGGTGCTCAAGGTGCTGGAAATGCCCGACGACACCACGACTGTCATTTTGCAAGGAAAGCGTCGCATGCGATTGGGTGAGCAGACTGCCGAAGAGCCTTATATGCGTGCACGATACACCCTTATCGACGACGTATATCCCAAGGCAGGCGATAAAGAGTATGAAGCCTTGATGTTGTCTATCAAGGAGTTGATGATAAAGATGCTACGCTCGGTAGGCGATACAGGCAAGGAGATGGCATTTGCGGTAAACAATATCGACAATGCTACCTATCTTACCAACTTTGTCAGCTGTAACTCTCCATTGGAGGCTACCGACAAGCAATCGTTGCTCGACAAGGATAACCTTAAAGAACGTGCCTTTGCCCTATACGATATATTAAGCCGTGAAGTGCAATTAATAGAGATAAAGGCCGATATACAATCAAAGACTCGCGAAGGTATCAATCAGCAACAACGTGAGCACTTCTTACAACAACAAATACGCACCATTCAAGAGGAGTTGGGTGGTGACGGTATCGAACAAGAAGTGCAAGAGTTGCGCAATCGCGGTGCTCAGAAATTGTGGAGCGAGGATGTTGCCAAGGCCTTTGAGAAAGAGGTGCGCAAGTTGGAGCGTCTGCATCCTCAAACACCCGATTATTCGGTCCAATACAGCTACCTTGACAATTTGCTAAACTTGCCATGGAACGAGTATAGCGAAGATTATATAAACCTTAAGGAGGCTCGCGCTATCCTCGATGAAGACCATTACGGACTTGATAAAGTGAAAGAGCGCATTATCGAGCACTTGGCCGTGGTGAAACTTACCGACCTCTCGCATGCTCCTATCTTGTGCCTTTACGGCCCTCCCGGAGTGGGTAAGACCTCGTTGGGTAAGAGTATTGCACGCGCCATTCATCGCGAGTATGTGCGCATATCGTTGGGTGGTCTTCATGACGAAGCCGAGATACGAGGTCATCGTCGCACCTATATAGGTGCTATGCCCGGTCGTATTATGCAAGCTATCACCAAGGCTAAGAAGAGCAACCCCGTATTTGTGCTTGATGAGATAGACAAGATTGGCGCCGACTTCAAGGGCGATCCGGCCTCGGCATTGCTTGAGGTACTCGACCCCGAGCAAAACTCGGCTTTCCACGACAACTATGTCGATATTGACTACGACTTGTCCAATGTCTTTTTCATTGCTACAGCCAATGACTTGAGCACCATATCGCGTCCTCTGCTCGACCGTATGGAGTTGATAGATATCAGTGGATATATCCTTGAAGAGAAGATTGAGATAGCTCGTCGTCACCTTATTCCCAAGCAAATGAAGGCTCATGGTCTTACCAAAGAGGATGTTGAGTTGCCGAAGAAGACTATTTCGACCATTATTGACAAATACACACGCGAGTCGGGTGTGCGCTTGCTCGACAAGATGATTGCCAAGGTAATGCGTAAGATAGCTGTAAAGAAGGCCGAGGAAGTTGAGTATAGCAAAAGTGTTTCGCTCGACGACTTGCGCGAATATCTGGGCGTTCCTACCAATATTGCCGACCAATACGAGGGCAACGACTATGCCGGTGTTGTGACAGGCTTGGCATGGACTGCCGTGGGTGGTGAGATACTCTTTGTAGAGTCGAGCTTGAGCAAAGGTAAGGGCGAGAAACTCACGATTACCGGTAACTTGGGCGATGTGATGAAAGAGTCGGCTGTAATAGCCATGCAGTATATCAAAGCTCATGCCGATGTGTTGGGTATACCCGAAGAGGTGTTTGAAAAGTGGAACGTGCACATTCACGTGCCCGAGGGTGCTATACCCAAGGATGGTCCTTCGGCAGGTATCACCATGGCTACATCGTTGGCATCGGCCTTTACACAACGTAAGGTGCGCGCACGTGTTGCCATGACCGGCGAGATAACCCTCCGTGGCAAAGTATTGCCCGTGGGTGGTATCAAAGAGAAGATTTTGGCCGCCAAGCGTTCGGGTATGAAAGAGATAATTCTCTCGGAAGACAACCGCAAGGATATTGAAGAGATTAACGAAATATATCTCAAAGGACTCACATTCCACTATGTCAAGACTATCAAAGATGTGTGGGATATAGCTCTTACCAATCAAAAGGTTGCTCATCCTTTGAAATTAAATTGATAACCCTATAGGTTCTGCTCGCTATGCGGTGAGTAGAACCTATGTTTTTTAGATAATGTTCTTTTATTAATCACTCCTTAATACATCGTATCATGGAAAAGAAAAATATAGTAGTCCTCGATGGCTATACGCTCAATCCCGGCGATCTTTCATGGGATGCCCTTAAGGCTCTTGGCAATTGTACTATCTACGACCGCACATCGGCAGCCGATGTAGTGGAGCGTTGTAAGGATGCCGATATTGTACTTACAAACAAGGTGGTTATACGTGACGCCGAGATGGCTCAATTGCCCCGTTTGCGTTATGTAGGAGTGTTGGCTACAGGTTACAATGTGGTCGATACAGCCGCAGCTGCAGCTCGTGGTATTGTCGTTACTAACATCCCGGCATATAGTACCGATTCGGTAGCACAAATGGTGTTTGCTCACTTGCTCAATATTGTTAATGCCGTACAAATGCACACCGAGAGTGTGCGTCGTGGAGAGTGGAGCAGTTGTGCCGATTTTAGTTACATGCTTTCTCCTCAAAATGAGTTAGCCGGAAAGACTTTGGGTATTATCGGATTGGGCAATATAGGTCGTCGTGTGGCAAAGATTGCCGACGCCTTTGGTATGCGTGTTATAGCCAAGACTTCAAAGAGAGCCGAGGAGTTGCCCGAATATATTACACCGGTCTCGTTCGACCAATTTCTTGCCGAGAGTGATGTGGTGACATTGCACTGTCCGCTCACTCCCGATACACAACATATTATCAATGCCGACTCAATAGCCCGCATGAAACAGGGTGCTATTCTTATCAACACCGGTCGTGGCCCGCTCATTGACGAGAAGGCTGTTGCCGAGGCGTTGAATAGTGGTAAATTGCGAGCTGCAGGGTTTGATGTATTGGCAGTAGAACCTGCTCTGCATGACAATCCTTTGTTGAGTGCTCGCAATGCCTTCTTTACCCCTCATATTGCATGGGCTACCTACGAAGCACGTGTGCGACTGATGAACATCATGTTGCAAAATATCGAGGCCTGCTTGGCTGGTAATGTTATCAATAAAGTAAATTAATAGACGGCAAATATATAAAGTTATGAATTGGAGAGTTTGGTTAAGCATTATTTGTGCCACAATATTGTGTGTATCGTGCAATAACAAACAAGCCACTGCTACTGTAACGGAGAATAGCAAGCCTACTGTGTATATGACTACCGATATTTCGCCCGAAGGATTGGTGAGAGTGTACGAAGCCGTAGGTCGTGAGGCTACAGGTCGCGTGGCTGTAAAGATAAGTACCGGTGAACCCGGTGGCAAGAACTTCTTGCAACCTGCCTTGATAAAGAATCTTGTTCAGAAGGTTGACGGCACAATTGTTGAGTGTAATACTGCATATAAAGGTCGTCGTAACACTACCGAGGCTCACTTGGAAGCAGCTCGTGAACATGGTTTCTTTGACATTGCACATGTCGACATCATGGATGCCGATGGCGATATTATCATCCCTGTACAAGATACCACTCACATCAAGTACAACCGTGTGGGCAAAAACCTGCAAAACTACGATTTCATGATTAACCTTGCACATTTCAAGGGTCATGCTATGGGTGGTTTTGGCGGTGTGCTTAAGAACCAATCTATCGGTGTTGCTTCAAGCGCCGGTAAGGCTTATATACATAGTGCCGGTTATACCGAGGATTTAGCTGAGTTCTGGAATCATGTGAGTGACCAAATAGGCTTCCTTGAGTCGATGGCTGCAGCCGCTCAATCGGTGCACGAATATTTCGGCAATGGCGAGAAGATATTGTATATCAATGTCATGAACAACTTGTCGGTCGATTGCGATTGTGACGCTCATCCCGATGCCCCTCTGCTTAAGGATATAGGTATATTGGCCTCGACCGACCCCGTTGCTCTCGACCAAGCATGTCTCGACCTTGTATTTGCCGTAGAGCCTACCGAGGGCAACGACAACCAACCTCTACTCGAACGCATCAAGAGTCGTCATGGCACTCATATCGTAGATTATGCCGAGAAAATAGGCCTCGGCTCTAAGGAATATGAGTTGGTCGATATCGACTGACTGACAACGCTTCGTGCGCTCTCTACTATGCTGCGTAAGTATCCCGATACTTCGTTGCAGGATATTTATAAGAGTTGTTTTCAAGACTACTTTGGCCCCGCGCATGCTATTGCGAGCCGTGACATGGCACGCCGGTATATCGAGCAGGAGTTGAAGAGTGCGGTATGTACCGATACCAACTATTATGAGCCTTGTGGATGGCGAGGCAACTATTATCGTGTCAGCTTGTCGACAGTGGGCGATAGTCTCTTGTCGGTCGATGAATTGGCCGATGCATTCTATCGAAGTGCTCCTGAACAGACACCTCAGGTAGACGAGTGTTGGGTAAATGAATGGAACCGAACATTGAAGATTGTCCGAGAGGTTGTAACTGAAAATGCCTCTCGTATATCGCGCAACTCACCTCTGATACTCAATTTTGCGACCGATTCTGCTGCCATTGCCGATATGTTGTCTCAAGGTAAATATGTGGTTCATCACAGCGATAGATACAATGAGTTGTATCATCCCCATTACCGCATTGTGAGTCGCGATATATTTGAGGATGAGATATTACCTCGCTTGCCGAGTAGGTAGGACTCTTAAAGACTCTTTACAAACTCTTCAGCCGGGGCAAGACTGTCAATCTTGCCTACATCGAGCATGGTGAAGTCTTGCGGAATGTAACCCATGATGCGATGCTCGGTCATGGCTTGCAGATAGAAGTCTATAATGGAAAATTTTTCGGGCATGTTGCGCATCTGCTTAAATATGTGAGGCGAAACGATGTGTATGCCGGCAAATGCAGCCTGTTGTAGTGGCGTTGTGTCGAGCCCTTGTGGCTTTACCTCGCCACTATTTATGTTTGTCCACCCGCGCATACGCATCTCGTTGTCGAACAGTAGGTAACGACTCGTATTGCGACGACTTACCACCACAGTGGCGAGATTGTCGGGGTGGTGTGATTGTAGCAGGGTGTCGAAATCGATATTCGACAAAATATCGACATTGTGAACTAATATAGCTTCGTCACCCTCCAATAGTGAGCCGGCTTTTCTCAGCCCGCCGCCTGTGTCGAGTAGCATGTCGCTTTCGTCCGATATCTCAATACGCATGCCGTAGTCGTGATGCTCAACATATTCAATAATCTGTTGGGCATGGTGATGTACGTTGATTACCACGTGTGAGCAACCTGCTTGTTGTAGCTTGTGTAACAAGTGGTGTAGCAAAGGCTTGCCGTCGATAGGAACAAGTGCCTTGGGCATGGTGTCGGTGAGAGGGCGCAGCCGAGTGCCCAATCCGGCTGCAAATATCATAGCTTTCATCTTATTTGGCTGAGAATAGTTGTGTTATGTTGCGCTCGCGGTGTATCAATAGAACTTCTACGTTGTATTTTTTGTGCAAATGTTCGGCCATGGCTTGTGCCGAATACACCGACCGATGTTGACCGCCGGTGCACCCAAATGATACTTGCAAGTTGGTAAATCCTCGTTCAAGGTATCGTTCGACCGAACTATCTACCAGTGCATAAGCATGGTCGAGGAAGGTGAGTATCTCGCTATCTTTCTCCAAAAAATCTTTTACGGCATCATCCAGTCCGGTGAGTTGCTTGTATGCGTCATATCTACCCGGGTTGTGTGTAGCTCGACAGTCGAAGACGAAGCCACCACCATTGCCCGAGTCGTCGCCGGGAAGTCCCTTTTTATATGAGAAGCTATACACAGTCACACGCAGATGTGTGCGTACTTCGACGGGTTGATAGCAGGATAGGTCGCACACTGCTTGCAGTGTAGCTTGCAGGTGAGGGTAGGGCGATGCAATGCCTTGGGCAAGGAGATCGCGAAGATTTTCTATGGCTTGTGGGATGCTTTGCAAGAACAACTCTTTACGCTCGAAGTAGCCTCTGAAACCATAAGCACCCAGCACTTGCAGCGTGCGGAAGAGAACATACAGATTGAGCGTTTCGGCAAAGTTATTACCGTCTAACTCGGGGTAATAGTTGCGTAGGGCTGTTATATACTCTTGTACAAGGCGTTGACGTAGTTCGGCCGGGTATTGTGCGCGAGCCTGCCACAAGAACGAGGCCACATCGTAGTGTACTGCCCCGTACCGTGCACCTTGAAAGTCAATAAAATAGGGCTTCGCATCGCATACCATTACGTTGCGACTCTGAAAGTCGCGGTAGAGCAATCCCTTAGGCTCGGCTGTAAGTAAGTGAGCCGTCATCAACTCCATGTCGTCTTGCAACCTATTTTCGTGGAACGATACACCAACAGCCTTTAAGAAACAGTATTTGAAGTAATTGAGGTCATACATGATGGAGCGTTCGTCAAACGAGGCTGTGGGGTAGCACACCGAATAATCCAGCCCTCTGTCGCCCTCGACCTGTGTGCGAGCCAATGTGTGCATGGTATTGCTAAGGAGTTTGTATGCCTCTTCATTCCATTCGCCACTCTTGCGACAGGTTGCCAAGGCATCGTATAGTGAAGTGTTGCCCAGATCGGTCTGCAAGTAGCGCAACATATCGTCGCTCACAGCCACTACGCGGGGAACGGGTATGCCGGCATTGCTCAGATGGTGCGATAGTGCGATAAATGCTCGATTCTCCTCTACCGATTCGCCTACGACCCCCACCAGCGCACTTCCGCCTGCTTGCAGTCGGTAATATTGTCTACCCGAGCCGGCAGCTGTCAAGGGTTGTACACTCGTAGGTTGCACTCCGTAGTATTGTGTATAAAGGTCTTTGAGTTGTTCCATTGCGATACATGGCATTATGCCATCTCCTTTTGCAAAAGTAATATAATCGCATCAATAAACAAAAAAGCCCCGAAGAATTTACTTCGAGGCTCTTGTTATATTGATGTGTGTGTATTACAACTCCAAGTCGCCATTGAATACTTCGTGCCAAGGCAAACCTTGTTTTGAAAGTTGCTCCATGAAAGGATCGGGGTTGAACTCCTCGACATTGTACACACCGGGTTTGCGCCATTCGCCTTTGAGGAACATCATAGCACCTATCATAGCCGGTACACCTGTAGTGTAGCTTACGCCCTGAGCACCCACCTCTTTGTAGGCTGCCTCATGGCTACAGTTGTTGTAGATGTAGTAAGTAAGGGGTTTACCCTCCTTGTCAATACCGCTGATACGGCAACCGATAGAGGTCTCGCCGGTGTAGTTTTCACCAAGCTCACCGGGGTTAGGCAATACAGCCTTGAGGAATTGGATAGGAACAATCTCAACACCGTTGTACATGATAGGCTCGATGCTTGCCATACCGATATTTTGGATTACGCGCAAGTGAGTAAGGTACTCTTGACCGAATGTCATCCAGAAACGGGCACGCTTGATAGTGGGATAGTTGATAACCAACGACTCCAACTCCTCGTGGTAGATGAGGTACGACTCGCGAGGACCGATGTTGGGGTAAGTCAAGGGCTTGTGTATTTCGTGAGGCTCAGTCATTATCCACTCGCCATTCTCGTAGTATTTACCCTTTTGAGTCACCTCACGGATGTTAATCTCGGGGTTGAAGTTGGTGGCAAAAGCCTTGTGGTGATCGCCGGCGTTGCAGTCTACGATATCGAGGTAGTGCATTTCGCCAAAGTGATGCTTGGCAGCATAGGCAGTAAATACGCCCGATACACCCGGGTCGAAACCGCAACCGAGGATAGCAGTCAAGCCGGCCTCTTCAAAGCGTTTGCGGTAGGCCCATTGCCATTTATATTCATATTTAGCTTCATCAAGGGGCTCATAGTTGGCTGTGTCGAGGTAGTTCACGCCACATTTCAAGCAAGCCTCCATGATAGTAAGGTCTTGATAGGGTAGCGCTACGTTGATAACGATGTCGGGGCGGTGAGTGTTGAACAAGCGCACCAAGTCGTCAACATTGTCGGCATCTACATGGTCGGTTTTGATACGAGGGTCGCCTATTGCCTTGGCAATAGCATCGCACTTCGATTGAGTACGGCTGGCGAGAACCACTTCAGTAAACACATCGGGGTTTTGTGCCACCTTGTGAGCCACAACTGTACCCACACCACCGGCACCAATGATAAGAACTTTTCCCATTTACATTATTTATTAGGGGGTTAATACTAATCTTTCTTCACGCGGCACATAGCCAATTGCAAAGTTAAAAATAATTATTGAGAAAACAAAGTGTGTGACGTATATGAGCATAATCTCTTTTAATGCCCCTACCTGTATATACTAACACAACGTAGGCCGTGCCTCATGTTCGGCACAGCCTACGTCTCACTTTATTATAAATTAATTTAGGGGAATGTCTCTTACAAAGCCACTTTTACCGCAGCATCGGCCACTTTCACCACATACACGGCATCGGTGGGCATGGCTATGCGCATGGTGTCGCTTGTAGCATACATTGTGCGCAACAATACGCCATCAACGTCATATACGGCAATGCTCTCGCCACGCTCGCAACCTGCTACTACTACATCACCGCGGTGGCCATAGGCTTTTATACGGCTGTTTTGCATAGGTGCATTTTGTGCGGTGGGGATAGTAAAGCTGATGTTGAGTACCGAGTTCTCTTCGATAGCAGGTGTAGTGTAAACACCCTCTATAAAATCTTCGGTTACATCTTCTCCATTGAAAAGTATTGTGTTGAGTACAAAGTAGTCGTCGGTCTGCTCTATCTTCAGCTTTTGTGTATCACCCTTGGTTAAGTAAAGGGTCAGATTGTTGTAGTATGAGTTTTGTACCAACAACTCTACTTCGTTGCTTTCAATCGCAGGAAGTGTTGCTACACAACTTGCATCCTCTAAGGGATACTCTACTTCGTCGGCATCATAAAAAATAATGTCGGTGAGTGTAATGGTGGCATTGCCTGTAAAGTCGGCATCGGCTACGATATTGAGGTATACCAATGCACCTTCTGTTCCTTCAAAATCATTGCGAGCCGAGAAGTCGATCTTGAGTACTTTGCTGCCATCAGTAGGATAAGAAGTGTCGTCGTATATTTTAGTACCTGTAACGCGAGCCTCATTATAGGTCAATGTACCATCAAACGATAGACCTTCGGGCAAAGTAAGTGTGGCGGTAAACCAATTGAATACGCCCTCATTGGTAAGGTAGAAGGGCAAGTTGTATGTGCCACCTGCCTCTATCTCAAAGTCCTCGATATAGAAGCGGTTAGCGGGCTCGGCGGGGGCTTCTACAACAGTTACAGTGTAAGCCTCTTCGGCCAATGTTTCGTATGTACCGTTGATGTACGAAAATTGGCTGCTGGTTACTTTGCCATCTAATGTAGTACCTACGGTGAGGTCTTCGGCAGCGGTTACATCAAAGGTAACCAATGCGCCTGTATTGCCTTTAATGCTGCTGTTGGTCAATGTTATGGCAACTATGCGAGTCACGCCGGTGGCGGGATTACTCTTTGAGAACGAGTGGTCCTCTTTGCGTTCTGTCAGTGTCCAGTTGTCGGCAGTAAGGCCTTCGGGTAGATACACATCCGACTGGAATGCCACATAATCACCTGCATTGTCGAGCATGATGCTCACAGTTTTGGTCTCACCGGGGGCTATATCGAAGTTTTCGATATAGAAGCGGTCGTCGGCGGTTGCCGACATAGCAGTGGTGGCTACTGCCACCGCTGCTAATAGGGTTTTCATTGTTTTCTTCATAATGTACTATTGATTATCGTATTATTACTTTTTGTGTTTCGCTACCTACCACAACGATGTACAAGCCTTGTTGCGACAAGGTTATCTCGTTGCGACCGGCTTTCACTTCCTCAGCACGCATTACGCCACCGGTAGTAGTTATATATGCCACTTGGTCGCAAGTCGACTCTATCACTATTGTGCGACCCATAGTGTATATGCGGTCGGCTGTGTATATGCCATCTACACCGGCAGTGTTCTTAGCACCGGCTACAGCTGTGTCGAGGTGGTGTATTGTGAGGTCGCGTACGGTAAAGATAGCGTTGTCGGCTACGATATTACCACCCTCAAATGCTGCATCGGCAGTAACCTCGATGGTAAACAGTGCGCCGCTATTGTCAGCCACGGCACTGTTGTCTACGGCAAATACCACTACACGCAGTGTGTTGTCGTCTTGCATGCGCCACATCATCGAGTGTGTAGCGTTCAGTCGGTTGCTCAATGCAATGTCGTTGACAGTGAGACCGTCGGGCAGTGTTACATCCATTTGGAATGCGGTGTAGGGCACCTCGTTGTCGAGTGACACCTCTATACCGGCAGTTTCGCCATGGGCTATTACCAAGTCGTTCATTGCCAAGAGGCCTTTGCCACCCTCATAGCGCATGGGAGCAGCTTGTACGCCTTGCGACAATATTATGTTCACTGTGCTCACCACATCAGCCACGTTTATTACGCCATCTTCGTTGGCATCGGCATTTACCAATGAAGCTACGGCACTCTCGTCGCCGAGTATATAGTTTACTATCACTACGGCGTCGCTCACGTTCACTACAGCATCGTTGTTGGCATCGCCAAGCATCACGGTTACAACGGGGGCATCACCTTCGACAAACGATACTTCGAGCGTGGTATTGGCACTTACGGCACTTGTGGTGAATACACCATTGTTGAGTTGGTTGGTTACATCTACACCTCCGTAGCGTACACTGCCTATGGCATATCCCTCTTCGGGTTCGATAAGGAACGATACTACCGAGTCGGTGGCAATAAAGAGGCTCAGTCCGTCGCCGATAGTAGCATCGATACCGTTTACGGCCACAGGCTCTTCGGCTGCTGCATAGCGACGAGGAGCGTGGTGTCCGCCATGGTGTTTGTGCCAGTCGCGGTCGTACCAGATGTGTCCACCGCAGAAGTGACCCTTACCATTATTACTATCGCCTTCACTACCACTTTCACTTTCGCCGTCACTCTCCTCTTCGTCAACTACAGGAGTATCTACTTCTACGTCAATTCTCTTGCGTTTTTGAAAGAATGCAACCCATTCAGCAACCTTAGCATAATCCATCAATGATTCGCCGGGAATGGTGAGGATACAAGTGTAGTTGTTTACACCCTCAAATCCGTCAGTTCCCACAGTGGGAGGTACAAGAGCCGGACAAGTAATGTTGGCAAGAGCTTCGCAGTCGTAGAATGCCTCGTTACCTATTGTTTTCAATGAGTCAGAGAGGTTCACAGTAGTAAGCGAAGTACATCTCTTGAAGGCTTGGTTGCCGATGGAAGTAAGGCTTTTAGGGAGTGTTACAGACTTCAAACCAGTACAACCTTCAAATGAGCTAAGACTGATAGATGTAACATTTTCTGGAATATTGACCGACTCAATATTTACCATATTGAGGAAAAGGCGGTTCTTTACAGTAGTCACATCTTCGGGTATATCGATATGTGTTACAAGCTCGCCATTGCTATACAAGTAGCCTTCACCTGATATAGAAAATATAGATAAGCTATTAACAGCAGATCCGAATTCTATTTTACAGTAAGATGATACATCTTCTACATCTAAATATTTCAATGACGAACAACCGTCAAATGCCGTTCCAATAACACTCACTGATTTTCCTAAATAGACATTTGTTAAGTTTGTGCAACCCGAAAAAGAACCATAGCTTATTTGGGTAACATTACTTCCTATTTTCACCGTTTTTAATCCTGTACAACCCTTGAATGCCTCGCTTCCAGTTGCTGTTACTTGATTGCCGTATGTGACGGTTTTTATAGAGGTTACACCTTTGAAAGCCAGTAACGAAGATGATGTATTCAAAGGTTTTATATCTCTACCAATATATACAGAGTTTAGTGCAGTAAATTCAAATAGTGAGGTTATTCTCTGAAGATAATTTTCTGTTACAGTGGGACCATGACCTAAATACAAAACATCGCTACCATCTTCAATGGTGAGTTTCTGCAGTCGGTTACAAGAAACAAAGGCATTATCTTTTATGGTTGTAATATTGGCTGGAATTGTAATTTCTCTCAAGTTAGAGCATCCGCCAAATGTAGAGTCTTTAATTTCAGTAAGTGCCTTGGGTATATTAATACTTTTCAAACTACTGCAACCATTGAAAGCACTGCTACCTAAAGATGCAACAGTCTCTGGAATTACTAATGAAGTTAATGCAGAACAATCTTTAAACGCATTATTACCTATTGACTCGCAGTTGTTGGGCAAAATCAATTCGGTCAGGTAATATTTACCCTCGAAGGCCGAGTCGGGCAGTGCCACACAGTTGGCATCGCTGAGGTCTATCGAGTAGCACGAAGTCATGGCTATGCGCATATGGTTGAAGTCCTCTTCGTTGATTGTACCATGTAGCTTCAGTTTAGTTACCATCTGAGGTGTTATCGTAAAATCAGATTCCAAAAGAATATCAACTGACAGATTGCCTGGTTCACTTACAGTTATCTCTATTTCACATTCAGGGTCATCCTCAATGATGGCAAGGTCTTTCCATACATTAGCTGCCTCATAGGCTGCGCGAGAGCCCGTAGGGATAATAACAGTTTTGATTTTTCCCAACGCTTTGGCATTTGCAACTGAAGGAGGTACTGTAGCCATGCTACGACAAATACTATAATTGGTCGAAGCAAATGCGTTGTTTGCAATAGAATCTAATGAGGCTGGTAATACTATTTCTCCGTACAAGTTAGTACAATTCCCAAATAAATACTCATCAAGCATTGTAACATTATTACCAATAGTAACCTCTGTCAAAGTAGTATGCCCATAGAATCCATACTCTGTATAAGAATAAGAATAAGGATATGAATAAGACAATGTACGACCCATGAAGAGTGTGTTGATAAAAGTAAATGCTCTTTCGCCTAATGTCACTTCCTTTTCACCATCTTGCATTATTATATCCAACCTGCCACATTCATAGAATGCTCTGTCACCTATCGAAGTTACACTGTTGGGGATTGTAATGCTTGTCAATTTAGTGCAACTGATGAAAGCATAATTACCTATCGAAGTAACACTATTACCAATAGTAACTTTAGTCAAACCGGTACAATCCGAGAAAGCACCGTTACCTATCGAAGTAACACCATTGCCGATAATAACGGATGTCAAGCTTGTGCAACCCGCGAAAGCATTAGTACCTATTGAAGTAACACTGTCAGGAATAGTAATCTCAGTCAATCCGGTGCAATTTCGGAATGCATTATTACTTATAGTTTCAACACCGTTGGAGATAGTAACCGATGTCAGGCCGGTACAATTTTGGAATGCATTATTACCTATCGATGTAATACCGTCGGGGATAACCAACTCTGTTACCAACTCTCCGTTATGATAGAGACTGATAGCCGATGCACGGGGTAGAGCCGACCATACACCGTTACATATAGCTGCTATGTCATCAAAATAGATGTTGCTGATAGTACAATTATTAAAAGCATCTCCACCTATCGAAGTAACACTATTGGGGATGGTGATGCTTGTCAATCCTGTACAACCCGAGAATGCATTATCACCTATCGAAATAACACTATTGGGGATGGTGATACTTGTCAATCCGGTGCAACCTTTGAAAGCACTGCCACCTATCGAAGTGACACTGTCCGGTATAACGATCTCAGTCAATCCGGTGCAACCCGAGAAAGCACTGCCACCTATCGAAGTAACGCTATTGGGGATGGTGATACTTGTCAATCCGGTACAACCCGCGAAAGCACCGCTACCAATATTTGTAATACTGTTAGGGATAGTAACTTCTGTCAAACCGGTACAACTAGTAAATGCGGAATGTGATATTGAAGATATTTTATATATAATGCCCCCCTTAGTAACTTTATCAGGTATTATCAATGAACCTTCAGGTTTATTTACTACTCCTTGAATTTCAAGTGTGCCATCGTCTAACAGAGCAAAGAAATAGTTATCTTCATTTGCTATATAACTGTGTCTATTCCAATATTCAGCATTTTCATACTTTGATAATGATTCAAGAGGTGCTAAGATTATATGTCCTGACCTTTGGAATGTTCCGGCTTTTATTATACACGGTTCAGTTCCTAAAACAATTCCTTCATATTCTCTATTAAAATTATATTTAAAACTCGGGAAAGCCCTATCATCTATTGACGTAACACTCGCTGGAATAATCCAATCTTTTATGTTGTTACAACCTTCATAAGCATATTTACCAATCGTAGAGACACTGTTACCAATAGGTAGTTTTGTCAATCCTGTACAACCATAGAAAGCTCTCTCACCTATCGAAGTGACACTGTTGGGTATAGTAACCTCAGTCAATCCGGTGCAATACGAGAAAGCATCGCCCCCTATCGAAGTAACACTATTGGGGATGGTAATTTCTGTCAATCCGGTGCAATACGAGAAAGCATTGCTACCTATCGAAGTAACACTATTACCAATGATAACCTCAGTCATTTTGCTACAACCATAGAAAGCATAGAAACTTATCGAAGTAACACCATTGCCAATAATAGCCTTTGTCAATCCTGTACAACCATAGAAAGCTCTGCCACTCATAGAGGTAACACTGTTGGGGATAGTAATCTCGGTCAATCTGCTACAACCATAGAATGCACTGTTACCAATAATTGTAATACTGTTGGGGATAGTAATCTCGGTCAATCCGTTGCAGCCATTGAAAGCGTTGTCGCCTATTGATGTAATACTATTGGGGATGATAACAAACGTCAATCCGATGCAATTTTGGAATGCATTAGTACCTATCTTTGTAACAGAATAAGTAACTCCATCTATTACTGTAGTTGAGGGTATATAAATATCACCACTGTAACTATTGTAGTTGGCATCCTTATAGGTTACTTCAACAGTTGTGTTAGATGTAATTTTATAATAGAGATTAGATGGTACACACTCAATATTAAATTGCCCCCATATAGAATCGTTCTTATATTTATAATAAGACTTTATAGGCACATATACAGTAGCGTTATAATTTTCAAAAGTACTTGATGATTCTACTGTAGGAGGTGTTGTCGCGTTACAAGTAATAGTAGACAGTTTGTTACAATTAAGGAAAGCACAAGTACTTATCGAGGTAACACTGTTGGGAATGGTAAGATTGGTCAAGCCGGTACAACCTTCGAACGCCGAAATACCAATAGAAGATACACCATTGGGAATAGTAACATCTGTCAAGCCGGTACAATGCGCGAAAGTAGTCTCGTCAATTAACGCAACATTCTCACTAATAGTAACCTCTGTCATTCCGGTGCAACCATAGAAAGCTTTGCTACCTATCGAAGTAACACTATTGGGGATAATGAGAGATTTCAATCCGGTGCAACCATCGAAAGCATTATTACCTATCGAGGTAACACCATTACCCAGCGTAATCGATGTCAATCCGGTGCAATCCTCGAAAGCAATCCCACCTATCGAAGTAACACTATTGGGGATAGTAATCGAAGTTAATCCGGTGTGACCATTGAACGCCGCAATGCCTATGGCTGTAACATCATTGGGGATAACAGTCGACTGACAACCTGCTATAAGAGTGTTGGTAGCAGTTTCGATAATAGCGTTGCAGTTGTTGCGCGAATCGTATACTGTATTGTTCTCATCGACAATAATAGTTGTCAATGCCGAGCAACCATCGAAAGCACCGGCTTTTACCTCGGTAACACCGGCAGGAATGGTAATAGATGTCAACGCCTCGCAGTAATCAAAGGCATTATCTACTACTCTCTTTACACCACTTGGTATTGTAAATTGGGTGAGTGCAGTACAACCTTCAAAGATAAAGGCCGTCAACTCATACGTTGACTCGGGAAGTGTTACCGACTCAAGTGCTGTAGAAAATGCAAAAAGATAGCCACCCAACTGTGTTACCGAATTGGGTATGGTAATCTCGGTGAGAGCGGTACAGCCATAGAATGCGTATGTACCGATGAACTCAACAGTAGATGGAATGGTAACCGATGTGAGACCGGTACAGTTGCGGAATGCACTCATGCCTATTTGCGTAACATCGTAGCTTGTGCCGTCGTGTGATACGGTAGAAGGGATAACAATGTCGCCGCTATAGCTGTTGTAGCTTTCGCTTGCATAAGTTAGTTGAAGACTTGAGCCGGTCTTGTTGTAATACAAGCCATTGATCTCAAAGTCGTATGCCCACAGTGGTAGTGACGCTGCGAGCAACATGAGAATAGTTAATAATTTTTTCATAAATATAATTGTTTAGTTCTTAATGTTATTTGTCACGTATATTATATAATGTGCACTCATCGCGTGTGAGGCGGTCTGGTTGTAGTGCCTAACAAAAGCACTGTGCGCGAGGCCAATGGTAATTGTTGTAATGCATAATCGTATAACTATGGCATGCTATACGTTGGGGTGTAACACGCCGATGATAATTATTAAGCAAAGGTCGAAAGAAAAAACAGCATTTGACTGGTTCATTTTAGTCCATTAAAGGGTGTGTGGGGCGATTTTTTTGTATAATTTGGGAGAAATTATTTAAAAGTGTAACTTTGTAGTAGAAAATAGAATTATCGCAATAAAAAATGTAATGAGTGCCTCGAATAATGAATATGCAGCGTTGTGTCGTGCGGTAGAGAAATGCGCCGGACGCATAATGTCAACCCCTCGCGACTTTGATTACCTGTCGGTGTGTATCGAACAGTTGACTCACCAGCATTTGGGAGTGTCGACACTCAAGCGCCTGTGGGGTTACTTGGGCGAAGAGGGGAAATGTAATCCCCGACAATATACGCTCGATATCTTGTCGCGCTATGTGGGGTACAAGAGTTATGAGGCATTTCAACAAGGCTCGACATTGACAAGCGAAAGTGACAGCGACTTTGTAAATGCACAATCGATAAGTGCCGACCGCATAGCGGAGAAGGAACGCATACGCATCATGTGGAGCCCCGACCGCGTAATGATAGTGCGCTGTGAGGGTGACAATACCTTTATAGTAGAGGAGGTGGTGAATAGCAAGCTGAGCGTGGGCGACTGCTTCTGTTGCGACCGATTTACGCAAGGCGAGCCACTGTTTCTGTACAACCTTGTTCACGAGGACAACAAGCCCACGGGCTATGTGTGCGGTCGATTGGGCGGTATAAGATTCAATGTATTGACTATGGTGGATTAATATGTTGGATATGAGTAAGTTACCACATCTAAATGGGCGCAGCAAAGATATAGTAAATTCTATACACGCGGGGCCTATGAGTGAGCGAATGAATGACATAGACCCGTCGGTATTTGTAGAGGCGGGGGTGGTAGCTACACATGAGGGCCGGCATATAGTGCCACAGCCTTTGGGTGAGAGCGCAACATCGCTATTGTATAGCGTGAATGTGGGTGGTAAGATGGTGTTTATGAAACGCTTGCGCCCCAATCTGTTGTGCGATACCCGCGTGAGGTCGTTGTTTCGCAAAGAGTATGAGGTGGGTAGCCGACTGTCGCACCCCAACGTCGTGCAATATGAGCGTATGTATGAAGGTGATGACGATTGCTATCTGCTCATGGAGCATATTCAAGGACAGACCCTTGCCGAGTGTATAGCATTTAGCACAGCATATTTCACCAATCGTCGCAATCTTGATAAGTTTGTTGGTCAGCTGCTTGCAGGAGTAGGGTATCTGCATGAACAAAATGTGCTGCATGGTGACCTGAAACCGCAAAACATCATGCTCACACAGGTCAATAACGATGTGAAAATAATAGACCTTGGCTTCTGTTTCTGCGACAGCTATACCGATACGGTCGGAATGACCCGCAAGTATGCCGCACCCGAGCAACTCGATGGCGAGGTGCAGAAGCTGGATCGTTCGAGCGATATATATTGTATAGGTAAGATACTCGAATACTTAGACCAACACCTAAGACGTGGACTGCCGTTGCGCTATCGTAGCATCATGAAGCGTTGCCTTAAGGAGGAGAAGTCGCAACGATATGGCAGTGTGGATGAAATACTGCAATACTTGAACCGCCGATGGTGGAACAAAAAGCGCGTGTGGAGTGCCGTGGCTGCAATATTGGTGCTGGCAGGTAGCGTGTGGAGTGTATACCAAGAACGACCCGAACCTTTGTACGATGGTGTGAAGTATGGTATAGGCTACAAGATACTGTCGGAAGAGAGTCGTACCTGCGAGGCGGTGTGTCATACGAATAAAGCCGCAGTCAAGGATATTGTACTCCACAGCTCGGTGCTTATCAATGGCAAAGAGTATAGAGTGGTGAGTGTAGCCGATAGTAGTTTTGTTGACGACTCGTTGGCCGTGTCGATACACATCCCCGAGGGTGTGGAGCGCATAGGTGAAGCCGCTTTTCGCGATATCAAAAATATAACGCTGTTGAATATACCCAACAGTGTGAAGTATATAGGTAAAGAGGCCTTTATGGGAATGGATAATCTTGCGCACCTCTCTATAGGAAGCGGTATAGATACCATATACGAGCGCACATTTGCCTGTGACACGTCCCTTGTGCGAGTAGAGATACCCGAGGGTGTGAAAACACTGAAGCTCGATGCCTTTGCCGGGTGTTGGAGTCTTAAATATGTAACCCTGCCATCGACACTTACCACCATCGAGCGAGGCGTATTTTATGAATGTACATCGCTCGAGGAGATAACCCTGCCGGCCTCGGTGCATGCTATTGGTGAGTATAGCTTCTATCACTGCGACCGACTTACCGATATATACAACTACAGCCCTGTGCCGCAACCTTCGCTACCTATTGTGCAGAATGCCTCGGGTGTGACCCTTCATGTGCCACAAGGTAGTGCCGACCTCTATCGCCGGGCTCGCTATTGGCAAGACATGAATATCGTAGAGATAACCGAGTAGATAGCTCTATTACCCCAAGTATATATACAACAACCGCACTCGTCGTTGTGACGGGTGCGGTTGTCTTAAGGAATTACCCTCTGTTAATGCAAGCTGTGAGGAGGGCAATCCGTATATTGTGTTTTATTATATAAGACGACCACCGTGCTTGGTGTGTGTGCTTTGCTCGAGGGCAAGGGTGACGGTGGGTTGGTCGCATACTTCGCTGGGACCGAAGTATTGGATGGGACCGGGGTAGACGTAGTTGGTCTCCAATGCCCATTTGTCGCGATTGTTGGCTAAGTAGGTGAAGGGTTCGCCCTTGAGGTCGACGAGTGCTTTCTGTATAACGGGCTTCATTTCGCCATGACGACGCTCCATGTTCATCATCATGGTTACGGGTACACCACCTGCTATCCATTCGCCGGCGGGGTGTGTAGTGTTGCGCACGCTCGACATGTAGCCGGTCTTGCCTTCGCCTATGAGCAATGCTGCTGTGTAACCGAGTGAGTAGCAGTAGTCGGCATCGAAGTTTGAAGGAGTGGCGCAACGACCTTCGTAACCAAAGAAGTGGTATTGGGTAGAGAACTTACCGTTGTATTTGCCGGCTTCTTTCATTTGGGCGAGCTTGCGACCTACCATTTCGCCGAGCAGTTTCTCGGTCTCGATAAGCGATACTTGTACGTTGCCGTGGGGGTCGCGGTCGAGGGTGAGCTGACGGGCTACACGCTCGGGGAGGCTGGCGTAGATGGCTGCATTCTCGGGTGAGATATGGTCGATGATATAGCGAATCTGCTCATTACGGGGTACACGAGAGAACTCGGCGGCATGGTGTGCCAAGAAGTCGTTCAACTCGCTGATGAGGCGTTTTATAGCGGGGATAAACTCGATGATACCCTCGGGGATGAGTGCAACACCATAGTTTTGTCCATTGGCGGCACGCTTGGCTACGATGTCGGCTATATAGGTTACGATATTGTCGAGTGTGAGTTGCTTTTGCTCTATTTCCTCCGAGATAAGACAGATGTTGGGTTGTGTTTGCAATGCACACTCAAGGGCGATATGCGAGGCTGAGCGACCCATCAACTTGATGAAGTGCCAATACTTTTGAGCCGAGTTGCAGTCGCGTTGGATGTTACCAATCATCTCACCGTATACCTTGCAAGCAGTGTCGAAACCAAATGAAGTCTCAATCATTTCGTTCTTCAAGTCGCCGTCGATAGTCTTGGGGCAACCGATAACTTGCACACCGGCGTTTATCTTCTTGTAATACTCGGCGAGAACACAAGCGTTGGTGTTTGAGTCGTCACCACCTATAATAACAAGTGCCTTGATGTCGAGGGCACGGAGTATCTCCAAGCCACTGTCAAATTGCTCTTTTGTCTCCAACTTAGTACGACCCGAACCGATGATGTCGAAACCGCCTGTATTGCGATATTCATCGATAATATCGGCAGTAAGCTCCATGTACTTGTGGTTGATAAGACCGGCAGGGCCCAAGAGGAATCCGTATAAACGGCTCTCGCTATTCATGCTCTTCAAGCCATCGAAGAGACCCGAGATAACATTGTGTCCACCGGGAGCCTGACCACCCGATAGGATTACACCCACATTGATGGCGGGATAATTTCTTGCCTCCTCGCTTTTTTCAAAACGAAGTACCGGCATACCATATGTATTGGGGAATAGACGAGCAATCTCTTCTTGATCGGCAACCGACTGGGTTGCATCACCTTCTATGCAACGAACTCCTGCTTTTATTGCTTCGGGCAACTTAGGGACATAAGATGCTCGGGCAATCTGCAATGCACTCTTTTTCATTGGATAAACTTTCTCTTAAAATTAATACACTATTTCAAAGCGCAAAGTTAAGAAAAAACAATAGCTGTTGCAATATAATTGCGCTTAAAATTGCGCTTATGTTGCACAAACGTTGCACTGAAGAATGGTGAACTTTTGTGACTTTAAGTTGTGAAAATAAGAAAATTAATTATAACTTTGCGCTCAAATGCGAAAAAGCGAGGGTGATTGCGTAATATGTTATATACCAATGCTCTGACCGCAATAGAAAGGTAAAAGAAGATTAGATTTTCAATCACGAATAGGTAGATTTTATTCATATAACAAACACAAAAGTTAAAGTTATGATTTATTCACACGAAGTAGAACACATGTGTGTTGTCAAAAAAGGACCTAATCACGGTCCCGCACCCATTCCCGAAGAGGGTCGCTGGGTGAAAGCTAAAGAAGTGGTAGATATTTCGGGCTTGACACACGGTGTGGGTTGGTGTGCTCCTCAACAAGGTGCTTGCAAGCTCACTCTCAATGTCAAGGAAGGTGTTATCCAAGAGGCTCTCGTAGAGACTATCGGTTGCTCGGGTATGACTCACTCTGCCGCTATGGCCTCTGAAATTCTTCCCGGTAAGACTATCCTCGAAGCTCTCAATACCGACCTCGTATGTGATGCTATCAACACAGCTATGCGCGAGTTGTTCTTGCAAATCGTTTATGGTCGCACACAATCGGCCTTCAGCGAAGGTGGTCTTATGATTGGTGCCGGTCTTGAAGACCTTGGTAAGGGTCTCCGTAGCCAAGTAGGTACTATGTATGGTACATTGGCCAAAGGTCCTCGTTATCTCGAGATGGCCGAGGGTTATTGCAACCGCGTAGCTCTTGATGAGAACAACGAGATTATCGGTTATGAGTTTGTTCACCTTGGCAAGTTCAT
>JAGBHF010000034.1 GCA_017935645.1 Bacteroidaceae bacterium | reverse complement strand
TACCAAGGCCGATAAGATTTCGAAGGGCGCGTTGGAACGTAATATAGAGGCGTATAAAGCCAAGTTGCTCGAAACATGGGAGGAGTTACCTCCTATTTTCAGTACCTCGTCCGAGAAACATCAAGGTCGTGAAGAGTTGCTTGACTACATCGATAGTATCAACCGAGCGCTAAAGGAGGAGGCTTAAACCACTTTTTAGGTTTATTATTACATGTAATTTGCAGAGGCTTGTAATATTGCCTACCTTTGGGTGTGTAAAATAATAATAATGAGTAGGTATGGTGACAGAGCAACAAAAACAATGGATGCGTGAGGCGATAGCCCTCTCGTCACGCAATGTCGATAATGGGGGTGGCCCGTTTGGGGCTGTGATAGTAAAAGATGGCAAAATCATTGCATCCGGAGCCAATCGTGTGACTGCCGATAATGACCCTACGGCTCATGCCGAGGTAAATGCCATACGGGCTGCTGCAAAGAGGTTGGGTACATTTGACCTATCCGGTTGTGATATATACACCTCGTGCGAGCCTTGCCCGATGTGCCTGTCGGCAATATATTGGGCGCGTATAGGTCGCATATATTATGGCAATACGCAATATGATGCCAAGGCAATCAACTTCGATGACTCTTTTATATACAACGAGTTGTCGCTTGCGCCCGAACAACGTGCCATCCCGGCCGAGCGTATATTGGGCGATGAGGCTATAGCCACATTCGAAAAATGGCGTGATAAAGAAGATAAAATAGAGTATTAGTAACAACATAAATATTTGTAAACAATGGCAAACTGGTTTGAATGTAAAGTAAAATATGGTAAAACCCTCGAGACAGGTATTCAAAAAACCGTGACTGAGTCGTTTCTTGTAGACGCTCTCTCGTTTACCGAGGCCGAAGGTCGCATTATCGAAGAGGTGCGTCCTTTCGTATCGGGCGAATTTACTGTATCGGCAATTAAGCGTGCCAATTATAGCGAAGTCTATTTCGATGCCACCGGCGACCGTTGGTTTCGTTGTCGTGTGAGCTTCATTACCATCGACGAAAAGACCGGTGTGGAGAAACTTACTCCTACCAACATCTTGGTGCAAGCCACCGAGCACTCACAAGCTGTAGAAAATCTCAACCTCTGCATGAAGGGTACAATGGCCGACTGGCGCATCACTGCCGTAAACGAAACATCGTTGCTCGATGTCTTTCGCTATGAAAGCAATGTTCCCGACATGCCCAAAGAATAATAACCTATGACAACCGTAGCGCAACGACTTAATGAGGTGAAATCAACACTGCCTGCTACCGGTGTTCAGCTTGTAGCGGTGTCAAAGTTTCATCCTGCCGAGACCATTCGTGAGGCTTACGATGCCGGTCATCGCTGTTTTGGTGAGAGTAGAGCACAAGAGTTGCAGCAAAAGTACGACCAACTTCCTCACGACATCGAGTGGCACTTTATAGGCCATTTGCAAACCAATAAGGTGAAGTATATCATCCCCTATGTGGCTATGATACACAGTGTCGATAGTCCGCGAATACTTGATGAGATAGAGCGTCAGGCAGCACGTGTCGATAGGGTGGTCGATTGTCTGCTTGAAGTGCATGTCGCACAGGAAGAGACCAAGTTTGGCTTCTCACCCGATGAGTGTGTCAAATTTCTTGCCTCACTTGTCGCCGATACCTATCCTCACATATGCTTTAGAGGTATCATGGGTATGGCCTCAAATACCGACGACGAGGCACAGGTGCGAGCCGAATTTGCACAGCTAAAGCAGCTGTTCGATACCGTGCGTGGTGGTGTTATGGCCGGCAATAACCAATTCGACACCCTTTCGATGGGTATGAGCCTCGACTATCGCATGGCTATAGAGCAGGGTAGTACCATGGTGCGTATAGGTACAACCATATTTGGTGAGCGTGAATATTGATGATGCTTACACGATATACAAAAACGGCGCATACCCCAGGGTTTGCGCCGTTTTCTTATGTTGTAATAGAGGGTATAATGGACAAAAGTGGTTGGTAAAACCGCATATAATTCATTAAAATACAGATATTTATAATACCTTTGATGAAATGCGTTTCATCAAAGGTATTTTTTATGCAAAAAACAAGAAGAAAAAGATGTCCGGAATGTGGTTTTTTAAGTACACAAAAATGGGGCAAACGAAACGGTCATCAACGTTATAAATGCAATAATTGTGGTAGTCTATTTAACG
>JAGBHF010000033.1 GCA_017935645.1 Bacteroidaceae bacterium | reverse complement strand
TTCTTCTTTAACGAGGAGGAGTATTAAACCAAATTTCCGTAAATTTCGCTGAACAACAGCGGTTTAATAAAGAAGATGAGGTAAACAAAATTGCCTCATCTTTCTTTTTATACCCATGCGTAAAACATAAATCCCCAATTATTAGCCAAAAATCCATTCAATATTTATTCTTTTAGATAATTTTTAAATTGGCATATTTGCCAATTTAAAAATTATTTCTACATTTGCACATGTTTAATTTAAAACTGGGGTGCACCAGATTAAAAACGCAAGATTAAACAATGCTGAATTTTAAAAAATTTATGGCTTCAGAGACTAAGTCCAAAGCCAAAGTTATTAACGAAAGGGTTATAGAAGTTATAACACCTGACGGAGAAAAGTTCTCTATTTTATCCAATTTATCAAAGTACGAAAGTGAAGAATATAAGAGCTATTTGCTTCACTTAATTGAATTTATCTTCGACCGAAACTTTAACGAAGATAAAGAGACTATGGTAAATCGAATATATAGAGACTTTGTTCTTAACGCAGTGCCTTCTATGGGTATAGATGGTGGTAGTAGGGAAAAAGAGCGAATACGCATTGGTAAACGCATTAAAGAAATACGTGAGGAAAAAAGAATGGAAGCTCGCGACTTAGCCACTCTAGCCGGTATAGATGCAGCCAATCTTTCGCGCATAGAACAAGGTAAATACTCAACCGGTATAGAAGTTCTATCGCGTTTAGCATTAATTCTTGACGCGCACGTTGATATTGTCCCCAACTCTCTAAAATAGAATTATATGAATAATATAAAGTACGGTTATGCTCTCGATGAGCATCAGAACGTTATATCTATACATGATGTAACTCAAGAAAATAGAAAAGAACACACCTACCATTGTATAGAGTGTGGGGAGGAATTGATACCTCGATTAGGCACAAAGAGGGTATTGCATTTCGCACATAAATGCAATACACCCAATTGTACCGGCGAAACCTATCTTCATAAACTTGCTAAACGACTCATTAAGGAGCATTTTGAACGCAGTGATTCTTTTATGATTAAGTATTTTCAAAATCATAAATGTTTTAAACATAAAACATGTCCTCTTTATAACATAAAATGTGTTTCAAGAAATATTGAAGAGTTCAATCTTAAAGAATATTATAACACATGCCAGGAAGAGAAACAATACGAAAATTATACTGCAGACATCTTACTAACAAACTCTAGAGAGCCTAATAAAAAACCTATTTTTATAGAAATACATGTAAAACACAAATCGACAGAAGAAAAGATAAACTCTGGTAATAGAATTATAGAGTTAACTATAAAATCTGAAGCCGATATTGAAAGATTTATATCATCCGGTATCGAAGAAAGTAAATATCCTGAAGAAGAAAAAGAAGGATATGCCCAATTCTATAAATTTAACACGTTTTCTGAAAATACTACTAAGGGTTGGAAATGTAACTTACCAAAGTTTTTTCTATATCCGAGCGGGAAAACATTTGCACAATATATTAATTGCTATAATGCTTTTGAAAAAAAATCCGATCGAAATTTTGAGGTATGTTTTTATGAAAAAGATGGTGAAGGTATCGAACTAAACACTTCAATAAAATATGCATGCACATTAGCTCAAAAAGAAAACTCATCCCTAAAATTCTGTCCGCTGTGCAAATACTACTCTACTGAATACCCATACATTTGTAAGTGTTATAAAAGATTTAGCACTCCTAAATACCCTAATGCATGGGATGCTAGTGAATGTAAATACTATCGCGAAAACTCTGAGGAGGTTAGGAGGATTAAATCGACTATAAAAGAATACGATTCATTCTCTGGAGAGATAGATGGAATCCGTTATAAGATTCTCACATAACAAACACATTACCTCATAAAACAAACCGGTGGATATATCATACAGATACATCCACCGGTTTGTTATTTATGGTTCAGGGCTTTATGCCTCTTTTCCGTGGCAGTTTTTGTATTTCTTACCGCTACCGCAGGGACAGGGGTCGTTGCGACCTACCTTGGGTGCTGCAACGATAGGTGTGCGGGGTTGGGGAACTTGGTTGGCCGATGCTTGGCGTGCTGCCTCCATTGAGCCCGAACCGGGATATTGCTCTTTGCTCTCACGGTATTGGGGTGTGGGGCGACGTTGCTCGGGTGCTGCTTGACGTATGTCTTGAGGCTCGCGTACGTATATTTGTCCACGCATCAACAAGGCAATAACCTTGCGGTTCATATTATTGAGCATCTCCTCAAAGAGCTTGAACGACTCGAGTTTGTAAATCAACAAGGGATCCTTTTGCTCATACGAGGCATTTTGTACCGATTGACGCAATTGGTCGAGCTCGCGGAGGTGTTCCTTCCAAGCCTCATCGATAGTCATCAGCATAACAGCCTTTTGGAAGTTCTTCACAACGCTACGCGACTCTGAATCGTAGGCCTCTTGCAGGTCGCAAGGGATGCCAAAGATGCGCTTACCATCGGTAATGGGCACACGGATAAGTCCTTGCAAGTTGCGCTCCTCAACGAAGGGCTTGATGTTGAGGTGAGCTATCTCGGCCATACGGTCGCCTTTGCGCTTGAAGGCCTCTACAACGGCATTGTTAAGAGCCTCGATACGCTCGGGCTTGCGCATACCATAGAAGGTATTGGCATCGGCAGGCATCTCGATAGCAAATACTTTGAATACCTCGAGTGACAAGTCCTCGTAGTCGGTCGCTGCATCGTACTCATTAACGAGCGACTCTACCATGTCGCGGAAGGTATCGAGGATGTCAATACCGATACGTTCACCCATCAAGGCGTGGTGACGCTTTGAGTAGATAACACTACGTTGGGTATTCATTACGTCGTCATACTCAAGCAAGCGCTTACGGATACCGAAGTTGTTCTCCTCAACGCGACGTTGAGCATTCTCGATAGAGTTGGTAACCATCTTGTGCTCCAACATTTCGTCCTCTTTAAATCCGAGACGGTCGAGCATCTTCACAACGTTATCGGTAGCAAAGAGACGCATTACAGTATCCTCAAACGAAACGAAGAATACCGAAGAACCTACGTCACCTTGACGACCCGAACGACCACGCAACTGACGGTCGACACGGCGCGATTCGTGACGCTCGGTACCTATAATGGCCAAACCACCAGCCTCGCGCACCTCGGGAGTGAGCTTGATATCGGTACCACGACCGGCCATGTTGGTAGCAATGGTAACAACACCCTTTTCGCCGGCACGAGCCACAATTTCTGCCTCTTTTTGGTGCAACTTGGCATTCAATACATTGTGTTGTATCTTGCGTTGTGTGAGCATACGGCTCAACAACTCCGATATCTCTACCGAAGTAGTACCCACCAATACCGGGCGGCCTTGAGCTACCATCTCGACAATCTCTTCGATAATAGCGTTGTACTTGGCACGCTTGGTCTTGTACACGCGGTCGTTCATGTCGATACGAGCAATGGGCTTGTTAGTGGGGATGGTCACTACATCAAGTTTGTATATCTCCCAGAACTCACTTGCCTCGGTTTCGGCAGTACCGGTCATACCGGCGAGCTTGTTATACATACGGAAGTAGTTTTGCAAGGTAATGGTGGCAAAAGTTTGAGTAGCAGCCTCAACCTTCACGCGCTCTTTGGCCTCGATAGCTTGGTGCAAGCCATCCGAATAGCGACGCCCCTCCATGATACGACCGGTTTGCTCATCGACAATCTTTACTTTATTGTCTATCACCACATATTGGTCATTGAGGGCAAAGAGTGTATAGGCCTTCAAGAGTTGGTGTACGGTGTGTACACGCTCCGACTTGATGGCATAGTCTTGCAAATATTCGTCTTTCTTAGCTTGACGCTCCTCGGGAGTGAGATTCTCGTTCTCGAGCAGAGCCAATTGTTCGCTGATGTTGGGCAATACAAAGAATTCGGGGTCGGAACTCTTGCCTGTCATGGCATCGATACCCTTATCGGTAAGGTCGATACTATTGTTCTTCTCGTCGATTACGAAATACAAGTCGTCGGTAATCTCGTGCATGCGACGGTTGTTTTGCTCCATATATATAGCCTCTGTATCGAGCATCAACGACTTGATACCGGGCTCGCTCAAATAGCGAATCAATGCACTGTTCTTAGGCAAACCCTTGAAACAACGGAACAACAATATAGCACCCTCTTCCTTGGTCTTCTTATCTTCCGAAGCAATTTTCTCCTTAGCCTCGGCAAGCATGCGGGTTACAAGTGTGCGTTGAGTCTTTACAAGCTCCTCAACCTTGGGACAGAACTCCTCAAACATTTGGTCTTCGCCCTTGGGGGTAGGACCTGATATAATCAACGGAGTACGAGCATCGTCGATAAGTACCGAGTCGACCTCATCGACAATGGCATAGTTGTGAGGACGTTGTACGAGGTCTTGGGGATTACCTGCCATATTATCGCGCAAGTAGTCGAAACCGAACTCGTTGTTTGTACCAAAGGTAATATCGGCCTCATAAGCCTTACGACGAGCTTCGGAGTTGGGCTGGTGCTTGTCGATACAATCTACCGACAATCCGTGGAACATATATAGGGGCCCCATCCACTCCGAGTCACGTTTCGACAGATAATCGTTGACAGTAACCACGTGTACACCATTGCGAGTCAATGCATTGAGGAACACAGGCAAGGTTGCCACAAGGGTTTTACCCTCACCGGTAGCCATCTCGGCAATTTTACCTTTATGCAGTACCACACCACCTATCAACTGTACATCGTAGTGTACCATATTCCATGTCACCTCATTACCACCGGCCATCCAGTGATTTTGATAGATAGCTTTATCGCCCTCGATGCGAACAAAGTCGTGTGTGGGAGCCAAGTCGCGGTCGAATTGGGTAGCTGTTACTACCACCTCTTCATTCTCGGCAAAGCGGCGCGATGTCTCCTTCACAACGGCAAACACCTCGGGAAGAGCCTCGTCCAATCCCTCTTCGAGCTTCTTGAGAACCTCTTTTTCGAGCTTGTCAACCTCGCTCCACATCGGTGCGCGTTTGTCGTAGTCGGTATTCTCTATCTCAGCCTTGATGGTGGCAATACGCTCACGCTCGGCAGCTACACGATTTTGCAAATTTTGCTTTACAACGTCGATACGAGCACGCAACTCGTCATTCGACAATTTTTGCAGTTCGGGATAGATAGCCTTAATCTTCTTGATATAAGGATCTACTTCTTTGATGTCGCGTTGCGACTTGTTACCGAACAGTTTTTTCAGAAAGTCATTAAGTCCCATATATGGTTGTATTTATTTTCAATAAAAAGGTGCGAGAAAACAGTTCTCGACAAAAACAGATGCAAAAATAGTGATTTTTTTCGGCAGTGCCTAAAAAATAGGCAATTAGATGCAATAGTATTGCTCTATACCCTCCGCAACAGAGTATAACAATGTTATTTATACTCTATATCGAGCGGACGTGTAGTACATCCGTTGGGGGCACGTATGCGCAGCACGCGCGATACTGTGGGGGCTATAGAGGTTACATCGATAGGATGCTCTATCTTCTGCGCGGGCACATTGGGAGCCAAGAGCATAAAGGGAGCTGACACGGCATTGTGACGAATATATTGGCGTGTGTCGGCCTGATCTTCATACACTATTTCCCATCCGGGCACAAGTTCTATAAATATATCACCCGAGAGAGTCGACGACATACCACGACGCAGGCGGTCGGTGTGTTCGTTGGTACTACGCAACAAAATGCGATGTTGGGTGTATACATCTTGTACACCCTCCATATCTATCAGGAACTGAGCCGCTTTGTCACGTACCTCCTCAAGTTCTATATTACGTTCTTTGATAAACTCACGGTTGAGATATATCTGGTTGTGGCTATATCCTGTTACCCAATCGCCATGCCCATAGATAGCCATCAGATACAAGTTGAGCAACGATACGGCACGCTTGGGATAGAATTCGCCCGACTGAATCTTATAGAACGATGGCTCACGACCTTCGCCTGTAAAGTATCCGGTGGAAGTGATAAACACCACTGTATTTTCCAACCCTACGCTACTGTCTATTGCCTGAAAAAGACGGGTAAGATTGGCATCCAGGCGCACATAGGCATCTTGCAACTCCAAGCCATACTTCTGCACCGTTCCATTATTATAGGGAGCAAGAGTATAGCCTATTGTTATCATATCAAGCTGATCGCGCTTGCCCAATGATGCACTGGAAAGTATCTCTATCGACACATCCGTCACCGCATCATTGACCATAGGTGTAGTCTTGTAGATAGCAAATCGGTTATGCTCCTTGGGCGATATGGTGTGTGTAAATCGATAAGGCGGTATCTGATAGGGCATCGCCGTATAACGGTCGGATGCGTACATGGGCGACCACGATAATGTAGCGATAGTATTCGACGGAGAGTGTTTGTAATAGGGATGCAACACAAAGGCCGGTGCATCGGTATAATAGGTTGTTGTCACCCATCGTCCTGTCTCGTCGTCTATCCACAATGCACTGTTGGCGATGTGTCCGGCCGACATAATTGCAGTGGAAGCATCAGGGGCTATAGAGTATACTCGCCCCAGTCCATTGCCTACTATCTTTATCTCATCACTCAGGGTCGATACCAGCAACGAACGCGCCGAAAAGTAGTCGGTCGTACCGTTACCCATGAATTGATCATCATAGAGAATACTCCTCTCCTTGCGTGTAAACTTGTCGAAAACCTCCTCAGCCACAATACCATTGTAGAAAGGTATGGTTCCTGTGTGAATGGCAGCCGTTGAAACAGCGCGGTCGAGGTAAGGAAAGTCAAACAATACATCTTCACATACCACACCTTCCTGCATAACAAGCTTGAATCCCTTTTCGCTAAAAAGGTGTTGCAACGCATTGAGATAGTCGCTACGCAACTGGTCGACCGTAATGCCTACAACCAAGCGAGGTGCATCCGACTGTGCCTTAACACCTGTAGGAACTATCACCAACGAAAGCAACAATGAGGCAAGGACTTTATTCATTATATCGCATATTTATTTTTATAGTAATAGATAAAATTGAATGAGCGCAATGCCGATACGGCAATCAATGGCAACACCGCCCAATCGATACATTGCACCCCACACATCACCAATACGACAAAAAGCATGAGCAATGCCATATTGACTATATAATACCACCTTACTACCGGCATAGCCTTGCTAAAATAAGGCAACACAGCCGGCATTATAGCCAACGGAGTGAGCCACAAGGCGTGTAGGTTGAACGATGTGGCAGGATGCTCGGAGCATATAACAAGGAAGTATATAATAAGCCCACATAGGAACATAATCACACCCAACACTGTGTCGTACCACCTTGATAGGCGATGGGTGCGTATATCTCTCAGCGTAATAAGCAACGTAACGGCAAGCAACAACAGGGCACATGCCATAGGAGTCATGTACCACGGTGTAGGAGGCATAACAGGGCTCTCGTCCGAGTGAAACAACTCGGTCGTTGCACTCACTAACGGACGTTCTTGCAAGGTGGCATCATTGACCACAACCGCTTCGTCGCAAGCCTTCTGCAACAACAATGGTACAAACATATGTTCGCGCCAAGTGGCGGTTTGATCCAAATCGCGCCCTAATGCCATGTCGATACCAAAGGTAAGCCAAGGATAATTGACGGCATAATGACGTATCAACTCGCGGAAAGTATAGAGTGTATCACTATCGGCATATACGATATGTTCGCCCACCACAGCCTCTTCGACCTTATCGCGGGGGCGTGTAGCACAGTTGTCGTACAAGAAGTTATAACGATACACGCGATTTTCGGCACGGGCATTGTTGCACAGCGCATCGAAGAGAGCCTCGCGCTCGGCATGTGTAAGGTTTAACTCCTGTTCATACACCGATGAGCCTCGCATGACATAGTCGGTAAGGAAATACTTGAAGTCATACACTGCAAGCATATAATCGGTGTGTCCTTGGGTAAACTTAAAGACAAAATCGTCGGAGAACGAAAAGACTCCGTAGTTGAATACCATGTCGAAGCCGTCAACCCCACTGCGTTGCACACGCATGGCTGTGTGACCAAACAACTGATATACCTCGGGGCCGGGAGCGCAAGTAATGAGTGACACGCGCAATGTATCGGGCGACACGCTATTGTCGGGTACAGGTGTGGCACATTCGGCACGCATGCCCAACGCCGCCAACAACACTGTTATAATCACCCCAAAGCGCAATTTTCGCAACATATCTATTACTTGCAATACCATTAATTGAAAATCGGCGATAAAGTTACGACAAATAACCCGAAATGAACGATTAATAGTGTGGCTTTTTGCGTTTTTTATGCAAAAAAGAGGTATTCAAACAGGGTTAATCGGCAACCTCTCTCACCTTTCACTATATTTGGATAATATAGGATGCGGCTCGGAAAGTACAAATTCAAACAAGTTTGATTTGTATCTTCTCTCACCTTTCACTATATTTGCAATGAACAAAATCAACATTTATGAAAACAAGAATTTTATTATCGGCTATAGTATTGTTGTGCTCGGCTATGGGTGCTATGAGTCAAACAATTAACCTTCCTAAAGTGGCACTGAGTGACACTGCAACCTTGAAGTATGCTCTCGAAAAACGCCAGTCGACTCGCGAGTTCGACACTTCCAAGAAGCTCAATCGCCAGGAGATTGCCAATATCCTATGGGCCGGATGGGGATATAACCGCAAAGACAAACGCACTGCACCCTCGGCGATCGACCGACAAGAGATTACACTTTATATCTGCACACAAGAGGGTGTGTTCATGTATGATGCCGAGAACAATCGCCTCGATGTGATTTCCGACAAGAACATCATGAAGATATGTGGTACACAACCTTTTGTTGAAACTGCCGCAGCTAACATTATCTTTGTTTGCGATAAGAGCCAGAGTGTCAACACCGAAATGAGTGCCGTATGTTGCGGTGCTATTTCACAAAACATTGCCCTCTATTGCGCCTCGCAAAATATTGGCAACGTTGTACGTGGATCGTTCGATAGCGAAAAGTTGCGCCAACAATTGAAGTTGACAGGCGACCAAGTTGTCATGTTGGCACAAAGTATAGGCTACTTAGTGAAATAACACAACATGCAACGCACTGCACTTACAACGCTACTCTTTCTCACCATGCTGCTATGGGTGGCATGCACTTCTTCGCCGGATAAAACCCAATACCCCGACGACGAAGAGATTCTCTATATCGAAACCGATAGTCTGATAGCTGAGAGCAATTTAGAGCAAGAGCATGTAAGTCGCCACAAAAAGCTATCGAAGGGCTACCGTCGTACATTCAACGACAAGAACGATGTGCATCTTGCCATAGCCCAACGATATGGTATAGAACCTCTTCAATCGCTCGAAGATGCCAACAGCCGTCAGTTCTACGAATTGGCCAAGGTGGACAGCTGTAGGTACTACACGATAAAGCGCCTCACCCATTCGGCTCCCTACCTTACCCCTCGAGCCAAGTGGATGCTGATGACCATTGGCAAGAACTTTCAAGACTCCTTAGCAGCACATGGGGTCGACGGATATCAAATCATTGTGACAAGTCTGCTTCGCACCGACGACAGCATACGTCGTCTGCGCCGCCGCAACAGCAATGCCAGCAAGAATTCGGCTCACCGATATGGCACAACGTTCGACATATCGTACATCCACTATAACCGTACCGATAGCGCAACTTACATGCCCGAGTATCGCCTCAAAGAGACCCTGGCCGAAGTGCTTTACGACTTGCGTCGCGAAGGACACTGCTACGTAAAATATGAGGTAAAGCAAAGCTGCTTCCATGTTACTGCATGGTAATAACCAAGAGATAAACCGAAAAATGAAGAGATTTTTATTTCATACAATCGCAATCATTCTTACGACATGGTGCATGGGGTGCAGCCATAAATCCTCGTCGCATAACAATACATATGTCGAAGAACCTATAGCCATAGAGTATGCACAAGGATTTCGAATGGCTGTGGGAAATAATTACAGCCGTATAGATATTGTTAATCCCTGGGATACAACCACACTATTGCGCACCTATATACTTGTTGATACCGATACACCGTTGCCGGCTCAACTACCACAAGGAGCAGTCATTCGCACTCCCTTACGCAATTCGCTGGTATTTTCGTCGGTACACTGCAGTCTATTGGCCGAATTGCATTGCCTCGATGCCATAGGGGGTATTTGCGATAGCGAATACAACTATATCGAGGAGTTACAAGCCCGCATGCAAGCAGGTACATTGGTAGACGCCGGCAACTCTACCTCGCCCGACATTGAACAGATTATCGAACTTAATCCCGATGCCATACTACTTTCGCCATTCGAGAATGTACGCCATGAACGCCTTGAAAAGACCGGAATACCCATTATCGAATGTGCCGATTATATGGAAAACACCCCCTTGGGCCGTGCCGAATGGGTGCGCCTGATAGGTCGTTTATATGGCAAAGCCGAGCTTGCCGACTCGCTCTTTGAGAGTATAAAAGAGAGTTATATCGCAACAGCTCAAAAAGTTGCTTCGGTGCAAGAAAAACCCCTTGTCATCACCGAACGCCGCATAGGCCAGGTATGGTATATTCCCGGCGGAAAGAGTTATATAGCCCAACTGCTCAGTGATGCCGGAGCCGAATATCCTTGGAGCGACAACAACAATACCGGGTCGCTGGCATTATCCTTTGAAAATGTACTGGAGCGCGGACAAGAGGCCGACTTCTGGCTTATCAAGTACCATGCTGCACAAGACTTTACCTATAATGACTTAAAACAAGAGTATGCGCCCAACTCGCGCTTTAAGGCCTTCGAGCAACGAAACATCTATGGATGTAATACGCAATATCTGCGTTACTACGAAGAGACCCCGTTCCACCCCGAACGACTACTGCAAGATTTAGGTGCTATATTCCACCCTACACTCTTTGAGGGACACATCCCATACTATTATACCCCATTCGATGAATAAAAGTAACACACCATATAGCACTCTACTCATTGTGGGGTTGGTCATACTCACCATTGCGCTGTGGGTATGCAATCTTTTTGTGGGTTCGGTAGCCATCCCGGCCGAAGAGGTTATAAACGCCCTTACCGGTCAAGCATGCTCAAAGGAGAGTTGGAGATACATCATTATCGAGTCACGTATTCCGCAAGCTATAACAGCATTATTGGCAGGTTGTAGTCTTGCCGTAGCAGGTTTGCTATTGCAAACTACATTCAACAACCCTTTGGCCGGTCCTTCAATTCTGGGTATCGACACCGGTGCGGCATTGGGCGTAGCCATTGTCATGTTGGCCGGAGGCTCATGGGTTGTAGGTAGTGGCATTTCGGGATTCTTTGCAACAATATTAGGGGCATTCTTGGGTGCTATTGCCGTCTTGGCTGTAATACTCTTTTTCTCCACATTTGTTCGCAACAACCTCATGCTACTCATTATAGGTATGATGGTGGGATACCTTACCTCTTCGCTCATATCATTGCTCAATTTCTTTGCGAGCGCCAATCAGGTTCATGCCTACACCATGTGGGGCATGGGCAACTTAAGTGGCGTATCGCTTGAGCAACTCCCTTGGTATTCGATAGCCTCTTTATGCGGATTGCTCATAGCCTTCATGCTATCAAAGCCACTCAATGCCATGCTATTGGGGACAAGATATGCCGAAAATCTGGGTGTAAACATATCCTTGACTCGTAACCTCCTACTCTTGGCAACAGGATTACTCACAGCAACTACTACGGCCTTCTGTGGCCCTATCACCTTTATAGGACTATCTGTGCCCCATATAGCACGCCTTCTGTTGCGTAGCAGTAACCACAACACGCTACTGCCTGTGACTATGTTATGCGGTGCTATTGTATTATTGTTGTGCAATATGCTCAGTGTTATACCCGGCAGCAACGGTATCATACCCATCAATGCCGTTACACCGTTGATAGGCGCACCCGTTATTATATATGTTATTGTGAACCAGAAGAAAATAAACTATTTCAACGGATGAAAAGAGCACCTGTTATATCGGCACAACACCTCGACATCGGATACCACACCGGTGGCGACGGTATCAAACGAGTTCATACCGACCTCAATATTGCCCTATATGCCGGCGAACTTACCTGTTTGTTGGGCGCTAACGGTGCGGGTAAATCGACCCTATTGCGCACATTATCGGGCGCACAACCTTCGCTCGCGGGCGATGTGTGCATCAATGGCAAGCCTCTCAAAGATATAAGCCGACACATCTTATCGCAAACCATAGGCGTGGTACTTACCGATAAGACAGCTATCGGCGGACTCACTGTTCGCGAAGTAGTGGCTTTGGGTCGCCAACCTCACACGGGATTTTTCGGTATCCTCACCTCGCACGACAAACAAGTTGTTGAAGACTCTCTTGAGGCCTGCGGTATTGCCGACAAAGGTACTCGATATATGGCCTCACTATCGGATGGAGAACGGCAGAAAGTTATGATTGCCAAGGCATTGGCACAAGAGTGCCCCATTGTACTTCTTGACGAGCCGACAGCATTTCTCGACATTGTAAGTCGCATTGAGGTAATGTCGCTATTGCACCGTATCGCAACAGAACATAATCGTGCCATTCTACTCTCGACACATGATATTGAACAAGCACTCGTCTTGAGCGACCGTCTATGGCTACTCTCACGCGAAAGAGGGCTGACATCGGGTGTTACCGAGGACCTTATTCTATCGGGTTGCCTCAACAACCTTTTCCCTCACAGCGACATCCATTTCGACCCGCTACATGGCAGCTACTACCCTACCGTTCACCGACACAAATCGGCAACTGTAGTGTGTCACGACGAGACACTACTTCATTGGGCTATCAATCTGCTCAATCGCAATGGTTATGGAGCTTCGTTCGATACTACTGCTCAGTGTTCTATCGTTATACACATCGAGAGTAGCACACGCATCCTTTGGCAGGAGGGCGATAAGCACATGATACTCCACTCGTTTGAGGAGTTGGTAAGAGAGATTAAAGAGAGGTAAAAGCCATCCGCTACGCACGACCCTGCACGCGAGCCACTGCATAACGAAGTGCAAAGCCTATGTGACGCAATACGGTAGGTATTGTTCCATAATGACGACACATTACCGCAAAACGCTCCTTCAGAGATGCTCGATGATGACGTGTTGTCTCACCCTCATTCAAGTAGTCGATAAGAGTAAGGTGAGTATTCAGTAACTCATCGGTCTGCTTCATGCAACGTATACACCAATCGACATCGGCCGAGTAACGATAATGCAAGTCATATAGAGGCGCAATGTCACGACGAGCAATAAAGGCTTGATGACACACCAACATACCATTGGCAAAGCTACGCCATGTGAGCTTCTCGGGGGCTTTAAGGCGACGCATCATGAGGAACTGACGGTCGGCATCGACTATGGCTGTTTCGCCATACACCACACCGGGACGATTATTGCCTATGGCGTCGGCAATGCATTGCAATGTATCGGGAGCATGAAACGCATCACCGGCATTGAGAAAAATAAGATACTCCCCCGTAGCCATTTTCAAGCCCTTATTCATGGCATCATACAACCCATTGTCCGGCTCACTTATCAATCGAGCCTTGAGGGTCGAAGCCTCAACCAATGCAACAGTATCATCCTTCGATGCACCATCCACAACAATATATTCATAGTTGGTAAAGGTCTGCGACTCGACACTGCGCAACGTGGGAGGTAGTGTCGTGGCGGCATTGTAGGTAATGGTGATGATAGAAAACAAAGGTTGTGGCATAGCTATTGAATTACTCGAAATAGAACGAAAGGACAATCATACTCGACACCATCTTCTTAATCGAATTGGTATACTTGATATCGGTAGGGTCAGGAAACTCTCTATCACGGTCGAGCACATCGGTAAGACCTATACAAAATTTGACTTCGGGGATAAACTTGAAGTATGGCATATAGGTGTCGCAACCAAAGGCGAATGTAACATAGCAGTCAAACTTATTCATCTTCAAGAACGAGTTTTCCTCCTTGGCTACATCAAGTGTACCCATTAATCCGGCTGAGATATAGGGACGTATGTTATCCCAACGCTTGGCACTGAACTTCAAGTCAAGAGGCAACACCACATAGTTCGACTTGATATTTTGCGACTGCATATTGCCCGTATTATAGTCCCTAAATTTCACAACCTTATTACCAAAGAATATACCGGGCGAAAGGCGCAAGTTGAGGTGGGGGCACAAGTAAAGGTCGGCCATAAGGTTTACACAAAAGCCAGGCGAAAACGAAGGCACTTCCATATACCAAGTTTCACCTTCGGGTGTAGTGTATCCGTTATAGGTGAAGGTAAGATCTTGAACGTGTGTACCTACCGAAAAACCAAAGTGAACAAGTTTATTATCGACAAACGGCAGATTTTGCAACTTGCGACCACGCCCACCGGGCTGCGCTGTTGCAACACATACACCTACGACGGACAACACCACCGCAAGCACATACCTGATATATCTACGCACGTTCATAACTAAGGTATAAACGACTTTTAACCTACTTTATTGCCTACGACTGTAAAAAAAGAGAGATTAGGTACACTAAATCTTATATTAAGAAAACCAACGGCCACCTCGCATAAGGCAGCCGTTGGCAACAGTTATTAATTGTACACGGTCGGTGTATGCAATTGAAGTCAAACTTTACAGAAGCAATATATTCTCCAAGTCACTACTCTCCTTTGTGACTGAAGTAGTAATCGAGTACATCATGCGCTGCGGTGAATGAGCTCTGCATATTGGTGAGAATGCGATGCTCCTTTTCGTCCAACAATTCGCGAATAGTTGGGTCGTTGTAGAAGTGGTTGCGCAACTTCTCGTCAATGGTCTCGTACATCCAATATTTGGCCTGCTCCTGACGCTTATGCTCAAAGTATCCGTTTTCGTGAACAAAGTCGAGATACTCATATATCATATCCCACACCTCGGCGATGCCCAGCTCATAATAGCCCGAATAGGTGAGCACCTTGGGCGACCAGCCCGATGGTGGCAATGGGAAGAGGTGTAGTGCGTTGCGGAATTGCGCTTGTGCCAACTTGGCTCGCTCTATGTTGTTACCGTCAGCCTTGTTGATGACAATACCGTCGGCCATCTCCATGATACCGCGCTTGATGCCTTGCAGTTCGTCGCCCGTACCTGCCAATTGTATAAGCAAGAAGAAATCGACCATCGAGTGTACGGCTGTTTCGCTCTGACCCACACCTACTGTCTCAACAAAGATGTTGTTAAATCCGGCAGCCTCACATAGTACTATCGTTTCACGTGTTTTACGAGCCACACCACCCAACGAACCGGCCGATGGACTGGGACGAATGAAGGCATCGGGGTGTACCGACAATTTCTCCATACGAGTCTTGTCGCCCAATATACTACCTTTTGAGCGTTCGCTACTGGGGTCGATGGCCAACACCGCAAGTTTATTGCCCGGTTTCTTCAACACATGAAGACCAAAGGCGTCGATTGATGTACTCTTACCTGCACCCGGCACACCGGTAATACCTATACGCACCGACTTGCAAGTGTGAGGCAAGCACTTTTCAATAACCTCTTGTGCCAAGGCACGGTGTTCATACAGATTGCTCTCTACCAGCGTAACAGCCTGACTCAACAGCGAAAGATCGCCTTTGAGAATACCTTCGACATACTCACCGGCTGTGTACAACTTGCGACGAGCACGTTTTTTCAGATAAGGATTTATCGAGGGCGGCTGTTCTATACCTTTGTTTACGGTAAGACCGGCATACAAATCATCATTTTCGGGATGTTCCATAATGTATGTGTTTTGAATGTAAATTCGTTGTGTGTAATATCATTTCAACTCGGCAGTAACGCGGATAGCCTGCGAGGGGTTGCTCGGGTCGTTGCTAACGATAAATATATCGCTCAACAACGCATTGGAACGAGCACGCATCGGGTCAAGTTCAATAACCATTTTGGTCGACTGTCCGGGCTTTATTTTATTTTTCTTCACGTAAGCATCTATCACGCCACCATCGGTGCGTATTTTGTGTATTACCAGAGGACTATATCCGGCATTAACAACGTATATTTCACGTTGCACTTTCTTAGTTCCTTTTACTACTTTAAAGTCGACCGACTGACGTCCTACCACCAAGATAGGAGCTTGCTCAAGTTGCTCGACTGTATAGGCCTCAAAATCCTCTTGCAACACGCCCGATACAGTAATGGTGTTGTAATGAGTATCTTCAAGAGGTGTATTCTCCGACACAGTACCTACGATATTAAACTCATCACGACGATACCCCCAGTCGTCAATAGCGTCGGGGTTGTAGGCTATACGCATCACACCCACTTGGCCTTTTGTCAATGTATCGGGGCTGAATGTAACGGTTAAGTGTTGGGGCACATTCACAGCGCGAGGCACAAGTGGTTCAGCACCCACATTTACTACCTCCATGCTATCCTCCATGATGCGACCCTTTACAACCTTCGACATAGACAGATGTAACGATTTGAGCGCGACATCACCTATACGATAGGCATACTGCATGTCGGGCACAACCTTATCCTGCACTACATTGCCTACGATGCGCAAGATGGTGCGCTCGGGGATAGTATTGGTATACACATTGATAGCCTTACTAAACTTGCCGGGACGACCCGAGGGGTTGAAGGTTATCTTCACATGTCCGGTTTCGCCCGGTGCAATGGGAGCCTCAGAGTACTCCGGAACGGTACATCCGCATGAGGTACGTACCTTCGATATTACCAAAGGCTCATTTCCGGTATTACGAAATTCGAAGTTATGTGTTACAACTCCCAAGTTCTCTTGTACTTCACCAAAATCATGACGTTGCTCATTAAACAATATAACAGCCTGAGCAACGACACACTCGGCAAGCAGTGTAAATAATATCGTCAATAAAGTGCTCTTTACTTTCATATCGCTAATTTATTGTTGAGGAATAACCATACCCTTGATGCGAAGGCGACTCTTTTTCTTCTTGGCATTGGTCTTCACCACAATCTCCTTGGCAAATTCGCCGGGATTACCCTTCGGGTCGAAGGTAATAGATATCACCCCTTGTTTACCGGGAGCAACAGGCGCTTGCGGGAAGTCGGCAACAGTGCATCCACAGTTGGTATTTACTTCTATAATAATCAACGCGGCATCGCCAACGTTGGTAAAAACAAAGTCATGCGCAACGGGGCCACCCTCCTCGAGTACTGCCTCAAAGTCATGCATGGTATCGTCAAACTTAATCTTGGCACTCTGCCCATACGCCATTGCCGGTGTGAGCATTGCCATTACGAGAACAATTTGTAACAATACGCGTTTCATATAATCATAGTTTTATGCAAATTTACAATTTATTTTCTTATAACACGTTTCACAGCCTACGATATTTTACAGTTTACGATGTTTAACAAATTTCGGCAATTGCTCATTATGAGAAATTTGGAAAATTCATACTTGCAACAGCGAATTTTATCAATAAGATTATTGCATCGACAAAAGGTTTATTCAAAGAAAAAATATATTTTTGCAGAGGTTTTCAATTAATACAATCTAATATGAGCTCACAAAAAGTCCATATAGTAGCCGACAGCAAAATACCTTTTTTAAAGGGATTGCTCGAACCCTATGCACAAATAAGCTACTATGAACCCCACGAAATAACCAATACAGTTGTACGCGACGCCGACATCCTGTTGGTGCGCACTCGCACACGTATCGATAAGCGTTTGCTCAATGGCTCTCGTTGCAAGTTTGTGGGCACAGCTACGATTGGATATGACCACATCGACACTCAATACTGCCAAGAGAATGGCATCCGCTGGCAAAATGCTCCCGGCTGCAATGCCGGCTCGGTAGCGCAATATGTACTTGCATCGATTATCTTGTGGGCACGTTCAAAGAATCGCAACCTTGCCGAGATGACAATAGGTATTGTGGGCGTAGGTCATGTGGGCAGTATCGTAGAGAAGTATTGCCGTGCATTGGGCATGAAGATATTGCTGAATGACCCTCCTCGTGCGGCTGTAGAAGGCGACGAAAAGTTTGTTTCGCTTGAAGAGATAGCGGCACAATCAGACATTATAACATTTCACACACCCCTCATCATGCAGGGCGAATATGCCACCTGCCACTTGGCCTCTGCAGCATTCTTCAACTCGTTACAACGCAGTCCGCTTATCATCAACTCGGCTCGTGGAGCTATTGTTGACAACTACGCACTCATTCGCGCCCTCAACACCGAGAAGGTAGGCGATGCTGTAATGGACTGTTGGGAAGGTGAGCCACGCTTGAATACCGCACTGATGTTTGCATCGTTTATTGCCACACCTCACACAGCCGGCTACTCTTCCGACGGTAAGGCCAATGCCACTCGCATGATTGTCGAGGCTGTAGCCAAGGAGTTGGGCGTAACCATCGACACCTCGGAGCTTGTACCCCCTACCCCCCCTGTAAGTACACTCGCATTGGCTCGCAATAGCGACCCCATTGCCACAGCCGTACTATCGAGCTACAATCCGTTGTTTGAGACTCGCAACCTCAAGCGCCAGCCCTACGACTTTGAGAAACTACGCAACTCATACGGCATTCGTCGTGAATTCTTGGCCTACACCGTTACAGGTGTCAAGGATAATAATGCTACCGTACTGCGCGAACTCGGATTTAAAATATAATTAACCGTCTACACCGGCATCGGATACCCTTCGTGAAGCCCATAAACGACATATTCGATATAAAACAACCTCAGCGCGACCCCCAATCGGGCGATTTGTTGGTTGTCGAGCCTTTTCTTACCGAGGCACACTTTCGTCGGGCAGTCATTCTGTTGGTCGACCACAACGATAGTGAAGGCACAGTAGGATTGGTACTCAATCGCCGTAGCAACATATCCCTCAACAGTGTACTGCGCAACGCTTCGTGTCCTACACACATACCTCTACACGTTGGCGGGCCAGTAGAGCATGGTCGATTGTTATACATTCACACATTGGGCAATCGATTCCGAGAGGCTATACCCTTAGAAAACGGACTGTATATTGGTGGAAATTTTGCCGATGTTGTCGAATACCTCAACAGCGACGAGTACGACGAACGTTGCATCAAATTCTTTGCCGGATATTGCGGATGGACTACCGGACAACTCAAAAAGGAAATTGAAGAAAAAACTTGGGCTGTAACGAACCTCGACAATACCGAGGCGGCTATGATGGCTCATGACAACACCTATTGGCAAGAGATAGTAGCCTCACTTGGCGAAGAATTTCGCGCATGGCTTCTATGCCCCAACGAGCCCCATCTCAACTGATTGTATCACCTACACCAACTCCACTACTATGGCCGACAATTTCTTGGAAAAACAATATGCCGAATATGAGGCTCGCAAGGCAGCGCAAGCCCAAGCCAAACGCAAAGCATGGCAAAAAAAGATGAAAGAGTATCAAGCTCGCCTTGCCGCCGAAAAGAGCGAAAAGAAATAGCAGTAGCTATTATAGTCCCCACGCAAACACCCCGGGCTTTTGAGGATATTGCAAAAATTTACTACCTTTGCGACCCTTTTGTCTAATAACCCCATCACTATGAGAGAGATAAATCCCCAAGAGACGACTCGCGCCTATGCATTCGACATGTGGATGCAGTCACCGATGCCCATGGTAACATTTTTCAAGACTCTTAATGTGCAGCGCCTGCTGAGAATTAGCCATAAGCGCGGGTTAAAATTCAATATGCTGATGTGCTACTGCATTGGTCGTGCTGCAACGCAAATCAAGGAGTTCTACATGTTGCCCGTGGGCGACAAATTGATGCAATACGACACCATTGCTGTAAACACCATTGTTGCCAACAAAGCAGGCGAAGTAAGTTCGTGCGACCTACCTTATAACGAGGATTTGGAGCTATTCAACAACGAATACTTGCGCCTTACAAAACAAGTGGCAGAGACTTGCTCCGATCACGACCTTTCTGCCGACAATATGGTTATCGGCACTTCAGCATTGGCACAGTACGAAATAGATGGTGCTGTGGGCATGTATAGTGGTATATTCAACAATCCGTTTATGATATGGGGTAAGTACAAGCGCACACTGTTTAAGACAACATTGTATGTATCGTTTCAATTCCACCATACCCAAATGGACGGCGCACACGCAGCCAAATTCCTCGACACCCTACAGCGAGTAATTAATGAAATAAAGGCGTAGGTCTATGTTCGCCAACATAGTTTATCATTTGCAACATACAAAAAGTTTGCTTTAATTTGCAAAAACTAATTCATATTAGCGGTAGTTTTTAATGATTTTCTAACTACTTGTCGGTGTTATATTGAACTCATAAAACTACCCTTAACTATATTGCTACAAAAAGATGGAGGTTGAAAACATGAAAAGAAATTTTGCAAATTTGAAAATGGCTATTCTGCTCACCCTCGTGATGACAACAATTACCACGTGGGCACAAACACCTGTTTGGCAACAACAACTCGACAGCCTCGACAAAGAGGCCGACGAACTCTATGAAAAACAAAATTGGAAGCTACTTGTCGCCAATCAGGAGCAATACCGAAAAATCATAATGGAGCAACCCGACTCTGTGCGTCAAGAGCTCTTGCAGGACACTGATTTGGGTGGTAATTTTTACTACAATTTGGCGTGCTATCGGGCACTATCGGGCGACATAAATGGTGCATTAAGCACTTTCGAATATTACACCGACCGTGTAATTGGCCGAGAGGAGATATATTTATATAATATCAACACCGACAGCGACCTCAATTCATTACGTCAAGAATCACGTTTTATCAAGTGTATGGAACGTTTACAGGAGTGGGGCGATTATAAGCAGATATTGAAAGATGCACAGCCCTACTATTCAGGGCTACATCCTGAGGGTATAAGATTCCGTTATATGGCACCCAATAATGCCGACTTGGTACAACTACGCGAGCAATTTAAATTAGACAGCGTGGCCGGTGCAGGCGATGAGATTTCAAAGATTAAGAACCTATTACATTGGATTCACGAGGCAGTGCCGCACGATGGCAACTCATATAATCCCGAAATAAAGAACACCGCTGCAATAATTGAGTTATGCAAAAAGGAAAATCGCGGCGTCAATTGCCGTATGATGGCACAAATGCTCACGGAGGTATATCTTGCAATGGGATTCAAGGCTCGATTTGTGACTTGTATGCCAAAGAACCTTGTAAGCGATTGCCATGTCATTACCACAGTATATAGCAATACGCTCAACAAATGGTTGTGGGTTGATCCTACGTTCGACCTCTTTGTCATGGACGAGAATGGCACAATGCTCTCAATTGCCGAGGTGCGCGAACGTATCCGCAACGACAAGCCATTGCAGATAAACGACTATGCTAATTGGAATCATAAGTCAACACAAACCAAAGAGTACTACATAGACCATTATATGGCTAAAAATCTCTACTACTTGGTATGCATGGACGAATCACGATTCAATGCCGAGACCCCTATCGAGGGGCAGACTTATCGCTACATTGCGCTAATGCCATACGATAAGATTAACACCGAGTCGAGTTCGATTAATTGGTATTACACCCGTATATGCGACGAGCAGTTATTCTGGCAATCGCCTTATGAGGAGTAACAACCCTGCATGACACCCTTAACCGGCACACCATCGCCATTACCGCGCTTTACTTGAGGTGGTATATTACGAGCAGTGCACACCCGTCGGGATGTGCACTGCTTGTTTTATGTCAATAATTATTTATCGCAATTTCAATACCTGACCGGGGCGGAGAATAGAGGTCTTCTTGATACCATTCAATCGGCAAATGGTGTTGACTGTAGTACCGTTGCGCTGTGCTATGCGCGACAATGTATCGCCCTTGCGCACACGATAGGTTGCCGAGCCTCCACTCGTTCCCGAACTCTTGCCTCCATATCGTCCATACTTCGTACCCTCGACATGGATTGCCGATGGGCCATTGGATGCCAATAACTTAGGACTGAAAATCAACTCATTCTTGCGTATAGTCTTGTTGTGGAAGTCAAAGATGGCGTTGGGATTGATATCCATACCCAAATATCGGGTCTCGAAGTGCAAGTGCGAACCGGTAGAACGGCCGGTATTGCCACCCAATGCAATGGGCTCGCCGGCTTTCACCTCTTGATCGGGTTTCACAAGGAATTTCGACAAGTGTCCGTATATTGTTTCCAAGCCGTTATTGTGGCGAATAATCACATAATAACCATATCCACGACGCTCGTACTTGGTAAGACGCACCTTGCCATCGAAGGCGGCACGAATGGTATCGCCGGTGAGCACCTTGAGGTCTATACCGCGGTGCATGCGACGACGACGCCAGCCATAATTGGAGGTAATATATCCGTTGTGGGGGATGCAATAATTAGACAAATCAATCACCATAGAATCGGGCAACTCCATCTTCTTGGCTTCGTATGGATTCACGCGATCGCTACTCCAACTCTCACCATAGAGTAGTGCCGCCTCGCTTATCCAAGGCTCGGTAATGAGCAACTCTTTCATCGCTACCGTATCGAGAAGATTTATCTCTTCATACACGGCCGACTGTCCTTGAAGGATCTGTTGGTGGTGTTGCATGTGCACATCGGCAATATCCTGCGCATGGACATTAGCGCCCACACACATTATCATACCCAAGGCAACCGATACAAAAATGTTCTTCAATACGTTCATAGGTGCATTATACGATTTCTCAAGGCATTAAATCGACAGCATAAGTCACTATCTCAAGAGATATTACTATAAGCAATATTTCTCCGAGTGCAAAGATATATATCTTTAATAAGAATTAAAACACTGATTAATAATATTTTTGCACTAATTTTATGGATAGCGCGGTTTTTATATATTATTAACATTCACACAAGATATTACGACCAAGCAATCCTTGTATTGCAATCAGAAAGATGCTAATCGCAAGAGTATCAACTAATCTGCCCCCAATTCACCTTCTTGCCATAATTGCGATTTAATTCTTTTCGCAAGGTGTAGTTGCGAGGTAGCTCCAAGAGTTCGTCTTTCTCAAGAACCTCTTGTGCCACATCACGAGCCAATTGTAATATTTGTCCGTCTTGTGCAAGATTGGCTATATGCAATTCGAATGCTATGCCACTCTGTTGTGTACCCTCCATATCGCCGGGACCACGCAGTCGCATGTCGGCCTCGGCTATTATAAATCCGTCGTTGGTCTCAGCCATGATTTCAAGCCGCTTACGGGTGTCTTGTGCTAGGTCGTAACGCGACATCAAGATACAATACGACTGCTCACCTCCGCGTCCTACTCGTCCACGCAATTGGTGTAGTTGCGCCAATCCGAAACGCTCGGCATTCTCAATAACCATAACGGTAGCATTAGGAACATTCACACCCACCTCTATTACGGTTGTAGCCACCATAATTTGCGCCTCGTTGCGCACAAAGCGTTGCATCTGTTCCTCCTTTTCTACAGGTTTCATCTTTCCGTGTACCATGCTCACCGTATACTCAGGGAAGGTCTTTTTAACCGTTTCAAAGCCCTCCAACAGGCTCTTCATATCACTCTTTTCACTCTCCTCGATAAGAGGATATACAATGTACACTTGGCGTCCCATTTGCAACTGTCGACGCAATGAGGCATTGAGTTGTGCACGCTTGTTGTCATACTGCAACAGTGTCTGGATAGGCTTGCGACCGGGGGGTAACTGCTTGATAACCGACACATCGAGGTCGCCATACACAGTCATGGCAAGGGTACGCGGTATGGGGGTGGCTGTCATCACCAACACATGAGGCGGAATGGTATTTTTGCTCCACAATTTGGCTCGTTGAGCGACACCAAAACGGTGCTGTTCGTCAATAACAACCATGCCTAAGTTGTTGAACACTACACCCTCTTCAAGGAGTGCATGCGTACCTATCAATATGCGCACATCGCCCGAGGCCAAGCCGGCCAAGATGGGTTCGCGCTCGCGCTTACGACGTGAGCCGGTGAGCAGTTCCACCCTCAACCCCAACGGCATGAGCATCTCCGAGATACTCTCATAGTGTTGTGCAGCCAATATTTCGGTAGGGGCCATGATACAGGCTTGGTAGCCATTATCGATAGCCATCAGAGCAGTCATAAGGGCCACTATGGTCTTTCCGCTACCTACATCGCCTTGTAGCAATCGATTCATTTGACGCCCACTGCCTACATCGGCACGTATATCGCGCAATACCTGTTTCTGGTCGTCGGTAAGTGAGAATGGTAATATTTCACTATAGAAACGGTTGAAATATTCTCCTATGCGAGCAAAGCGAAAACCGCCGATATTGCGGGTGCGCATGCGGGCATAACGTAATATGTGCAGTTGCAGATAGAAAAGCTCCTCAAACTTTAAGCGGAATTGCGCCCGACGCATATCGTCGATCGTGCGCGGAAAGTGTATATAGCACAGCGCTTCGTTTATACCCATGAGTCGCGCACGCTCTATCACCTCGGGCGTGAGAGTCTCTTCAAGTGGGCCATGTATCGAATTCCACAACGAGTATATCATCTTATGCAGTGTCTTGGAGTTGACAAAAGCACTCTTCATGCGCTCGGTGGTGGTGTAATAGCCTTGCAGACCTATGTTCTTGTCTATAATATCATCGACAAGGTCTATCTCGGGATGTGCAATATTGTAACGACCGTTAAATAACGTGGGCTTGCCAAAGAGAGTATAATCGACACCCGTCTTGTAGCGCTCGGTAACATAGCGTATTCCCTTAAACCACACCAAGTCAATAGTACCTGTACCATCGCTAAAGGTGGCTATAAGCCTGCGTCGAGCACCTTCGCCTTGCGTAGTATACGAGATAATGCGCCCTCGCAATTGTATGTAGGGCATCGAGCCATTAATCTCGCTGATGCGGTAGGTCTTGCTACGGTCGATATACTTATAGGGGAAATAGTACAACAAGTCGCGATAAGAGCGAATACCCAACTCGCGCGCCAACAATTCGGCTCGCTTAGGTCCCACTCCGGGCAGATACTTTATGTCGAGGTCGCTCAACTCGGGCATGACTATTGCTGCTATAGGATGATTTCGGCAAGGGCTATATCTTGCGGTATGGTTATCTTGATATTCTCACGGTTGCCATCTATCAAAGTTACTCGATATCCGGCAGCTTCATATACCGATGCATCGTCGGTAAACTCTGCGCGATATGTCACCGAATAGGCGGCTTTAAGGCGTGTCGAGTCGAAAACTTGTGGAGTTTGCACAGCTCGATATGCGCTACGCTCAACAGCGCATGAGGTATCGCCCTCGACACGACGCAAGCTCTCTACTACGGGCAAGACAGGGATAGCGGCACCTTGGCTCATGGCTGTCATAAATGCTATGCGCACAACATCGACCGAAACCAACGGACGCACACCATCGTGGATAGCTACCAACGCGCCCTCGGGAACAAGAGCCAAGGCATTGGTAACGGTGTGAAAACGTGTTTCGCCACCGTCGACGACAGTGTGACAGCGGGTATATTTATACTCCTGACACAATCGCTTCCACTCATCTTGTTGGTCATGAGGCAATGCCAAGATAAGCTTTGCCTCGGGCTCGGCACAGGCCATGCGGTCGAGCGTGTGCATCAACACTGTTTTTCCGGCCAACGGCAAGAATTGCTTGGGTACATCACCACCCATGCGCGTACCACGACCACCGGCCACTACTATGATATATTTTTCGGTTGCCATACTCATGAGATATTGGTCATACAAAGATAGTGAAAGGTGTGAGAAGAAAAACTAAGTTTACTTAAGTTTTTATGCCGGACCGCATCCTATATTCTATAAATATAGTGAAAGGTACTAAATTGAGCATATATCAGGTTCCTTTTTCTCTCACATCACGCACCGGTTTGGGGCAACATAGCACAAGAAACTACCATACCGATTGTGCAATCGTGGTAGTCTCTTGACAAAATCAATCAACAAGATGAGGGTTGTGTTACTTTTTATTTTTTTTATTCAGACGTTTAATCCATAAGTAATAGCCTGTAAGCGGGAGTGTAGCACCCAATAGTGCTGCCAAAAAGGCAAGTATGCGAGTAACCATTCCACCACAGCTGCCCACGTGTACCGAGTAGATCCACCCGCGAAGTTTGTTCCGTTTATTGTTATCGCTATAGTAGGTATGATCGGTTATACGACCTGTTTGGTTGTCAAATTTATAGCTATCCGATGCTCGTTGGTTGCCAATGCGATTAAAAGATACATTGACCGAGCCATTTGATATGGTTATTTGCTTGTAATCAGCGTTTTCTTGCGCTACATACTCATACACATCTTGCCAATGCAAATAGGGTGATTGAGGCTCTGCCACAAACACTGTATCAATCGACGAGTCGGGGGCTTTTTTCTCTCGTTTGTCATTGTGTTCATTACCTTTGGTGTTGTTCTTTTGTACGGTCTGTTCTACTCCAAACAGGCTGTAAAAAGCGTTGCGATACCAAGGGTACGACCATGTAAGACCGGTGAGAGCCATTGCCAATAGAAATACAATTGCATACATACCACCCACCACATGTAAGTCGTACAAGAAACGTTTCCAACCACTGCGCAGACGTATGGTTACAAGGTTTTTCCATGCTTTTTTAGACTTTGGCCACCAGAGTATTATGCCGGTTATAAGTATTACGACAAATAGCAAAGTGCTAATACCCACAATTTGCTTTCCCCAGAAAACACCGCCATTAGCATCGCGCTTATCAAGCAAGAAACGATGAAGACGAAACATTGTGTTGAAAAAGGGAAGTCGGCTACTGCTGCCTTTCACCTCGCCTGTATATTGGTCGACATATATAGCCGCCCTACGAGGTTTTGAAAGATTTACTTTATAACATCTTTCGGGGTCGGACGAAACAGTGATACCTGTAATCGACACACCTTCGTTGAGTGTGGGTGCTACATTGCTAATCAATGAGTCGATAGGCAGAGGTGAGTTTTTAACCTCTTCGACAAAATATATATCGTGTTGCACACACTCGGTTATCTCTTTCTCAAAGACGAGCATAGCACCCGAGAAACAGATAACTGTTATTACAAGCCCCAACGGAATAGAGAGCCAAAGGTGTAATTGACGGAATAATTTTTTCATAATCATTATTTATCTATGGGTAACAACAGACCTACGCCATTAATTTGTGTAGCTTCTACAGTAACACCCTTAGAGGCAGTTGCTGTAGTGGGGTCTATTACATATATGGAAGGATAACCATCGGTGGTAGTAACAGTGACATATACCTTACCATTTTCGTTATATACAGCATTACCAAAGCTTGAAATCTTTTCGGTTTCGGGCATGCCATCGATGTATGTCAATTGGCCGGTTTCACCCTTGAATACAGCCAATTGGTTGGCTGTAAAGCCACTCTCGGTCAATGGGCGATCGTACATCAACATTAAGAAATAGTCGTCGGCAATATGCCAGCAACGCAAGAACGATTTGCCACCGGTTTGTGATTCGATATTGTAATAGTTATTGGGGTCAAACTCTTTTGTGCCGGCTTTGATGCGCACGACTCCGGCATCAAGGGTTGTCTTTTGACGAACATCTTTCATCGTCTTGGCATAGCTGGGCGAGAATACGTAGATATCGCCATTATCGGCAGCCCATATTGTTTGGTAATACTGCGACTTGTAACGTCCGCATGCATAACTTATCTTGTCGGTCTTGATAAGCGTTTTTGAACTCAATGTTTCGTCATCAAATATGGCTACCCAGCATTCATCGGGATATTGAGTCCATTGCAGTTCGTCTTTCTCATAAGCACCACTACCCGAGCCACCAGCTTCGGTCTTGATAAGATCGGCATATCCATCACGCACCCAACGACCATTGCCATCTTTTACGCCATATTGACTCAAACCCATGGGTACGGCAACGCTCCACAATTTGCCATTGCTCTCCAATAAGCCGGCCAATGTTACATACTCGCCATTGCCAAGGAAATTTTCTGCGTTATATATCTCTTGTCGGGTATCGTTGGTGACATATGTTTCGCCTTCTACGTCCAACCACGATACCAAGAACGATTGTGGTATGTAACCGTTCTCATCGGCATACTCCGATGGACCATCACCGGTCGATGTTGTCATGATATACTTATCGTATATGCCGTATGTAGTAAAACGACGTACAGCATATTCGGCTGCACGAGCCTCAACACCATTGTCCCCCATGATGTACGAGCGTGTTGTGCCTGCATTGCCTTGGTTGTATGTGAGTCCATACAGATATTTGTTGCGGTAGAAAACCCAATATGTGGCACCTTCATTGACAAGACCATTGTTTACAGCCGACACAGAACCCTCTTCGAGTTTGTCGGATGTAAGTAACACATACGTGGTATTGCCTGAGGCTGTCACTGATGATGCTATTACATACGCTCCCTCTACCGTGTCGGTAGGTGGTGTATTGTTGTTCTCGTCACATGCAACAAATGTCATTGCAGAAGCTATTAATAATAAGTAGATAAAATTTTTCTTTTTCATTTTTATAACGTTTATTTATTGATATTATTTTCCGAAGTATACTCGTATTTTTCCGTAAAATGCCCGACCGGCTTTCTGCAGGCTGAAATTATCGTATAGCAACTCATCGGTAATATTGCGACACTCCACAATAAAATTGTATCGTCCATGATGCAAGCTATAGGCTACTGAAACATTGTGAGAGAATTGGTCGGGGACTATATAGTCGCCTTTATTGGCTCCTATGTTGGACGAATAGTAGGTAAAACTGTGCATATACTGATTGTCGTATGTTACCGTTAGTTTATTCCCTTTGCCGAATAGGTCATTCCAATAGAATGATATATCAGAGTCGGCAAACATATAGGGTATGTTGGGCATACGCTCTTTATATGACAAGTTGGGTACAGACGAGCCTAAGGCTGTGGGCATGTTGTCGCGCACGTCCATTTGTGTAAAGTTGGCACCAATACTCAGCCATTTGCTATAGCTATATCGCACCGACAAGTTGTATCCCAATGTTTGTACTTTGCCGTAGTTGATATAGGTTGCAGCCGACTTACCTCCGCTCAGGTCGGTGATATTGCGCTGTATATAGTCGTTGGTATTACGATATACCAAGCCGGCTTCGGCATATAGCGAATGTGTGTCAAATGTCTGGTTATAAGCCAAATTAACATTTACATTGTGGCTGTTTTCGGGACGTATACCCACATCTCCTATCTCCAAATCTTCATCGCCAAACATCTCCTCGATAGTGGGCAGACGGTATGCCTTCTCGTACGACACCTTGGCTTGTAACGAAGGTATGATAAAGTATGTTCCGGCTATACCATATCCCCAAGAATCGACGTTGCGCGTAGTACGAACATACTCACTCTGATTGGATGAGGTTGCAACAGGTCCTACCACAAATTGGTTGTAGTACTTACCAAATACCGATAAGTTCCACTTATTATTGGGCATCAGGCGATACGATAGTCCTGTGATATTCTTACAGGTCTCTTTGTCGATAGCTTGTGTTTGCTCCTCGACAGCCAGCAAAGATGTGTTGCTACGATGAAATGAGTTGAACACATGATTGAGTGTGAACAAGTGCATATCGCCCAGACGATAATTGAAGTTGAGCGTAGCATTCCAATTGTCATTATTAGCTCGTGAATGCTGATAAGATTGCTCTCCGGGCGAGTTCAGCAGTTTTTTGTCACCTACCCAGTTATACTTGTAAGATGAAGTATCGACGTTGGTAGTGATGTTGCGATTGTAATTGGCAGTGAGTGTGACATCGAGTCCTTCAGTAAAGATATTACGTTTGCGATATTCGAGCGACGGCATGAGCGAGTATCCTTTGCGATGCTTCTCTCCATATACAATTTCCTGTCGCACACCGGTTTGTATCTCCTTATACATATGTGAGTAGGTAAAACCCAACATCAAGCGATCGGCCCACTTGGTTTGTACAAAACCAACTTTGGCAACGACGGCCTCGTTGTGATAGGTGTCATTAAATCGCTGTACATGCTCCTTTTTGTTTTTGTCGATACGCCCTGTTTCGAAATCTTCGACAGGTGCATTTACGTAGTAGTTGTTGTCGGAGTAGTTTTGGAATGCATTTATTTCGTATGTAAGACCATTATCGAAACTTTGTCCAAAATGTACATTGGTACGATGGGTGTTGAAAGAGCCATATGAGTAAGAAGCATCAAGAAACCAATTGCGACGTTTCTTTTTGGTAACAATATTAATTACTCCTCCTATAGCATCGGTTCCGAAACCTACCGGAACAACACCTTTGTACACCTCTATACGATCGGCAAAACTTACCGGTATATTGTTGATGCTAAACGAGTTGCCGACGCCTTCTTGTGGCACTCCGTCTATAAACACTTTGATATGTTTACCACTGAATCCATCAAGTGTCAATTGCATATCAGAACCCACACCGCCCGACTCACGCAACTTCATACCCGGAATTTTTGACAATGCTTCGCCAAGATTTTTAGTGCTATTTTGCAACTCTTTAGTTTCTAATGCCACAGCATTGAAAGCCGATTGTTTTACTCGACTTACACCGGTCGATACAACCACCACTTCGTCAAGTTGTCGGTTATCGGACTCTAATGAGATATTGTAGGTTGTCATTACACCCGATGCAACATCTACAGGTTGCTCGGCCGTTGTGTATCCGAGTGAACTAACTACCATCGTGTACTGTCCCGAAGGTGCAATGAGACGGTAAGTACCTTGTTCGTCTGTAAAACAACCATAAGATGTACCTTTAAGATATACACTTACATGTGAAGCATCTTTTTCTCCCTCAATGGTGACTTTACCTTGTAATCCCGATATTGGCTTGGCTACAGCGTTGGTCGAAGCCAACAGAAGTGCCACTGTTAATAAAATATACCTATACGACACGTTTCAAAAAAATACTATTAAATTACACCGCAAAGGTAGAGGGGTGACGAAAGTTCGGCAATAACCAAAATTCGGTATTTTTAAAATCTATAATAATCATTTATAACTAACCATATTTAGGTATAAGAGCTATGTTATAGATAGTATTTTGAAAACAATTGAAGATTTTTTCATATCTTAGCACCTAAAAAAGAATAAGTACAACTATGCTATACCTTATCATAGCCATTACATTCGGCTCACTGTTTGCCATATTATTCAAGATATTTCAGCAACGAGGCATCGACGCCTTGCAAGCCATTGCTGTCAACTATGTAGTAGCATTCGTATTGGGCATGGTGGGCAATGCCTCACAAGGACTGTCGGCCACAGGCATAGGCAGTTGGCTACTCCCCACCATCCTTGTAGGCCTCTTTATGATGGCTTCGTTTGTCACCATGAACATGGCCACTCGCTCACACGGCATAGCCATAGCCACCATTGCCGCAAGGGTAGCATTTATCATCCCGGTACTGTGTGCCTACCTCTTCCTGCAGGGCAACGAGCCACGTTGGATAGCCTCGGCATTGGTCATAGCCTCGCTACTACTCATTTTTCCCCATCGGAGCAACGGTAAGTCGACCACACAACAATGGATATATCCCCTACTCGTCTTTGCTTGCTACGGCATTACCAACTTCCTGCTCAAGCTCTCGCAGCAACTTGTAGCCAACGCCGGAGGCAGCGATGCCGACCTCAGCCTCGTCACCGGCATAGCCTTCCTATCGGCACTGCTATTTACATTGCTCTACTACATGTTTATGCCTCGCTCACAGCGCGCCCCACTATCATGGCGCAATGTGGCAGCCGGCGTTGTACTGGGCAGTGTCAATGTTGGTTGTACCTACTTTCTGCTCAAGTCGCTCATGGTTATCGACAGTGGCATATTCTATCCCATATACAACATCGCCATCGTCACCATAGCCACACTTGTAGGTCGCATAGGCTTCGGCGAGCGCCTCAAAGGAGTGCAATATGCAGGTATTGCAGTAGCTATATTGGCGATCATTCTATTCTTCTGTTAATAAGTACATAGCATAAATACACAAAAAAACCGCACTGTCGATGACAATGCGGTTTTTTATCTTGCAAAGCGTGTGCCTTGTATTAGACACGTTTTTCGCGGATGCGGGCCTTCTTACCGGTGAGTTTGCGCAAGTAGTACAATTTAGCACGACGCACTTTACCACGACGGTTAACTGTAATTTTATCAACGAAGGGAGAGTCGAGGGGGAAGATACGCTCTACACCAACGTTACCCGACATCTTGCGTACGGTGAAACGTTTTTTATCACCATGACCCGAAATGCGAATTACATCGCCACGGAAATCTTGAATACGCTCTTTGTTACCCTCTTGGATGCGGTAAGAAACTGTGATAGTATCACCGCTCTTGAATTCGGGGTGTTGTTTCTTTTCTGAAGCAAATGCTTCTTCTACAATCTTAATAAAATCCATTTTTATAGCTATTAAAATGTTATTTTCGCAATATTCACAGGCCTCTTGCACTGCCAGAGATTACGAAATGCGGCGCAAAGTAACAACTTTTTATTGACATACACAAGTTTTGAGCTTCCATTTTTACTCAGGCGGCTAGAAATTACCTGTAAATTACCTGTTTGAAATGGATGAACATGATTTCTTATATTTTATTTCGCGCACACGCATATTGTTAACAAAACAAAATTACCCCCCCGATTGTTAATATTTATTAACAATCTCTGCAAACCATTGACTTTCTCGCTCGGTTTCAATAACTTGCGCAAAAATTAACCCCTTAAAAAAGAATATCATGAAAAGGATTTTATTTTCTACAATGGTGTTGTTTGTTTGTATAAGTTCTTTTGCCGAGTTATACAGAAAGTTTGATAGCCATAGGCTGTACCATCCCGAAAAGGGTATTTATAAAGTTTGCATTTGGGATATAGATACTGTTATCAACGAACGCAATTATTATAGAGTAAACACACAAAACCATGCCATAAGAGAAGATGGAACGAAGGTGTTCTTGTATAGCTATGAAACACAGGAAGAAGTATTGGTGCTTGACATGGGACTGCAAGTAGGCGATAATGTTACCATGCCCAACGGTACTGAAATGACTGTTGTCAATATTAAAGACGTAGTATTTACCGAGAATAGTTCGTTTGGTGAAAAGAAAACTCGTAAAAGTATATATTTGCAGGACATCCACAATCCGAACAACACCGATGTATGGGTAGATAGTATAGGCTCTATTACATATGGACTTTTCCCTGAAACAAAATATGAAAGACAAAGACTATTATCGAACGAAGAGTTTATCATTGCTTTCAGTGATGATAATATCAGGAATTTTGCAATAAAGAAAGGAACGAGATACCCTAAGAATCCAGATGGTTCCATGCCTGATAGTGAGATATTTACCAACATTTCGTTTCAAAATGGGACTTTAGAAATGTCCGGTTATCCTTTCGACGAAAGCTTCGGTGATTGGGGGATGTTTGTTGAAGAAAAAGAAGGCAATATATATATATCCTACTATAATATACCACCTTTATGTGATTGCTGGCATTTAACATCATTTTATACACAAATACCGGGGCTTACACAAGACAATTATGAGGTATACTTGGGAATGTACGAGAAGAAACACATTGGTACTATACGCGACGGAGTTTTTCTTGATGTAGAAAAGACAAAGACCGAAGGTGGAAATCTTAGGACTTACCTTTATAACGGCACTTTAACGATAGAATTCCCCACAGCATCGACAGGCGAAGCTATCACGCTCTACGATGCTACAGGCCGTGTGGTAGCAACACAACCCATCCGCACAGGTGCTACAACAGCTACAATAGACATAACAGCACTTCCTGCAGGAGTATATATAGCCCGCCTCAATAGCGGTGCTACTGCCAAGGTGGTGCTGTAGTGAAGAAAATACCTTTTAACACAAGCATTGCCCCACAGAATATTTCTGTTGGGGCAATTTTCATATCACACATGGTAACCTTTTCTCCCCATGTGTTTTCCGCATGGAAAATATAGGGGGAGTTGCTGCAAGCCGAGGGGGTTGAAGGATATCACCGAACGTAAAAAATTTCAATTAACCCCTCAGTCACTTGCGTGATAGTTGTCTATCGACCAAGTTGCTCACGCTCGGCATAGCCCTTGCAAGCACGGCTCTGCACTCGCTTAATCGCAACAGCCCCCTATCTCGCTAAC
>JAGBHF010000032.1 GCA_017935645.1 Bacteroidaceae bacterium | reverse complement strand
TCAGGTTATCACATGCAAGAGGCCGGTGCTACTGCCGATATCGAGCTTGCTTACACACTCGCCGACGGTCTTGAGTACCTCCGCGCAGGTGTTAACGCCGGTATGGACATCGACGCATTTGCTCCTCGCTTGTCATTCTTCTGGGCTATTGGTATGAACTTCTTCATGGAGGTTGCCAAGATGCGTGCTGCTCGTATGTTGTGGGCTAAGATTGTTAAACAATTCAATCCCAAGAACCCCAAATCACTTGCATTGCGTACTCACTCGCAAACATCAGGTTGGTCACTCACCGAGCAAGATCCTTTCAACAACGTAGGTCGTACTTGTATCGAGGCTATGGGTGCTGCTCTTGGTCACACTCAATCGTTGCACACCAACGCACTTGACGAGGCTATCGCACTTCCCACCGACTTCTCGGCTCGTATCGCTCGTAACACTCAAATCTACATCCAAGAAGAGACTTACATCACTAAGGAGATTGACCCCTGGGCAGGTTCTTACTATGTAGAGTGGTTGACCAACGAGTTGGCTCACAAAGCATGGGAACACATCCAAGAGATTGAGAAATTGGGTGGTATGGCCAAGGCTATCGAGACAGGTATCCCCAAACTCCGCATCGAAGAGGCTGCTGCTCGTACTCAAGCTCGCATCGACTCAGGCAAACAAACTATCGTGGGTGTTAACAAATACCGTCTTGCCAAAGAGGCTCCTATCGATATTCTTGAAATCGATAACACTGCCGTACGCGAATCGCAAGTTGCTCGCATCGTAGACTTGAAGGGCAAACGCGACGAGGCTGCCGTACAAGCAGCTCTCGAGGCTATCACTAAGTGTGTTGAAACTAAAGAAGGTAACTTGCTCGACCTCGCCGTTAAAGCAGCTCACGTTCGCGCTACATTGGGCGAAATCTCTGACGCTTGCGAGAAGATAGCAGGTCGCTACAAAGCTGTAATCAGAACTATTTCAGGCGTGTATTCTTCAGAAAACAAACAAAGCGACGACTTCAAGAAAGCTACTGAATTGTGCGAAAAATTCGCTAAACGCGAAGGTCGTCAACCTCGTATCATGATTGCCAAGATGGGACAAGACGGTCACGACCGTGGTGCCAAAGTTTGTGCAACAGGTTACGCCGACTGTGGTTTCGACGTTGATATGGGACCCTTGTTCCAAACTCCCGCCGAGGCTGCTCGTCAAGCAGTAGAGAACGACGTTCACGTTCTTGGTGTATCGTCTCTTGCTGCCGGTCACAAAACTCTCGTTCCCCAAGTTATTGAGGAGTTGAAGAAACTCGGTCGCGAGGACATCATCGTTATCGCCGGTGGTGTTATCCCCGCTCAAGACTACGACTTCCTCTATCAAGCAGGCGTTGCCGCTATCTTTGGTCCGGGCTCTCCCGTATCTCGCTCAGCATGGCAAATCCTCGAAATCCTCTTGGGCGAAGAATAATAGACTGAATTATTCGCTATATAAAGAGGGATGCTCACTTCAGAGCATCCCTCTTTTGCTATACATATAATATATATAGCGCGAAAAGACCGCATCATCACGATGCAGCCTTCCCGGTATCAAAAACAAGAAAGAGGAATCTTATCATACCCACGAGGGGGAGATAAGGACAATAATACCAATGAAACACACAAAAAACAAGAATATCATTATTGCATTGTAGTGCCTATAGTAATCATGAACAGCGGCGAATGCGATACTTTGCGTCTCATTCAAGCCACACTCACTCACAACATCGCCATGTCGTTGTGTGGCACTGTTCGATAGTATAACATCAGGTATGCCGAAAAGGTTTGGTCGACACCATTATTTTATTTTTTTTCGACTTATCAGCCCGAATCCAAACTTTAAACTTTATTGACCTACTGAATAAAAATATTTCACTACTTTTGTAATATGAAACGACTATCACTACAACTACTCACATTCGCACTATTGGCATTGAGCACCCTTGCCACTTCGTGCTATACAGCAACCGAGTCGACACCTCGCATCAAGGTCGACAAGGAAGAGGTATATATGCCCACTATCGAGGAGTTGGTGATAGACAATAATTTTTCGCACAAAGGATGTCACACGTGGCTTGAGGGTAAGGCTTTTACCTCAATCGAAGATGCTCTGTCGCCCATGCTTCGCCCTGAAGGTAATGCTCCGCTATACAACAGCGGACTTATGGGCAAGACCTTCTTTTACAAAGGTTACAAAGAGGAAAACATCTTTGGCAACAAAGCGTTGGTGTATCTGCTGTATGAATGTAACGGGCACACTTATTCATACTACACCGGTAAGAGTATCAAGGAGATAGAGGAGTCGGAGTACACCCCTCTTATACCTTCGCTTATCGACATGGACGACGTCGCTATGGCACGTTCACTCTTTGTAGGCAAGCAGTTATACATTCTTACCAACCATTGGTACAATCTTCAAGGCGAAGTCATTCAAGGACGTCATCTCATTGCAGTGGATATCAAGGCGGTTGAGCCCGGCAACAGCGTGTTACCACTGGCCATACACTTCACCGACGACCGTGGCATTGAGGCAAAGGTTTTTATCACAACCAAGAGCTCTACCTACACTCAAATGCTTACGTTCGACCGGCTTTTCACCTATCAAAATCCTCGTGACACACACAGCGAGATTACTGACGAGGTGTGGCAGGCAATCACCGAAAATCGCTTGCTCCTTGGCATGACCAAAAACGAATGCCGCCTGTCGATAGGAGTTCCTGCCGAGGTAAACAAGATACCTACATACAACGGAGTTAAAGAACAATGGCTATACAACAGCGGAGCATACCTTTTCTTCAACGACGGAGTACTTGAGGAGTTCCGACAATAACTGACATTAGCATCATGATACAAGAAAATATCGATATCACACGCCGACATACATTCGGTATAGCAACACAAGCCCAAGCATGGGCCGACTACCAATCGGTCGACGAACTGCGCCAACTACTACAAGTCGCCAAGGAGCGTGAATGGACATTCATGCCCATCGGTGAGGGTAGCAACTTGCTCTTTGTCAAGAGATACAACGGCCTGCTGCTGCACTCGACCATCAAAACACTCAACGTTACACCCGTAGGCAACAACGAGATATTGGTACAAGCCGGCAGTGGCTGGATATGGGACGAATTTGTAGCACACTGCGTGGCGCAAGGTTGGTATGGCATTGAAAATCTCTCATACATACCCGGCACTGTGGGTGCAAGTGCTGTACAGAACGTAGGAGCCTACGGCGTAGAGGCTTGCGATGTCATAGAGTCGGTTACACTACTTGCCACCGACACACTCAAAGAGTGTACAATCAAAGCATCGGAGTGTGGGTATGGCTACCGCACCAGCCACTTCAAGGGCGAATGGCGCGGCATGTATATTGTCACTGCTGTTACCTTC
>JAGBHF010000031.1 GCA_017935645.1 Bacteroidaceae bacterium | reverse complement strand
CAATGTACACTATTATAATACCTCCTCTACTAACGGTTCAGAGATAATCTTTGAAGGAACCGGTTCATTAACGGTAGCTGATGTTGACGGACATAAAGTTGGTCCAGGTTCGGATGTTGGTATTACCTCAGGCACAGGTTATTATTCCAATCACTGGAATGCTGCAATAGGTGCAAATGACAGTGCACAAGAAGCATACGGCATAGTAATAAACGGTGGTGTGATATATGCCGGAACTACCAAAGCTGAAAATTGCAGTGCTATAGGTGGAGGTGGAAACGGCTCGACAACAATAACCATCAACGGCGGTATAATAACAGCTGTAGCCACAACTACTGGTACTGCCATAGGTGGTGGTATCGGCTTCCACTCGGCAGGTGGTATAGGAATTGTACGCATCACCGGTGGAAATGTCTATGCCTACAACCATGCCAATAGATGGGCAATACCCAGTAGTGCCATTGGTGGTGCCGGCTCAAGCGCAAATGCCGGAAACACAGGCAATGTGTATATCAGTGGTGGTAATATCTACGCACAATCGGAACTTGGAACAGCTATAGGTGGCGGTAGTAGCCAAACGAAAGTAGGTGGCAACGCACATGTTGAAATTACAGGGGGTGTAGTGGTAGCTAAGAGCCTTACCGGTACCAGTATTGGTGGTGGTAGTGCATGTACCGGCGGAGCAAACTCAAGCAGCACAAAATATAACGGCGGAAATGCCACTGTTATCATCTCGGGCAATCCCATTATCCGCACCGGATCTATTGGTGGCGGATTGAGTAGCGACCCCAAAGGTGGCACGATAGGCAAAGCCGACATCACCATAGGCGGTGGTGACATCCAAGCACAGTTTGTAATGTCATCCGGTTCATCTGAGGCGTCAAACTTGAAGATGACGGGTGGTACTATCCGCAACAGCGATGTGAATGACGAAGATTACTACCACGTAAGAAAAGACGGTGGAGCGGTGTTCCTCGAATATGGCACAATGACCATGAGCGGTGGTACAATACGCAACTGTTATGCCAATAACGGTGGAGCGGTATTTATTCAAGGCGAATCGAACTCATCGTTTATCATGAGTGGCGGTATTATTGAAGACTGCACTGCCAACGGACATGGTGGCGCTGTATATCTCGAAGGCGACGGAGTGGAAATGAGCGGTAATGCACAGATTATCAACAACCTCACCCAAGGCGGTAATGGTGGAGGTATATACATCCGCAAGGGCGACTTCAGCATGCAGGGTAATGCCCAAATATCGGGAAACTCGGCCTACAGCGACAACAATATTGGTGGCAGTGGCGGCGGCTTGTATGTATCGACCCTCAACAACGACCTTAGTGTCAACATATTGAGCGGTAATATTACCAACAATACCTGCGACCGATACGGTGGTGGTATAAATGTCGACATGAAAGGTTCGAGCAATCGTGCCAACGTAGTGGTAGGTATAGAGGGTAATGGTAATACAAACCCCAATATATCGGGAAATATGGCAGTAATGAATGGTGGCGGACTCTATGCCGAAGGCGAAAATGCAGCCGTTACCATCAACAGCGGTCGCATTATGGACAACATGACAATGTCGTATGTGCCTAATCCCAACGTTGCCAACGAAGGCGGTACTGTTACCTTGAAAGGTGGCGATGTAACACATGTGGTAATTACCTACGACGGTAATAGTGGTACGCTTAAAGATAGCGACATAACAACCGCCACACAAAAAATAGTAACACAAACCAACAGCCGTCTGGAAATACCTACGTTTGAGCGTTTTGGTTACATATTGGTAGGATGGAATACCCGAGCCGATGGTAAAGGTACTGATATCGATATAGCAGAGTCTATGAATACCGACAAAGATATGACCTTATATGCCCAATGGGTATTGCAACAATAAAAAAATTCGGTCACGCAAGAGGTAACCGAATTGATATCACAAGAATGGAGCAACTTGAGAGCACACAGCCTCAAGTTGCTCTATTTATTCTCATTAAACAGACGCACTTGTTGTTGTACCGACTCCTCGTGTATGGCCTCAAGTACACTCTTCATAAAATCGGGGCTCATACCCAATGAAGAGGCCTGTGCCATGCGCTTGGTGAGTATTTCATCATATCGATGCGCCTGGAAAATAGGCATATTATTCTCTTTTTTATAGTGACCTATCTCGCGCGACACACGCATACGCTCGGCAAGCAACGAGATAAGGTCATTATCAAGATTATCAATGCGTTGACGCAGTTGCGAAAGCGTTTCGGTGATTTGCGAAACCTCGCGCACAACAATATCAGACAGTATATTCGCAAGCTCGGAGGGTGTAACTTGTTGCTGTGCATCACTCAATGCCACAGCCGGATTGCAGTGCGACTCAATAATAAGTCCTTCATAACCCAAATCCATAGCTTGCTGCGATAGGGGAGCAATGAACTCTCTACTGCCACCGATGTGGCTGGGATCGCCAAAGATAGATATGTGAGGCAATCGACGACGCAACTCGATAGGGATGTGCCATTGAGGCAGATTGCGATATAGATGCTTCTCGTACGATGTAAATCCTCGATGTATAACACCTATCTGCCTGAGACCTGCATTATAGAGCCTTTCGATAGCACCTATCCACAATTCCAAGTCGGGGTTAACAGGATTCTTTACCATTATAGGTATATCCACACCCTTGAGAACATCGGCAATGAGTTGCATCGAAAATGGGTTGGCTGTTGTACGAGCACCTATCCACAACAAGTCGACACCTGCATTGAGAGCCTCCTCGACATGCTGCACTGTAGCTACTTCGGTAGCAGTGTACATGCCTGTCTCGGCCTTGACACGTCGCAACCAAGGCAAGCCCACAGCACCCACACCCTCAAAACAACCGGGTTTGGTACGAGGCTTCCATATTCCGGCACGAAATATCTTGATACCCATAGCAGCCAAGCTATGCGCCGTTTCGAGAGTTTGTTGTTCACTCTCGGCACTACAAGGTCCTGCAATAATAATAGGGCGCTTATTTTCCACCCCCGGCAAGGTGATAGGTGTAATATCCTTCATTCTGTTGAACTAAGATGTTGTGGTGTAAATCTTATGCGAAGATAGCAGAAAAATATTTACCATAAAAAATGAATGGCATATATTTGTATCTATTGGTAAAAAAATCGTATCTTTGCAGTAGACCCCGTAAAAAAACGGCACTCATTTATCATAAAGTAGATAATAATGAGACGCATTTTTGCAGGTCATTCACTATTATTCGGTAATAAAAACTTGGTATGAAGACATCACAGGATATATTAGGTCAATCATTGCACGACACATTTGTCAGTGTATTGATGAAAGTTCGTTCGCTCAACATGCAATTAAGCGACATGTATGTGCGCTTAGATAACAAGAACGAAGCATCATTAATCATATATGATGACAACGACAATATCCTGTACACCGCGCAATTGAACGAATGGGATGAATGGAGTGCCAATGTTACAGCTGAAGAAGCCGAAGAGCAATTCATTGCATTACTCAGCGAAGTAGTCAATGGAGATACACTCTTCGAGTTGTTTAATGAAACCGAATATAACGGGCCATTCTCATTGTTGTACGTCGATGAACAAATGAATGTATTGGCCGAGCTGCTCACCATCGATAAAGAAAACATCATGATAGGCGACGAGTTCTGGGAAAAAATGGATCGTGAGCTTGATGAATTCTACGAAAAACTGATGAGCGACATTCGCATAAAGTAATATTCCGACAATAAAATAATCATTTTTTCGCACCTGCTGTAGTGAAAAAATCGTTATAATTGTTTGAATATCGAAAGATAAGCACTAATTTTGCACTCTCTTATCGAATTACCCCTCAACCGAGGGGTTGTTTGCGTAATAGAAAAGTATGTAGAAAATAAAAATATTAACTAAATAATATCGCTTGAAATGAACGTTTCACACAGCAACATTGATCAAATGAATGCGGTAATCTCAATCGAAATTGAGAAAGCCGACTATGCAGACAGAGTAAAAAAATCGCTTCGTGCGTATGGCGAGCGCGCCAATATCCCCGGCTTCCGTCGTGGTCACGTACCCCAAGGCGTGTTGGTAAAAATGTTTGGCAAGGCTGTTAAGGCTGAGGAAGTAAACCGTCTTATCTCAGAGGCTCTCTACAACTACATCAACGACAACAAGTTGAATATCCTCGGTGAGCCTATGACTGCCGAAGACCAAACTATCGACATCGAGAAAGACGAAAACTTCACATTTAAATTCGACATTGCTATTGCTCCCGAAATCAACGTAGCAATTGACAATAACATCACCGTACCTTACTACAACATTGCTGTTACTGACGAGATGGTAGGCAAGCAAGACGAAATGTTCCGTCAACGTCAAGGCAAACAAATCACTGTTGAGGCTTCAACCGAAGAGCGCGACCTTATCAAAGGTTCAATGGTAGAGCTTGAGAATGGTGTAGCCAAAGAGGGTGGTATTGTTGTAGAAAGCACAATCCTCTCTCCCGCTTACATCAAAGCCGAGAAAGAAAAATTCAACGGCGTAAAGGTTGGTGACAAAGTTGTATTCAACCCCGCTGCTGCATGCCAAGACTCAGTAGGCGAGTTGGCTTCTATGCTCAACATCGACCGTGAGGTTGCTGCTGAAGTTAAGAACGACTTTGAAATGACAGTAACCGAAATCACACACTTGCAACCCGCCGAGCACGACCAAGAGTTCTTCGATGGCATCTTCGGCAAGGATGCAGTTAAGAACGAAGAGGAGTACACTGCCAAAGTACGCGAAATGATTGCTGCTCAATTGGCTCCCGAGAGCGACTATCGCTTCGGTATCGATGCCCGCAAGGCTATTGAGGCTGCTGTTGGCGAATTCGAATTGCCCGCTGAGTTCCTCAAACGCTGGTTGGTTGCTACTAACGAGAAATATACTGAAGAAAACATCGCCGAAGAGTATGGCAAAATGGAAGCCGACCTCAAATGGCACCTCATCAAAGAGCACATCGCTAAGACATTTGAGGTAAAAGTTGACGACGAAGACATCAAGGCTCTTGCTATCAGCGTAACTCGTCAACAATTTGCCCAATACGGCATGAGCAACGTTCCCGACGAACTCCTCGAGAACTACTCACAAGAGATGCTCAAGTCGAAAGAGTCACGCGCTCAATTGATTGACCGTGCTACTGAGGCTAAGATACAAAATGCTATCAAGAATGCTGTAAAACTCGATGTAAAAGAGATCAGCACAGAAGAATTTGGCAAACTCTTCCAAGAATAATAACCAAATACTTCATACCTCAACAGCTCGACCCCACACGGTCGGGCTGTTTTTTTTATCTTTATACTATAAATTTATATTGGATTTAAAGATACTTCATTTATCGCTTTCAGCGAAACTTTCCAAATATAGGTCTTGCTGTATATAATCTTACTCCTAAATACTCATACCACCTTGTAAGGTCGTTTTTTATCCATACAAAACTTTTATCGGACACCAATATAATTCTATAGCAAACACTAATAACATACTATTATTGGCATTCTATAAAATCAAAACGAAAATGATTGCCATATTAATCATTGTTAGTATCTTTGCTTAAGATAATACCATTGATTATGAACAAGCTACATTATTTATTCTGTGCAATTGCATTGGTAATGACTTCCTGCACACCATCCAATGAAGAAAAAGCCGCATTATTAGTTGAAAAGACAATCAAGAGTTCACTCGAATACCCCGATTCATATGAAGCAATTTCCATTAGAGTCGATAGCATGTTTATAGATGCTACGGCAATAGAACCTATTTTGGAAATCAGTGAAGAAATTAAGCATTTTATATCGTGCATAAATGATTGTGAAAGAGAAATACATTTGGCTGAACTTGAGATTGAAACATTAGGAGAGTTATGCGACTATGACGAGACACTCTCGAAAAAAATTAAAGCTACAAATTATTTGAAAATATATAATAGGGAGCTTTCAAGAGGACTTGATACTCTTAGGGCTAATGTTGCTAAATATCATATTGGGGAATTTACAGGTTGGATTGTTACACACCAATATAATGCTCTTAACCAATATGGCTTAACTCCTATAATTCCAAATGAAGACAAATTTTTTTGCAACAAAGAATTAACTTCATGTTGGCTTTGCGGTATGAATAGATGGAAATACGTTGAGTTTCAGACCATCTTAGACATCATTGAAAAATCAAATACCGATAATGAGATAATTAAGAATTTCAAGGATGAATTTTTTATCTCACCCTACCTATCTTATTGAATTTAAACACCTTAACGACACACTAAATTAGAGTATCTTCTCGGGTACTCTATTTTTTTACAGTGAATTGCAAGAAAGGGGAAGTAATGGCAAAATTTCTTATTTCAATCAAATAACAATTAGTAGAATTGATTGACTGAGATAAATTTCGAAAATTGAGATAAAAAATCTTGTTCTTTCTCTGACGGATAGTACAAAAACCAATTTTTTCACTATCTTTGTAAATAAGTAGATTAAACATTCATTAATCAACACACCTATAATAATAGGTGTTACACCTAAACTGATAAACAAATACATTATAATATGAGTAAAGATTTCAGAGACTTTGCTGTAAAGCACATGGGCATGAACGGATTGGCATTCGACCAATACTCTCAGTTTGTCAACAACAGCTACTTGTCGCCCTCAATTATGGAAGAGCGTCAACTGAACGTAACCCAAATGGATGTATTCTCACGCATGATGATGGATCGTATCATCTTCTTGGGCACACCCATCGACGACTATACAGCCAATGTAATACAAGCCCAATTATTATACCTCGATAGTGCCGACCCCGGCAAAGACATCTCGATATACATCAACAGCCCCGGTGGCTCGGTATATGCCGGACTGGGCATATACGATACCATGCAATTTATCGGTAGCGAGGTTTCGACCATCTGTACAGGTATGGCTGCTTCGATGGCTGCTGTATTGCTTGTTGCCGGTCAAAAGGAGAAAAGATTTGCTCTCAAGCACTCGCGCGTAATGATACACCAACCTATGGGTGGCGCTCAAGGTCAAGCATCGGATATCGAAATTACCGCACGAGAAATTCAAAAATTGAAAAAAGAACTCTATACCATCATCGCCGACCACTCGGGCAATGAGTATGAAAAAGTATGGAACGACTCGGATCGCGACTACTGGATGACAGCGCAAGAGGCTTGCGAATATGGTCTGATAGACAGAGTACTCCTCAGAGAGAAAAAATAAAACATGGCCAAAAAAGAAGATATAGAAAAGTGTTGTCTGTGCGGAAGAGGGGAGAGTCCATCACGCCCTCTGCTCACGGGACGTAATGGGTCGGTGTGCTCAGAGTGTGTACAACAAGCCTACAACCTATGCAAGGATGCAGGATTTGTAGCCGATGCCAACAACAAAAACAAGAAAAACATTGCGGACAAGTGGGCTATTGACT
>JAGBHF010000030.1 GCA_017935645.1 Bacteroidaceae bacterium | reverse complement strand
GAAGAGTGGGGCTTGCGCAAATTGGCTTATCCCATCGACAAGAAATCAACAGGTTTCTACACATTCATCGAGTTCGACGCAGAGCCTTCATTGATCAAGACTCTCGAAGTAAACTTCCGTCGCGATGAGCGTGTAATCCGCTTCTTGACATTCAAGCAAGACAAATTTGCTCACGAGTATGCCATCAAGAGAAGAGGCGTAAAAGCTAACACAACTACTAACGAAGAAGTAAAGGAGAACTAAGACATGGCACAAGCACAATCGGAAATCAGATATTTGACTCCCGCGTCGGTAGATGTCAAGAAGAAAAAATACTGCCGTTTCAAAAAGAACGGTATTAAGTATATCGACTACAAAGATCCCGAGTTCTTGAAGAAATTCTTGAACGAGCAAGGCAAAATCCTTCCCCGTCGTATCACAGGTACTTCGTTGAAGTTCCAACGCCGCATTGCTCAAGCAGTGAAGAGAGCACGCTACTTGGCATTGCTTCCCTATGTAACCGATATGATGAAATAATTTTAACGTAAGGAGGACATTAGCATGCAAGTTATATTGAAAGAAGATATCGCAAGCCTCGGCTACAAAGATGATGTAGTAACAGTAAAAGACGGATACGGTCGCAACTACCTTATCCCCCAAGGTTTGGCAGTAATCGCTTCAGCCTCTGCGTTGAAAGTATTGGCTGAGAACAAAAAACAACGTGCACACAAACTCGCTAAAATCAAAGCTGACGCTGAGGCTATCGCAGCAGCTGTAGCTGAGCTTAAGGTAGTTATCACTGCCAAGGCTAGCGAGAACGGCACTATCTATGGTGGTATCAACAACGCTAAAGTTTCAGAGGCTTTGGCTGCTCTCGGTCAAGAAATCGACCGCAAGAAAATCATCGTTAAAGATACTATCAAAGAAGTTGGTACATACAAAGCTATCATCAAATTGCACCCCGAAGTATCGGTTGAGCTCACATTTGATGTTGTAGCTGAAGAAGTTGCCGAATAAGCAGTATTTTAACTATACTTTTCACAAAACAACCACTGCGCTGTTCCTTACGGAACGGCGCAGTGTGTTTATATATCAGCCCTACCCCCTCCTACACAAATCAAGTGCAATAAAATAACACCACATCACAATATACGACCAATATATTTTTGTATTTTTGCACCATGCGACAAGCCATTCACGACATATTGCATAGATACTGGGGATACGACTCGTTTCGCCCCATGCAGGAGGATATTATCCTATCGGTATTGGCCGGTCGCGACACACTGGGACTGATGGCTACCGGTGGTGGCAAGTCGCTTACGTTTCAAGTTCCCGCCTTGGCCATGGATGGTGTGTGCATTGTCATTACACCACTTATTGCCTTGATGAAGGACCAAGTGGACAACCTGCGCAAGCGAGGCATTAAGGCAGCCGTGATAGCTTCGGGCATGACGCGTCGCGAACGCAATGTTGCATTTGAGAATTGCGTGAATGGTGCATACAAGTTTTTGTATGTTTCACCCGAACGCCTATCGACCGAGATGTTCCAAAATCGCCTGCGCGAAATGAACGTATCGCTGTTGGTTGTTGACGAAGCTCACTGCATTTCACAATGGGGCTACGACTTTCGCCCATCCTACCTGCGCATTGCCACACTGCGCGAACAGCTACCGGACGTACCTGTACTGGCTCTTACCGCCTCTGCCACACGTGCTGTAGCCGACGATATCTGCAACAAATTACAGATGCGCAACCCCAACCGTTTGCGCCTTACCTTTGCCCGACCCAACATCTCATACGTTGTGCGTGAAGGTGAGAATAAGATTCAGCAGCTTGTTCATATATTAGAACGCGTACCGGGCAGTGCCATCGTGTATGTTCGCAATCGCAAACGCACCAAAGAGATAGCAACCGAACTACTACAATGTGGCATACCCACAACTTACTACCACGCCGGACTATCACCCGAAGATAAGAGCGACCGTCAACAACGCTGGACAAGTGGCGAGATGCGCGTAATGGTAGCCACCAACGCCTTTGGCATGGGCATTGACAAACCCGATGTGCGCATTGTTGTACACGTAGATATGCCCAACTCACCCGAGGAGTATTACCAAGAGGCAGGACGTGCCGGTCGCGACGGAGAGCGTTCGTATGCCGTACTCCTCTATGGAAAGAGCGACCGCTCGACCTTGCGCAAGCGCATTACCGAGAGTTTTCCCGACAAGGAGTTTATACGCACCATCTATGATCGGGTGTGCAATTTTCTGGGCTTTGCCGTAGGCGAAGGCGCCGAGCAAATGCGAGAATTTAGTTTAAATCAGTTCTGTCAAACATTTCATACACAGACCACTCAAACCGTTAGCGCTTTAGAAATTCTCACACAAGCCGGAGCACTGGAGTTTATTGAAGAGACCGATGCCCTGTCGCGCGTGATGATGGAAATGCGCCGCGACGAACTCTACAACCTGCCCGACATAGACGACACCACCGACCGCGTGTTGCAGTGTCTGCTACGCTCTTATACCGGACTTTTTGCCGATTATGTGATGATTCACGAGGAATTACTACAAAATCGCCTCAACCTCGATGCACAAACCGTATACGAAGCCCTGCTAAAGCTCTCTCGTTTGCGCGTATTGCATTATATCCCGCGTAAGCGTACACCTTTTATATACCTACCCGTTCGTCGCGTAGAGAGCAAATATATCGTTATTCCTCATAGCGTATATGAAGATCGCAAGGAGCGCATGAAGGAACGCATCGAATATATGATTGCTTACGCAACAGCCGATAGTTGTCGCGCATCGATACTGCTACGCTACTTCGACGAAGAACCCGCCTCCGATTGCAACACCTGCGACGTGTGCCGTGCCGCACGCACCCGCCCTCTTGACAAGGAGCGAGCCGAGGCTATATCGTGCGAACTATTACGCCTCCTCAACAAGCACAACACCCTTACCATTGCTCATGCTGTAAGCTCCATACGATACCCGCACACTCAGGTTGTAGAGGTAATACGTCGCCTCATCGACGAGGGGCATATAAGGAGCAACGGAGTTGAAATTTCAATATACGAATAGCCGCAACATAACAATAAAAACAGCCATTCGCATACCGCAATGAGATTGTTTAAAAAATTGATTTATACACAAATACAATATGATAATTAAAGGAGTTTTTGCAATACTATTATTTTACGTTATAGGCATAGGCGCAAGCCAACTTATCGGAGGAGTTATACCGGGTAGCGTGTGCGGTATGTTGCTGCTCTTTGCAGCCCTTTGCTTGGGCATTGTCAAGCCCGACAACGTGCGCATTGTGGCACGCGCACTCACGCAAAATATGGCAGTACTTTTTGTGCCGGCTGGCGTAGGTATCATGGCGCAATATGACTTAATAGCGCAAAATTGGGTAGGAATACTCACCATTACCATCGTGTGTACACTGCTCGTACTGCTTTCGACCGGTGGTATAGCCCAATATATAAACAATCACTTTAAAAACAACAACACAAACAACGGCAAATGAAAGAGATATTATTATCCACACCCGCTATGTTACTGCTTGTCATAGGCAGTTACTACATTGGCACGTTATTATATCGTCGTTTGCGATCGGCATGGGTACATCCGGTAGCTGTAGCTATGATACTATGTGTTGTTGTATTGCTCACTTTAGGCATCGACTACCCCACCTTTCAGGCCGGCACAGCCTTTCTCGACTTCTTGTTAGGGCCATCGGTTGTGGCATTAGGCTACCTGCTATATGAGCAACTCGAACATCTTCGCGGTCGCGAGATAGCCATCTTCGTGGCAACCATCACAGGTGCATTTGTTGGCATAGCGAGCGTTGTTTTGTTAGGATATTTCTTCAACCTCGACGAGGCGCTCATTGCCTCACTTGCGCCCAAGTCGGCCACCATGCCCATTGCCATACCCCTATCGGAACAGTCGGGCGGACTACCCGCCATTACCGCCGTTGTTGTATTCCTCACCGGCATCGTCGGCAGCATCATAGGCCCTTGGCTACTCGACAAGTGCGGCATCACCCACCCCATAGCGCGCGGACTTGCACTCGGCTCCGCCTCGCACGGTATAGGCACCTCACGCGCCATCGAACTCGGCGCCATCGAAGGCGCAGTAAGCGGCCTCGCCATCGGCCTCACCGGTGTAGCCATATCGCTATTACTACCATTAGTAGAGTGGATGATGTAGAGCCTCGAAACATCGCACAAACGCCACAACCACACCCCATCGGCAAAAAAAGGAATAAAACAGAGTAAAAACCGCCACTTTTCTTGCCGTTATCGGCAAGAAAAGAATTATCTTTGCATAAAACCAAAATTCAATAGATATATGAGCAGCAACTTTATTACAACTAAAGAATACGCCTTTATGCACAATATTTCAGAACGCACCGTTAGAAACTATTGCGCCAAAGGCCGAATACCTAATGCTCAACTAATAGGCAAAACATGGACTCTTCCGGCCGATGCACACGTACCTGAACGCAAGAATGCGAAAAGTAAAATAAGTCCTCTTTTGAAAGCACTTCGCGAGCAAAAGGCCGGTGGCATAAAAGGTGGCATATATCATCGCACTCAAATAGACCTAACCTATAACTCAAATCATATAGAAGGTAGCCGACTGACAAAAGAACAGACTCGCTATATATACGAAACCAATACCATCGGAATTACACAAGAAGCTATAATTGTTGATGATATAATAGAGACAACCAATCACTTTAGATGTATCGATTATATCATCGATCATGCCCACAACCCCCTAAACGAAGCCTTTATCAAGCACCTGCACACGTTACTCAAATCAGGAACAAGCGAAGCATCAAAATCATGGTTTGCCATAGGAGAATACAAACTGTTACCCAACGAAGTAGCCGGAATGGAAACTACCAAACCGGAGGAGGTAAAGCAAGCCATGAAAATGCTAATAAAGCAATATTACAATACTAAACCAATAACATTTGAAACAATACTCGACTTTCATCAGAAATTTGAGTCCATACACCCATTTCAAGACGGAAATGGTCGCGTTGGGCGACTTATCATGTTTAAGGAGTGCCTTGCTCACAATATCGTACCTTTTATCATCACCGATGAAATCAAGATGTATTACTATCGAGGCTTGCACGAATGGTCACGTACCCCAGGATACCTTATCGACACATGCCTCACCGCACAAGACCACTACAAAGCCATACTCGACTATTTCAAGATAAAGTATTAAGCCAAGCAATTGCACTCAGTTACCGAATCGGGAATCACAACAGATGTCAAGCCGGTACAACCTTCGAAGGCGAATTATTAGTATAAAAAATTAACAGCGGTTGTGTCAAAAAATCTCGACACAACCGCTGTTATTATATAGGATTAGTCGCAAGGACTATGCTATTACACTGTTATCAGCTCGTACTCGCGGGTGCCGAGGCCGATTTTTTCGCCATGTTCGAGGGCAGCACGCCAATGGGTGTCAGGGTGTAGGATGTGGAATTTGTCCTCGCCTTCGAGTGTGCCATGATTGTGGTTGCAATGAAGTATATTGTCGGACTTCATAGCGGGAGCGGCTATAACAAGGTCGGCACAGGCTTGGTCGAGGGCTACGGGGTCGAACGAGGCAAGGATACCTATATTGGGCACAATGGGTGCGTCGTTGTGGTTCCAGCAGTCGCACTCGGGCGATACGTCGACAATAAAGCTTACATGGAAGTGGGGCTTATCCTTGAGCACAGCTTGGGTATACTCGGCTATCTTGTAGTTGAGGCGTTCGGTGGTATCGTCGGCGCCGGGTACGGCGGCGTTGTACTGACACATAGCAATACACTGTCCGCAACCTACGCAACGAGTGTAATCGATTGTGGCCTTGCGGTCGACGAGCGAGAGTGCTCCATGAGCACAATTGCGCACGCACATACCGCAACCTACACATTTGTGTTCCTTGATGCGAGGTTGCGAACCGCTGTGCAACTCAAGTTTGCCACCACGGCTGGCAGCTCCCATACCAAGATTTTTCAGTGCGCCTCCAAATCCGGCTTGCTCGTGACCCTTGAAGTGACTCATCGAGATAACAATATCGGCATCGACAATGGCTGTACCTATCTTGGCTGTCTTGCAATACTCGCCGTCAATGGGCACTTCGCGATAGTCGGTACCTTTCAATCCATCGGCAATAATCACAGGGCACTGTGCCGAGATGGGGTTGTAGCCATTTTCCATAGCACTCTGCAAGTGGTCTACGGCATTGGCACGCTTGCCGGTATAGAGGGTATTGGAGTCGGTAAGGAAGGGGCGACCACCCAACGAACGCACAATTGCTGCCATGCGGGCTGCATATTGCGGACGCAGGTAAGCCAAGTTGCCCGGCTCACCGAAGTGTATCTTAATAGCTGCAAACTTGTTTTGAAAGTCGATATCGGCAATGCCGGCACGACGCGCCACGCGCTCCATCTTGTCGATGAGGTTGCATTGCGGTGTGGTGCGCATGTTGGTAAAGTAGACTTTAGCTTTTTCCATAATATATTGTTTATTTAGTATTAATGCTTTCGAAGGGGATGTTTCTCAAAGTTTGACCCAAAATTAAAATTAAAAATTGAGATAAAGAAGTTAAATAACGCTTTTTTGCAACCGAGCAGATATTATTTGTATTACATTTGCCCGCAATAAACCACAAATATGCTCCTTATGAAGAAACAAATAAGCCATCTTCTTATAGCCTGCCTCTTGGTTGTGCTCATCGGCTCATGTCGCCCACAAGATTACACTATCGAGTATTTTCCTTACCGCACCGAGAAGAGCGCATTCTGGGGCATGATGTCACCCAAAGGCACTCCCCTCTTTGAGGGTCGCTTCATGAACCCGCCGAGCATATCAACCCGAGGTGTTTTCCTTGTACAAGAGGAGGATGGCTACTATGCATTCTATACAACTACCGAGAAGACACGACGCATCAACGAGCATAACTACGTCATGGCCAAGCCATTCCTGCTCAGCGACTATACACCGGTGCTCAGGCTGGGCGATAACAGCTTCACTATTATCGACATCAAAGGCAACACCGTAGCCACACTGCCCGATAACGTGGCTGATATTGGTTTCTTTGCCAACGGTCTTGCTCCATTTGTGACCGATAGTATCGCACCTCGCATGGGCTATGTAGACACTCATGGACAGGTTGCCATACCGGCACGTTACTCGCTTGCCACCAACTTTGTGTGCGGTGTGGCACTTGTCGAGGAGATTATCAAAGGCATACCCTCGGTATCGGTCATCGACCCCAAGGGCAACACAATATACACCTTTGGCAACGAGTGGCAACCCCTCGCCACCGAATACTCCGACGGATTGTTACCCATCATCAACATCCGCCAAGAGATAGCCTTCCTCGACACACATGGACAGGTAGCCATACCACCCCAAGAACACATACACATGTGCATGCCCAACAATCCCGCCACCATACCCTACACCTTCAAGGCCGGACATTGCATATATAGCGACGGCATGTACTACGGTATCATCGACAAGCGAGGCAAAATAGTCGTGCCTGCACAATACCTCAACCTCTATCTGGGCGAAGGCGGACTCTTTGCAGCCGAGGACCGACACCACAATTGGGGTTGTATCAATAGCCAAGGCGAGGTGATTATACCCTTCGAGCACTTTCCGGGCGTAATCAAGCCCTCTATCACACCCCGCTGTATCGTGATGCAAAACGAAGCCCAACGCTACCGCCTCATCAACGATAAAGGCGAAGTGATAAGCAAACCTTTCACCAATTATCAAGCTCAATAATACACGAGGAGTGAACATTATGTCGGCATCGCTTGTTTTAAGGCAAGTAAAAACCCATTAAAGACAAAGCGATGAAAAAGACAATTCTCATTTGCGCGGCTGCGACTCTACTGACAGCTTGCAACGGCAATCGTGCCAACTATACAACCGTTGATGATGGTGCATATATCGAAGCTGCCGACTCAAGCGGTATCATGAACGTGTATGCCTACGAAGGCAACATAAAAGCACATGGCAACATGCCCCCTGCACACTACTTGGTAGTAATAAGCGAGCAACTCGACAGCATAAACGGCACATATACCATGACAACAACCTATATCGAGGCCGATACCATCAAGGCTCAGCACAAGAGTCGAGGAAAGAAATCGACCCATTGGGGCATACCCGGTCACCACAACGCCAAGGTATATGCCCTTGCACCCGACAGCGGATCGACCGACTCGGTGTATCTATATGTTGAGACAGACACTACGGTGATACTGCTCGACAAAGAGAAGAAACAACCTACTCACCCCCACCACTTCCGCCTTTGGAAAAAGAGAGATATAAACCACACCCACAACAATCATTCAATGCACCACAACGACAACAAGCACCACTCCCACGACACCCATCACAAGAAATAGAACAAAATACTACCAAACAATACTTCAATTCCGTCAGTCACTGCATGCCCCGAGCGCAGTGACTGATGTTTTTTATATTTATATTCAATAAAGTGTATGAAATAATTTACCCAATTATATATTTGAATGCACCAAAAAACCTCCTTGTCTTTCATAGCAAGAGCAAGGAGGTATCAAATTTAACAAAGATTTAACATTAAAATGAGCCAAATTTGGAGATGTTCAAGATACATATGAAACTGTTGT
>JAGBHF010000029.1 GCA_017935645.1 Bacteroidaceae bacterium | reverse complement strand
CCTATTGGTAGCCAAAGCCACATCTTCGAGAAATGCTTGAGCCGGAGTAAGCAAATTTTTTTGTTCGAAATAAAGTTCTTTGAAAGATTTTGTCATTGCCGTTAAATTTTTATCAATAAGAATTTTGTCAATTCAATAATTATCATTAACTTTGCAATAGAAAAAGTTATTGGATTGCATAACCACAATGATAATTATTGCAAATATAGCGATATTATTTGAAATATCGGCAAAAATCTGCCGATAAATACGATAATCTGCAAAGATATGGCTATGACATTTGACCTATATAGGCTGAGAAAAGATTACAAACTCACACAAAAAGATGTGGCAAAGATGTTAAGTTTGCCACAAAGTTCTGTATCTGCAATGGAGAATGGCAAGACAGCCGTGTCTCAGCGAGTGAAGGATATTTTATCAGCCGAGTTATCGATAGAGAATATTGATAACTATAATGTACGCGAGAATGTTAGTATCAATAATAATCATGTAAATGGCAATTACAATGGTTATGTCAATGGAGCAGTAGTTGATGACCAACTACAAGCGAAGATTGATTTAATACTTAAAGATGTCAGTTCATTGGTAGAGCGTAGAGAAGAACGCATCTCTGCCTTAGAATCAAGGATTGATACTCTTCAGGAGCAGTTGCTTCAGAAGAATGAAGAAATAATGAACCTCAAACTTCTATTGCTCCAAAACAACATAGAATTTTAATTAAGTGCGCAGATTGCGTGAAAGTAAAAAAGAGATAATTAACAAAATTGTATAACTCAACCTGTTACGAGTAAGTATAGAGAGCCTGGAAAGCGTGTAGTCGTCACAAGCGGCTCGGGGGTTCGAATCCCCCTCACTCCGCCAAGAGAGGCAGATTCTTAAGGCTTCAATTATTATCAGCAATACCTATAACATCATAACTTGAGTTTTTTAAAAGACTATTATAATAGTTCCACCCCAAAACAGTTGCAGAGGGTAATTAGACCCGGCGTGGTATTTTTGTAAAATTTAACACTACAACAATATACACATTTACTCATCTATATTATTGACTTTTAGCAACACTTTTTCTCTGTTGCTATCACGTGTAAGCGCTGTTTTATATCTTAATATTTATTTTTTTCTTGTATCATTTATGCACATTGTATAAATTTACATTTAAAACATCGTACAACCTAATATTTTAGGTCAATACATCAATGCAAGAAATTATACAGGAAGATAACTTCATCAGCAACTATATCGTCAAGCATAGCGACTCTATCAAGAGGTACGCTACACAGCTCACCTATCCACACCACGAGATTGCCGACGATTTGTTTCAGGAGACTGCATATCATTGCCTGAAAAGTTCACACAGCTATATTCATCAAGACTCGACCGAGGCGTGGATTAAGACTATTATGCGCAACATCTATATCAACGAACTGAAGAGCGCATATCATCGCAACACTTACTTCACAGAGCACTTTAGTGAAAGCGAAGATGAAGTGTCGACCGATACTACGGTCTCAATCGATGAGTTATACAACGCCATAGAGCACCTCAATTCCGATGAAAAGGTTATCATCACCATGCGATTGCAAGGTTATTCATACGACGAAATTGCTACAACAACGCATAAGAAAATAGGCACTATAAAAAGTTCCATTCATCGCATCAAAGCACGACTCAGAGTTCTACTGAGACAGAAATAAAACTTTGGGCTAAGTATTCTCTTATCTATTGGGGTATTACAGCATATTTTACTAATTTTGCCACTCGAAATTATAGTGTGTTTACGACGTGATATACCCCGACAATTTTGAACAGAAAATAGGATTTGACCAGATACGTCGCATGCTGCAGGAGCTGTGCTTGAGTACGCTGGGTCGCGACTTGATAGACGACATGTCATTCATGACCGATTATGATGCCATACTCACAGCCTTGCATCGCACCGACGAGATGATTAAGATAGAGAGAAGCGACGAGGAGTTTCCTACCGATTTCTTTTACGATGTGCGCCCTATGCTCAAGCGCATTCGCATCGAAGGAACATTTATTGATGTAAGTGAACTATTCGACTTGCGTCGCTCGCTCGAGACCATTCGTCGAGTGGTTTCTTTCTTTAAGACAAAAGAAGATGAACAGCCTTTGTACCCCTACTTATCGGATATGTCGGGCGATGTACTTGTATATCCACAACTCACCAAAGAGATTGACAGCATCCTCGACAAGACCGGAGGTATTCGTGATAATGCCTCTCCCGAGTTGCTGGCTATTCGTCGTAACTTATCGGCTACAATGGCCGGTATATCTCGCAGCCTCAACAATATTTTGCGTCATGCCCAGAGCGAAGGTTATGTCGATAAAGATGTAGCACCCACCGTACGTGACGGACGCTTGGTAATACCCGTTATACCTACATTCAAACGCAAAATACGTGGTATCGTTCATGATGAGTCGGCCAGTGGAAAGACTGTGTATATAGAGCCTGCCGAGGTGGTAGAAGCCAACAATCACATACGCGAGCTGGAAATTGAAGAGCGACGTGAGATAGTACGCATCCTCACCGCTTTTACCGACACACTGCGTCCTCATGCACAAGAGATAGCATCTTCATACGATTTTATGGCCGAGATAGACTTCATCAGAGCCAAGGCTTTGCTATCTATCGATATAAATGCAACACTCCCACACATTGAGCGCGAGTGCCAGATTGACTGGTATCACGCCATCCACCCCCTACTACTCCTGGCACTACGCCGACAAAATAAGGAGGTGGTTCCTCTCAACATCACTCTCGACTCACACAACCGCATACTGCTGATATCAGGTCCTAACGCCGGAGGCAAATCGGTGTGTCTCAAGACGGTAGGACTATTACAATATATGATGCAGTGCGGAGTACCCGTACCTATGTACGACAACTCGCACATGGGTATATTTGAAAATATCTTTATAGATATAGGCGACGAACAGTCGATTGAGGATGACTTGAGCACCTACAGTTCGCACCTCTCGCACATGAAACAATGCGTGCGTCATTGCAACGAACGCTCTTTGCTACTCATCGACGAGTTTGGCGGTGGTACTGAGCCACAAATAGGTGGAGCTATTGCCGAGGCTTTGCTCGACCGTTTCAATCAACGCAAGGCCTTTGGTGTCATCACTACGCACTACCAAAATCTCAAGCACTACGCCGAGGACGCCGATGGTGTGGTGAACGGAGCTATGCTCTACGACCGTCATCACATGCAACCCCTGTTTACCCTGTCGATAGGCAATCCGGGCAGCTCATTTGCCATTGAGATAGCACGCAAGATAGGCTTGCCCGAAGATATTATTGCCGATGCATCGGCGAAGGTAGGTAGCGACTATATTTCGATGGACAAGTATCTGCAAGACATTGTTCGCGACAAGCGTTATTGGGAAAACAAACGACAAAACATCCGTCAGAAAGAGAAGCAGTTGGAGGAACTCACAGCCCGCTATAGCGAAAACCTCAATCGCCTCGATCGCGAACGCAAAGAGTGGCTTGCCAAGGCTAAAGACGAGGCCCGCGCACTACTCTCCGACACCAATACCCGCATTGAGAGCACTATCAAGGAGATACGCGAAGCGCAAGCCGACAAGGAACGAACCAAAGAGGCTCGACGCCGACTTGATGAATGGAAAAATCAGGTAGTTGCCGAAGAATCTGCCACTACCGAAGAAGATAAAATACAGCGCGAAATACGCAAACTAAAAGAGCGTGAACTACGCAAACAACAAAAGCGCAAAGAACAACCTGCTACACCTCAACAACAGCCCGAACTAACTATTGCTATAGGCGACGCAGTGCGCATAAAAGGGCAAAATACGGTAGGCGAAGTAACAGCACTGAACGACAAAGAGGCTACCGTAGTATTTGGCATGGTACAGTCGAAAATCAAGCGCAATCGTCTGGAAAAAGTAGGTCGAAACCAACTCAAACGCGAATCGAACCGCAAAGCCACATTTATCAGCGCATCGACCACCGACGACATGCGCGAAAAGCAACTCACATTTACCAACGAAATAGATGTGCGAGGCATGCGTGTTGATGAAGCCATACAAGCCATTACCTACTTTATCGACGATGCCATACAGGTAAGTTGCAGTCGTGTGCGCATCCTACACGGTACAGGCACAGGGGCATTGCGAGCCTCAATACGTCAATATCTCAAGAGCGTGCACGGAGTTCGCCACTTTGCCGACGAACACATACAATTGGGCGGAGCAGGCATTACCGTAGTAGACTTAGAGTAAACCCAATTGTCGCATAGTCATTTCACCTCAGCACCGGTATATATCAGGTGTTGAGGTGTTTGTGTATTCATATACGTCGACACACAGCCGTGCCTTACAAGAAAAAGGCCTTTGGGATATATATTATTTATCATTACCACACATTATTAATAATAAAATTCGTAAATTTGCAACAAATATCCACTATGCTATGAATATCACAGAAAGAACTCAGATTATCAACCTCGTAAAACGAGAAGTTGTACCCGCTATCGGTTGTACCGAACCTATTGCAGTAGCCTTGTGTGTTGCATACGCAACCGAAACTTTAGGATGTCGTCCTGAGAAGATTGATGTACACCTCAGTGCCAACGTATTGAAGAATGCAATGGGTGTAGGTATTCCCGGAACAGGCATGATAGGCTTGCCCATTGCTATTGCCTTGGGTGCATTGATTGGTAAGACCGAATACCAACTCGAAGTATTGAAAGATTGCAACCCCGCCGAAGTAGCGCGAGGCAAAGAGATGATTGACCAAAACATCATCGATATAAAGTTGAAAGAGAACATCAGCGAGAAGTTGTATATCGAGGTGACTTGCTATGCCAATGGTCATCAAGCCACAGCCACTATTGCAGGCAGCCACACCAACGTTGTGTATCTTGCCTACGACAACGATGTACGTGTAAACCAATCGACTACAACTGCCCAAGCCGGTAATGAAGAAGAGGTAGAGCTCACTATGGAGCGTGTGTGGGAATTTGCCACAACAGCACCTATCGAAGAGATTGAGTTTATTCGCGAAGCTGCTAAATTGAACAAGGCCGCAGCCGAATTTTCATTCAAAGGCAACTATGGTCACTGCTTAGGCAAGACCATGCAAGGCCCGCTCGAACTTGCTATCATGGGTAAGAACACCTTTACCCACGTGCTCTCTTATACATCGGCTGCTTGCGACGCCCGCATGGCCGGTGCAATGGTACCCGTCATGAGTAACTCGGGTAGTGGCAACCAAGGTATTGCAGCTACCATGCCCGTAGTAATATTTGCCGAGGACAATAACAATAGCGACGAGCAACTAGTACGAGGCTTGATGTTGAGCCACCTCACCACCATCTATATCAAGCAAACATTGGGTCGCCTATCGGCCTTGTGTGGTTGCGTGGTAGCTACAACAGGTGCAAGTTGCGGTATTACATACTTGATGGGTGGTAACTATACTCAAGTAACCTATGCTGTCAAGAACATGATTGCCAACCTTACTGGTATGATATGCGACGGTGCCAAACCCAGCTGCGCATTGAAGATAACCGGTAGTGTAGCCAACTGTATGATGGCAGCAATGCTTGCTATGGAAGGTCGTTATGTAACAGCACTCGAAGGTATTATTGATGAAGACGTAGACAAGTGTATCCGCAACCTCACTCGTATCGGCTCGCAAGGTATGAACGAGACCGACCACCTTGTACTCGACATCATGACACACAAAGGTTCCTAATAACCAAGTAAGAGAGAATACTCACAAACGAATTGTATCAGAAACACGTTCGAAAAAAACCAATAATCTGACATGAAAAGAATACTTTGGGGCTTGATATTGGCCCTCATGACAACAACATTTGGCGTTGCTGCCGAACTCGATTTGCGCGATATTACCAACAACGTATACCGTGGCAAGGGTACTGACGAAATTACCCCGCTGAAAGACGGCAAACACTATGTAGCTGCCAATGATGACTTTACCAAGCTCGAGAAGTGGGAGTATGCCTCGGGCAAAGTTGTTGCTACACTCTTCGATGTAACAACAGCACGCGAATGTAACATCAAGTCGTTTGAAGGTTATGCCATCAGCGACGACGAGACCCGCTTGCTCATTTACACCAACAGCGAGCCCATCTATCGCCACTCATTCAAGGCCGATTATTATACATTCGAGATTAAGCGCAACTTGCTCAAGCCCCTCTCTATCAACGGCAAACAACAAGCTGCGGTGTACTCGCCCAATGGTCGCATGGTTGCCTTTGTGCGCGATAACAACATCTTTATCAAGAAACTCGACTACGATACAGAGGTAGCCGTAACTACCGATGGTGAAATAAATCGAGTGATAAATGGTGTACCCGACTGGGTGTATGAGGAGGAGTTTGGCTTCTCGTCGGCAATGCAATGGAGCAGTGACAGCGAATTGTTGTCATTCATCCGATTCAACGAATCGAAAGTCAAAGAGTTTGCCTTTACACTCTACGGCTCATACAGCCCCGACTATCCCGAATATGACACCTACACCGGTGAGATGCGCTACAAATATCCCGTAGCAGGCGAAGTAAACTCGGGTGTACAAGTAATGACCTACACAGTTGAGACTCGTGCGTTGAAGGCTCACAACATACCCTTGGATGCCGACGGCTACATTCCTCGCATCTTTGCCATGCCCGAGGCTGACCAATTGGCTGTTGTAACACTCAATCGTCATCAAAATCACATATCGCTTTACAAACTCAATGCACGTTCGGGTGTAAGTCGCCTTTTGCTTGAGGACGAAGATCCCACATGGATCGACCAATCGGTGCTCGATATGATACGCTTCTACCCCGACTTCTTCGTGTTTGCAAGCGACCGCGACGGTTGGATGCGTCTGTACCAATACAACAACAATGGTATCGCACAACGCGCCATCTCGCCCGAGAATGAGGATGTTACTGCCTATCTTGGCTACAATGCCGAAAAAGCCACATTCTACTGTCAAGCCACAGCTGGTGCTATCAACCGTGCCATCTACAGCTACAACAAAAAGAATGGTATCGTTAACCTCACACCCGAGGAAGGTACACACTCGGCCATCTTCAATCCCTCATGTACCTACTACATTCATGGATATAGCTCGGCAACTGTACCCCCTGTATACACATTGCGTAATGCTGCAGGCAAGGTCATTCGCACCATTGAGGATAATGCCAAGGTAGCCGAAGCTGTAGCCCAAACAAACATGCCCGCTCGCGAATTCTTCACATTCGACAATGGCAAGGGTTATATGCTCAACGGTTTTATGGTAAAACCCTACGATTTCGATGCCAACAAGCAATATCCTGCCGTATTGGTACAATATAGTGGTCCCGGCTCGCAAGAGGTACTTAACAATTGGGAGATTGATTGGTATCACTACCTTGCCAACCAAGGCTTTGTAGTATTGTGCGTAGATGGTCGCGGAACAGGTGGTCGCGGTAAGGCCTTTGAGAGCATTGTTTACCAAAACCTTGGTCGCTATGAAACAGAAGACCAAGTTGCCACAGCTCGCTACGCTGCATCATTGCCTTATGTCGACGGCAACAACATCGGTATATGGGGATGGAGCTTCGGTGGTTATGAGGTACTCATGGCACTTACTACAGGCAACGGCACATTCAAAGCCGGTGTATCTATTGCTCCCGTAACCGACTGGCGCTACTACGACTCAATCTACACCGAGCGTTACATGCGCACACCCAACGAGAATGCCGATGGCTACAAGTATGGCTCGCCCATTACCCATGCAGCCAACTTGCAAGGTAGCTTGCTTATCGTATCGGGTACTGCCGACGACAATGTACACATGAGCAACACCATGGAGATGACTGCAGCTCTTATCGAGGCCAACAAGCAGTTTGACATGATGATTTACCCCAACCAGAACCACAGTATCAGAGGTAAAAATTCACGCTATCACATCTACACATTGGTGTGCAACTTCTATAAAGAGAAATTGAAATAAACGATGCTCGACCTCATAGCCATTGTAGGCCCAACTGCATCGGGCAAGACAACACTTGCCACTGCACTTGCTAAGAGAATCGGTACTGAGATAATCAGTGCCGATTCTCGACAGCTTTATAGGGGCATGGATATAGGTACTGGCAAAGACCTTGCCGAATATACCATCGACGGCGAGAGCATACCATATCACCTCATCGATATATGCCCGGCAGGCTATCGATACAACTTGTTTGAGTATGTGCGCGACTTTAATGCCGTGTATGCCGACATGAAAGCACGTGGCAAACAACCCTTGTTGTGCGGTGGTACAGGATTGTATGTCGAGACGGTACTCAAAGGGTATTCACTGCCTCCCGTACCCGAAAACAAGACTCTGCGCGAGTCACTGCAAGAGAAAACTCTCGATGAGCTTGCCGACATCTTACGCAACTACAAGACACTGCACAACTCGACCGATATAGATACTTGCAAACGCGCCATTCGTGCTATTGAGATAGCCGAATTTTACAGCTGTCAAGAGCCCGAATTATTGGAGCCTCGCCCACTACGCAACAGCCTCATCGTAGGTGTAAATATCGACCGTGAGTTACGCCGTGCCAAAATCACACGACGCCTGCACGAGCGACTGAAGGAGGGTATGGTCGAGGAGGTAAAGTCACTACTCGACAGCGGTATTGAGCCGGAGTCGCTTATATACTACGGACTTGAATATAAATTCCTTACCGAGTATATCATTGGGCGCACCACCTACGACGAAATGGTAGAGCGCTTAGAAATTGCCATCCACCAGTTTGCCAAAAGACAGATGACATGGTTTCGCGGCATGGAGCGTCGCGGACACATCATACGCTGGATAGATGCTACATTGCCCACCGATGAAAAGGTTGATACCATTGTACAGTGGATACACGAACAAGACAAATAGCAATAATACTCTGCACCAAATATAAGTAAGCATATATGATTTCAGTAGATGGCCTTACCGTCGAATTTGGCGGTACTACCCTATTTCAAGATATATCATTTGTAATCAATGAGAAGGACCGCATTGCCTTGATGGGCAAAAACGGTGCCGGAAAATCGACACTCCTGAAGATATTGGCCGGTGTACGTCAGCCCACTCGTGGCAGTGTATCGGCTCCTAAAGATACGGTTATAGCATACCTGCCTCAACACCTTATGACCGAAAACAGTCGAACAGTGTTTGAAGAGACCTCGCAAGCCTTTGCTCACCTCTTCGAGATGGAGGCTGAGATAAACCGCATGAACGACGAGTTGGCAACTCGCACCGACTACGAGAGCGAAAGCTACTATGCCCTTATCGAGCAGGTGGCAGCATTGAGCGAGAAGTTCTATGCCATAGACCTCACCCACTTTGAGGAGGATGTCGAGAAGATATTGCTGGGTCTCGGATTTGAGCGTAAAGACTTCAACCGCCCTACCGAGGAGTTCAGCGGAGGATGGCGCATGCGCATCGAGTTGGCCAAATTGCTCTTGAAGAAACCCGATGTACTACTCCTTGACGAGCCTACCAATCACCTCGACATCGAGTCGATACAATGGCTCGAAGAGTTCCTTATCAATAACGGACAAGCGGTAATTGTTATCTCGCACGACCGCGCATTTGTCGACCACATCACAACTCGCACCATCGAGGTAACTATGGGTCGCATTTACGACTACAAAGTAAACTATTCGCAATATCTGGAGTTGCGCAAGGAGCGTCGCGAACAACAGATGAAGGCCTACAACGACCAACAAAAGATGATAGCCGAGACCAAGGAGTTTATCGAGCGATTTAAGGGTACTTACTCCAAGACCTTGCAAGTACAATCGCGCGTAAAGATGCTCGAAAAACTCGAAATCATTGAAGTCGATGAGGAGGACACCTCGGCACTGCGTCTTCGCTTCCCACCTGCACCCCGTTCGGGTAGCTACCCTGTTATAGCCGACGGTGTAGGAAAAGCATACGGCGATAAGCGCGTCTTTGCCAATGCCAACTTTACCATCGAGCGTGGCGAAAAAGTGGCTTTCGTGGGCAAAAACGGTGAGGGTAAATCGACCCTCGTCAAGTGTATTATGAATGAAATAGATCACGAAGGCACTCTTACTCTCGGGCACAACGTCATGATAGGCTATTTTGCTCAAAATCAAGCCTCACTGCTGGACGAGAACCTTACCGTATTCCAGACCATCGACGATGTAGCCAAGGGCGATGTTCGCCTGCAAATACGCGACCTGCTGGGTGCATTCATGTTTGGTGGCGAGGAGTCGACCAAGAAAGTAAAGGTACTATCGGGTGGTGAACGAACTCGTCTGGCCATGATTAAGTTGCTACTTGAGCCTGTCAACCTACTTATCCTCGACGAGCCTACCAACCACCTCGACATGAAGACCAAAGATATCTTGAAAGCCGCCTTGCAAGCATTCGACGGTACACTCATCGTCGTATCGCACGACCGCGACTTCCTCGACGGATTGGTATCAAAGGTATACGAGTTTGGCGAAGGTCGTGTTCGTGAGCACCTCGGTGGCGTGTATGACTTCTTGGAGAAAAAACGTATCGAAAACCTCAACGAACTGGAGCGCACCCGCAAAGCATAACAAACATGAAGATACAATTTATCGTTGTTGGAAAAACCGCTCAGAGCTACTTGGTAGATAGTATTGCCGACTATACAGCTCGCATACGTCGTTACCTGCCATTCGACATGGAGGTGATACCCGAGCTGAAAAACACCCGCAACATGACTACCGACCAGCAGAAGGAGCGCGAGGGCGAGGCTATATTGCGCGCCTTGCAACCGGGCGACTTTGTCGTACTGCTCGATGAGCATGGACAAGAGTTTACGTCGATGAAATTTGCTCGCTACATAGAGCAAAAGATGCAGACCGTAGCACGTCGATTGGTTTTCATTGTAGGAGGACCATACGGATTTTCACAAGCCGTATATGTCCGATGCAACGACAAACTATCGCTCTCGAAGATGACATTCTCGCACCAGATGGTGCGCCTATTCTTCACCGAACAGCTCTACCGAGCCATGACCATCCTCAACAACGAACCCTATCATCACGAATAACAAATAAAACAAACTATAACTATGAAAAAAATTCTTCTAACTACACTGTTTCTATTGGCAATGACACTCTGTAGCAGTGCCAATCCCGTAGCAACCGCCGAAACAACAGAGCCCTCAACCGAAGCATTCGACACACACTTTGGTACTATGTGGGACTTGTCAATAGGCAAGAAGTTGGGCATCGTTCGTCTATCATTGCAACAAAGTGTATTCACCATCGACACATCAATGGAACGTGCCATGACCATCTTTGGTGTCGATACCGAAATTATCCCTACCTACCTCAAGGTAACAGCATTGGGTTTTTACCTCTATCATCGCGGCGATGCAGGCAACTATCGTCACCTACTCCGCTACCACGCAGGTCTTAATGGTGCAGTACCCTTCAAGCCCCTCAACCTCACATGGGGTGCTCGCTATGAGTCGACCTACATTGTAGGTAACAGTACGCCCGTAAACAAGTTGCGCACCCGCATACGCTTGGTAGGTAATATACCCAACTCTAAGTTTGCACCGTTCTTGGGAAGTGAGCACTTCTTACAACTCAATGGCACAAGCGCCGGCTACACCGAGCGTATATGGATTGACCTTGGTGTTACATACAAGATTGACAAAAACAACACCGTCGAGTTCCTTATCCGCGAAGAAAACCGACAACTCGCTACACCTCAACAATGGAATACGAACATCGGATTTGCTTACAAAGTAAACTTGTAAAAGCATTACAACACCGTAAATCATAAGAACAAATTACCCGGCATTTCGCACACAACGAAATGTCGGGTAATTTGTTTTATCGGACAGTAATAAATTTCTCTTTATCTTATACAGCAAGAAACAACAAGGGTGGCCGAGGCATCGACCACCCTTGTATGGTTTTACAAATTCACTATCTTATTAGAAAGCAGTAAGAGTGAGTTTTTGTTTGGCAGCGGGTACTACACCACGTTGAATATTGTCCTTGGTAGTACGTTTCTTGATAACCTTAGAGGGAGCTGCATCGGGATTGTTTGCCTCGGCGGGAGTTGTAAAGCGAACCTCAGTAACAGGGCCCCATTCATCTTTAACATTCTTGGCAGCAGCAATTACTACAACCTCAGTGTTAGGATCGATTTGATAATCGGTTGTAATCTCTTCGTAGAAGAACCAATTTGACATAGGCATGGGAGGTTCTGAGCAAAGTTCGGCCTTGATAGCTTCGGGATCTGTATCATAGTTCTCAGCTATATAAACGCCGAAACGATATGCGCTACTTTGATCGTTGGGTGTAAAGGTTACGAATTGGCTGGGCAACATTTCACCATACCAGTCGGCCATTACATAGTCACCCAAAGTTACAGCTACTTCAGCAACGCCTTCGCCACCCAATGCTTGAGTAGTAAGAGTGTATACTGTATAATCGGCCATTGTACCGGCAGCATCGTAAGCTTGGATAAATACTTCGTACTCAGTATTGGGTTGCATTTTAGTCCAAGTAAACTCACCTTCAGCCTCGAAAGATACACCCCACATAGCAATCATTTCACCGAAATTGCTGAAACCAAACATGGGAGCAAACATTTCGTATTGCGATTGCATTTCGCCGGCAGCACCTGCAACTACAGAGTATTTTGAAACATCTTCATTGGGCTTAAACTTGAGTGTAAACTCATACTTTTGTACATCAACCTCTTCAACTTCAACTACAGGATTACCTACGAGAGGTATTGCAGGAGTTGTAAACTCGGCCTTGCGTACATCACATACAGTACCATATGAGTCATAACCTACTGTTACGATAGTATAATCGGTCTTAGGCTCCAAGTTAGCACCCGACATAGCAGCTTGCTCAAAGTCTTGCCAGTACATATCCGACGATTCACCATCGACTAATGAAGCCAAGGCATCGTCTGAAGCCGATGCAATGCGAGCTGTAGGATAGCATGAAAGTTTAAATGCTTGACACGATTGTGTACGCATAATTTTTACGGTAACAGCCTCAAGAGTTACATCCAATATTTCTATATCGGCAGCAACTTCGCCTTCTACTGTTTTAAATTCTACATAGTCGAGCTTATCAACAACATAGCTCTTAAAATTACCTGATTTTTCGACAAGCACAAAACGGTTGGGCTCGATATCTTGTGCAAAGACACTAAGGCACAATATGGTAGATAATAAGGTTAAGAAAAACTTTTTCATAATTTCACAAATTTAATAGTTTCTGACTGAATATTGATAACATAAACACCTGCGGGCAATTGCGACACATCGATAGTCTCGCCTTGCCATGCGGCAACACGCAATACTTGCATACCTGTAACGGAATAGATGTTCATGTCACTTCCGTACAATTCTTGACCGCCTTTGACAACAAGGTTGTTTTTCACGGGGTTGGGAGTAACTACCGCAGCTGTGGCGCGTTCGGCTACCTCTACTGAAGAAGACTCACCGAATGTAATTTTACTCACATCCTTTAGATAGAATGCTTGACCTGCTACGTCTTCACTCGTTTCTACACTGAAGTTGGTTGAGGCAAACTTAATCTTTGTTATGTCCGATAAAAGATACTCTACCGGCTGTGCTTCAGTGTCGTATGAGTGAATCTTGATAGCCTTATCGGCATTCGATACTGTCGCTACCGATAGCATCAGCGCAACAGCAATCATGGGGTAATACTTTTTTCTCATACTAATTGGTTTTTATTATTCACTACAAAAATAAGCACATTCTTATAAAAAACAAAATACTTCTTACACTTTTTTCACAAATGCGACAATTTATAAAAAATTCGCTCAAACAACACCCTATTTTTGTTATCCATGCAATCTTTTATAGAAAACAATCAACAATATATATACATAATACAAAAGTTGCCGTGCAATGGGTAACTACTGCACGGCAACCTTTTCTCCTTATTATTATCTAAATTTTATTTTATCTGCTCTTACTTCCACGAGCCTCGAGGGTCTAAGATGTCGCCTTTCCAAGTTGCTTTAACGGTGTGCTTGGGGTCAGCGTCGTCTTTAAGTTCGTAGTTGATGGTAAATGTTCCATCGGCATTCTCTGTAATGACAATGGTACCATCGGTAGCCGGAGCTTGTCCAACGGGGTCGTTTACTCCATCGACATACTGCAACCAAGCCCATGTACCCAACATTACTGCATAGTTGTAGTAACCGGGTATATAAGTGTAGGGCTGAGGATTATCAAGACTACCCAATGTGTAAGTACCAACAGGCGATGTTACACCCTCGGGGAGAATTATATCAAGGAGGAACGACTCATCGGTACCATGGTCGTTTACTACAATTTCCATTTCATTTACACCTGCCACGGGATAGCTGGGATACAAGTGCGCATAGGCATAAATATCGTCAGAGAATGCCAAGGTCTTGTCTTCACGAAGTGTGCTTATCCAGTCGCCTTCGGGCACTTCGGGGCGCTCGTCAAAGATATTTACATCGCCCATAGGATATTCGCCTGTCATGCGTATACCATTGCGCATGGTAAGATCGACCTTGAGCGAATATTTATCACCCTCACGCTTGAACTCAATAGTACCGGCATTGGCATATCCATGGCGAATAAAACCCTCCTCGGCCGATGTACGAAGGTCTTGCACATAAGTACCTACTTGCAGAGGGTATCCCATGAGTGTATAGCAATCGCCGGCCATGAAAGTAAATGGCTCAAAATCTTCTATCTCTTGGTAATCGGGACTTGCAGTATATGTACCATCGGGGATAACAATCTCGTCACCTTCGGGAGCTGTTGCAAAGAGGTCGATGTTAAGAACAACACCACTTGTGATAACACCCTCTTCGGTAACATCGCCATCAAAGAGTTGCAATGAGAATCGATGATAATCGGCATCTCCTCCATGAGCTGTTATGGCACACTCGCGGAATGTAGTATTCTCTACATCCTGATTCATCAATGTATCTTCAGCATCTTCACTCATGTTGGTAAAAACAATCTCACCGGTATAGTGTACCTCAAATGTTTCACCCTCGACAGTGGTAAATGTACAATCGATTTGATAACCGGCATCGATGTGCTTTACCTCGACATTACCGGCTTGCAATATCTTATACTCTACCTCACCGGCTGAGTTGAGCACTCGGGCAAAAGTGTAATCTACACCTGTTGTACCTGATGCGAGAGTAGAGGTAATAGGATATGTACCTTCGGGGATAATGGCATTTTCTTCGTCGGCACTATTCGCACCATATAAGTCGAAACACATCATCATACCCGGCTCTACAGGTTGCAACTGTCCTGTAGCATCGTAAGAGGTGGGTACATCCGATAGACAGAAGTAATAGTTGGCACTACCGTCACTACTTGTACTCTTAATGCCTTCGTAGTATTGTGCCACAGCTTGCTGATTGAGCTGAACCGGAAGCATGGCACGCTTGATGTAGCGAATATTGGCAACATCAATACCTGATACCGACCATGTTCCTTGTGCCGGATTTTCAAACTTCAAGTTACCATCAATGTTAACTATGGTAGAATCATTTTTCTCAACAATAAATTGTGCATTAACTGCTGTAACTGCAACAGCTGCAACAAATAATGAAGTAAATATCTTGCGTATCATAATTGTGCTGTTAGAGGATTATTTCTTGATGAATTTCACAACCGAATGGTCGGTTTTTAGCAGATATGTACCTTGGGGAAGATTATCTACAGCTATAGTCATGCTGTCGGCAGTAGCTACTTGCGATATAATCAACTGACCGTCGAGCGAAAGAACAGCCACAGTAACACCGGGCTGACAACCCGAGATGTTGAGTGTAGCACGCACAGGATTGGGGAAGAGCGACAAGCCATCGTCGGCTTTAATTTGATATATCGACGTTGCTTCGCTAAAAGTTGCTTCGCTTACATTGTCGATAGTAGCACCATTCTTAAGTATTACCGAGAACTGACGACAATCGTCGGCGGCTAACAGATAATCGATTTCCGATAGCAATACCGACTCACCTGTATCGGTCTTCATAGACCACTCTTTCACTTGTGCATTGATTGTCATTGCGCAACAAACGACAATCAACATAGATAATAGTTGTTTCATTTTTTTAGAATTATTGTTTAACTGTTGCACAAATCTACAAACATTTATCATTATAACAAAATTTTGCCACACAAATCACAATTAATTTGACAAATATCAAATATAGCAATCAAACACAAAAAAATAAAAAAAAGAGTACCGGAACAATCCGATACTCTCATCATAAAATCAATAACTGATCTTATTTTACCTTAGCAACCACAGCCTTAAATGCCTCAGGGTGGTTAACTGCCAAATCGGCCAAAACTTTACGGTTGATTTCGATACCAGCTTTGTGAAGAGCACCCATCAACTTAGAGTATGACATACCCTCGAGACGAGCAGCAGCGTTGATACGTTGAATCCACAATGCACGGAAGTTACCTTTTTTGTCCTTACGGTCACGATAAGCATAAGTAAGACCTTTTTCCCATGTGTTTTTGGCAACGGTCCATACGTTTTTACGACAACCGAAGTAACCGCGAGTAAGTTTCAGAATTTTTTTTCTTTTAGCTCTTGAAGCTACATGATTTACTGATCTTGGCATAGTTTTTTCTTTTTTGAATGTTAGCGTCACCTCTTCGGTGCTCTTTTATGCTAAAACATTCGGTTAATACTATTGTAACTACTTTTTGATTTGAGAAATTTTTCTTACCATGAATTACTTCATAGCGAGCAATTGCTTCACGTTGTTCTCGTCTGCTTTAGAAACAAGGGTTACATGACCGAGGTTTCTTTTTTGCTTCTTAGTTTTCTTTGTGAGAATGTGGCTCTTGTAAGCATGTTTTCTCTTGATCTTTCCTGATCCGGTAAGGGCGAACCTCTTTTTGGCACCGGAATTAGTTTTAATCTTAGGCATTTTAAT
>JAGBHF010000028.1 GCA_017935645.1 Bacteroidaceae bacterium | reverse complement strand
ACGTAAAATATAGGGGGAGTGGCTGCAAGCCGAGGGGTTGGAGGATGTCACCGAACATAGGGATATCAATTAACCCCTCAGTCACTTGAGTGACAGTTGTCTATCGCCCAAGTTGCTCACGCTCGGCATAGCCCGTGCAAGCACGGCTCTGCTCTCGCTTAATCGCAACAGTCCCCTATCTCGCTAACGCTCGCAGGGGCAGAAAAAGAGACCTCGCCTGAGGATTATTTTAGACAGAAGGACAGAAGTTACATATAAAAGCGTGCGAAGCACGGGTCATAGCTCCGCATGGAGCGAGAATGAATAACCCCGTACGAGCCAACGAGCGTAGCGAGTGGCGAAGTGCGGGGTATCGTCATCACCCTCGTGCAATCGTCTGTAAGACGGGATTTTGTGACTTTCGCGTCTTTCAGACGCCGGTATCAGTTGGGGGCCTGCAGCCCCGCACTTCGTGCCTACGGCACTCGTACGGGGTTATTATATTTCGGGGCATGAAGCCCCTCAACCCGTGCTCCGCACGATTATCTTTTTATAGTCATAAGAATTTCATCCCCAAAATAACATGTTCCTTATGTTCTTATGTCTAAAAATAATTTGTGTCTGAAATAATGGACGCAATACAATTGCGTCCCTACCTCTCGCCTGAGGATTATTATAGACAGAAGAACATAAGTTACAAAAGCCCCCGCATGTGTTTATTTTCTTGGACAGAAAAACAAAAGCTACATAAGATTTTTTGTCCATGTGTCTCAAATAAAACTCACATTTATTTTGTACATTCGCACTATGAAAGATAATCACAATGCCCAGGAACGTATTGCCTACTTGAGCCGTGTGCTTGAGGAGCATAACCATAATTACTATGTATTGAACAGCCCCACTATAAGCGACCGCGAGTTTGACATGCTCATGCAGGAGTTGCAACAACTCGAAGGCGAATATCCACAATATGCCTCGCCCAACTCGCCTACCCAACGTGTGGGTAGCGACATCAATCATGCCTTTGTACAGGTGGCTCACACCTACCCCATGCTGTCGTTGGGCAACACCTACTCGATGGAGGAGGTAGCTGCATTCTACGAACGCGTAAAGCAGGGACTGGGCGACGCCCCCTTTGAGATTGTGGGCGAGTTGAAGTTTGACGGTACATCGCTATCGCTCACCTACCAAGACGGACACCTACTGCGTGCCGTGACTCGGGGCGATGGCACTATGGGCGACGACGTGACACGCAACGTGCGCACCATCCGCTCTATACCACTCGTGCTTCGGGGCGATGACTATCCGCCGTTCTTCGAGATACGGGGCGAAGTGCTGATGCCTTGGAGTACATTTGAAAAGCTGAACAAGGAGCGTGAGGCGCAAGAAGAGCCCCTCTTTGCCAATCCTCGCAATGCTGCCGCCGGCACACTGAAGTTGCAAAATCCTGCCACAGTAGCCGCCCGCGGATTGGATGCCTACCTCTACTATATGCTGGGCGACAACCTGCCCACAGGCAACCACTACGACAACTTGCAACGGGCGCGCGAATGGGGATTTAAGGTGAGCGACACGATGCGCGTACTGCACAATCTCGATGAGATAAAAGCCTTTATCGACTATTGGGATATAGAACGACGCAACTTACCCGTGGCCACCGACGGTATTGTACTCAAGGTAGCATCTATCGAACAGCAAGAGGAGTTGGGCTACACCGCCAAGTCGCCCCGTTGGGCCATTGCCTATAAGTTCCAAGCCGAGGAAGCCATAACCCGCCTCAACTCCGTGTCGTTCCAGGTAGGTCGAACAGGTACAGTCACACCTGTAGCCAATCTCGACCCCGTACAACTATCGGGTACAATCGTGCGCCGTGCCAGCCTGCACAACGAGGATATAATACGCTCGCTCGACCTGCACATAGGCGATATGGTACACGTTGAGAAGGGTGGCGAGATAATTCCCAAAATAACCGCTGTAGACATCGAGAGCCGACCGACCGACAGCACCCCGGTAACATTTGTTCGCAACTGCCCCGAGTGTGGAACGCCCCTCGTACGCGAAGAGGGCGAGGCGGCATGGTTCTGCCCCAACAGCAATCATTGCGCCCCACAAATAAAGGGTCGAATAGAGCATTTCATTGCCCGCAAAGCGATGAATATCGATTCATTAGGCCCCGAAACAATAGCCCAATTCTACGACCGAGGTATGATACACAACGTAGCCGACCTATACACCCTCACTGTAGACGATGTAGCTACGCTGAAACAACAAGGCCGCAAGTGGGCACAAAACATCGTCGACTCAATAGCACGTTCGCGCGAAGTACCCTTTGCTCGCGTACTCTTTGCCTTAGGCATACGCTATGTGGGCGAAACAGTAGCCAAGCGATTGGCCTCGGCAATAAAATCGATGGACCAACTGCGCGATGCCACCATAGAACAACTCACCGCCATACCCGATATTGGCGAACGCATAGCCCTTAGCGTCGTAGAATATATGAACGACATAGACAACCTACTGCTCATTGAACGGCTGGCGCAATATGGAGTACAAATGAAGGTCGAGGAAAAGCCACAATCGGCCCCCACACAAAACATCCTCAATGGAGCCTCGGTAGTAATAAGTGGTACATTCGAGCACCACTCACGCGACGAATACAAGGCACTCATCGAACAATATGGTGGTCGCAACGTAGCATCGGTATCAGGAGCCACACAATACCTCCTTGCCGGAGCAAACATGGGGCCTGCCAAACTCGAAAAAGCCACCCGACTGGGCATAAAAATCATCAGCGAAACAGAATTTCTGCAAATGATAGGTCAATAGCCACAACAACAATCTCGACAGAATACAAAACCGGTGCGCCAATATCAAACTGACGCACCGGTTTGTTTTTCTATACTATATGTATATTACTTTACCACTTTGTGGGCTGTGCCGTCGACACATACTACATATACACCTGCGGGGAGATTGTTCATGTCGATGTTGCCATGGGTAGCCTCGGCAACGAGTGCACCTTGTACGTTGTACACGCGGGCGTTGTTGTACTCACCGCTGATAAATGCCCAACCTGATGCCATATATACATGGTTGTCGTCGCTCTCGATAGCATCAATAGCATGAGTAGCATCGGGGTCGGTATCCAATACTGCAGGGATATTGATTGCTCCCATTGAGAAGCTAACCATTGCGATACCACCCAACACCTTACCATCGGCACTGTTGGCAAAGATAGTTGAGAAACTAGCATCGGCAGCATCCCAAGTATAGAGGTCGCTCAATGCAGTCATTACGCCATCTTTGTACATCGATGCTGCGCCCATCAACGACATGCTACCATAAGCCACACCATTGTTGTCGACTGTTGTGAGAACTTGACCGCCTTCAACAAATGCAACAGACTCTTTGTCTTGAGTCCAAGTGAAGCCGGCAAGACCTGTTTGGTTGGCCGATGCAGCATAGTAACCGGCAAAGTACAGACCATTGTCACTTACTGATGCATAACCCTCGGCATCCAACCATTGCTCCTCACCGGTCTCCTCATATACTTCCATGGGATCCTTCAAGCAAGTGAGACGCTTCTCCTCGTCATTGATAATGACTGCAGCACTGCGTGCACCGCTACCCCACTCCGAGAAACCTGTGATGATTGAGCCGTCGTCCGACATATCTTTTACTACCCAACCATAGGGGCAATCCAAGGCATCGATATTCTCTTGTATGTTTTCAAAAGTTTTTACCAAGTCATACTCTTGATTCTCCTCGTTCCATTGCCACAATGCGGGATAGAGCTTATAAACATATGTATCTGTAATATAACCGGCAATGAATTTCTTATCGGCTGAAATTGCCATAGCACAACCATTCATATCATCGGCATCACCAACGCCTTGAGTAAGCTCGGCCTCATTACGAAGTATGGGCAACGACTTCCATACACCATCTTTGTAGTAACCGGGACGAGAGGCTACAGCACCGTCATCATTACCGGGAATTTCTACCCAATAATTACCTACTGCTGTACCATCATCGGCAACATCCATAAGCATTGTGGCCAAATCAATCTCTTCAAATTTGCCGGTAGAACGTTTCCACATAAAGGCACAAGTACCCAAGAAGTCATCATAACCTACGGCATACTCACCATTGGCCGACACTCCATATACTGTACCAAAGATACCCTCCATATAATCTGCGTCAAATTGAGGATAGTACAATTTTGCCTCTTTCAAGTCTTGAGCTACTACAGTACCCATAACAGCACAAAGACATACACTAAGTAAAAATTTCTTCATGTTAAATAGTTTAAGTTTATAGTTGGATATAGATTTACATAAAGTTACTGATTTCGGGTAGCAAAGGTAGTATTAATAATCCGAATAGGAAAGTTATTTATAATATTTAAACCTATTGTTGCCTAAATGCTATATTTGATAGCATTACATCTGCCATAGGTTTATTTCCCATGATACTATATACTGCAGCAGCACATCGATAACATAGCATGTCGACAAGCAAGGGTTCGAGAGTGAAATTTTGCGACTTTTCGCCGGGACACAACACACATCGCAATGATTGTATAGTATGTAGTAGGTTGGTGGGCAGCGAGAAATAATCGATGACCTTGTTACCTTGTCCATCGTGTGTATACACCGCAACCGGCTTGGCTACACCACCTCGCGTATAGCGATTGAATTGCAACTCATAGAGCGGATGGCTCTCGTCAATAAAACGTGTTACGGGCATTTTCCATCCCGTCATTTGCAACGATACCGGTCGCAATACTTGTGTGTCCAATGTAATACGCCCGCTACCATCGGCACGGCGAGTGGGTGAATACCTACTATACACCTCCTCAATAGGCAACAACACAATAGGGGCTGTCATTAATAATAGGCGCAACTGCTCGTCAATAACACTATCGATGTAGTTACTGACCGATACACCCTCGACCTGCTCCATCGCACCATCCCAGTCGGGGGTTAATTCCTCCATACATACCCTTACGCGGGCAATGATTTGATTTCTGGTAATTTCCATAATAATGCAACATGACGGTCGGCCCGGATTGTTATCATACAAGCCGAGCCAACCACTACAAACGATTAATAACCTACTACACGCATGTGAGCATCGGGGTATCGCAAAGTCATACAGCTGGCCTCGGTAAGTACCAACGCATCGGTGTTGCGCACACCGGCCTTTTTCAAGTCGAGCGATTGTGTAGCAAAGGGCATGTGCGACCATTTCTGGATATACTCAGGGTCTATAATGAGTCCTTGTGTACTCATACCGGCCTCATCGAAAATCTCGGAATGAATGACATAGAGTTTACCAAACTTCGATGTAATTTCATTGAAGTCAAGTCCCCACTTCATCATATCACTATCGTTGGACATCGTGCGATAGTAATCGAGTTTGCTGATAATACCGATAAGCTCAGAGCCTGCCATGAGCACCTTGCGCTTATTGCCGGCATTACCGGTAAAGCATAATTTCATCATGTCAACCAAATTTTCGTGTGTAAAGGGCTCGCCACTGTCAAACAGATACTTCTTTTGTACCTGCCACCATATACCACCCGTAAGGCTTACCTCCTCCTTCTTGATAGGGTCGTAAATCTTCTGCTTCACACCGAAAAGGAAGCTTCGCTCCATAGTGCGTCGCATATCATATATAGCAAGTTCTTCTTGGTCCGAGAAGTCCCATTCCACCTCTTTATTGGCCAACTTGAAGAAAGTCGATTGTTCGATTTGCATCTTGAAAATTTGGCAGAAGTTCTGCGACTTGACGGGTAAAGATTCGAACTGTGCAGTTTGCACATCGAGTTCTGTTGCAGCACGACCCAATCGCAAGAATTTCAATCCCTTAGACATCGAGGGCACACAGTTATCGAAAGCGCCAATTTTCTTGCCGTTGATGGGCATTACAAGCACCTCGCCGAGTTCTACATCGACCGACAATACATATAGCATCAAATACTGCTCGCTATACTCCGACAACACCGAGCCATAGTTACCCTTACCCAGCACCATCAACGTGTCGGATGGTACAATCGACTCGCAATCACTCAGTTTGATGCGAGCACGTGTATGATTGCTCGTTACGGATGTATCGGTAGGCTCCGAGTACGACTCTTGAAGGATATACTCCGAAGGCTTAGTGTCGACCGAATAGTAATCAACAATCATTGACCCCGACTTGCGAGCACCCTTGAAACGCGATATTTGATCTAAGGGTGTGGCCATAGGGCGTATCTTGGTAATGCGATTGTCTATCTCATTCTGCAACAAAGTGGGCGAATACTCCTGTGTTGTAGCAACAGTAAGAGGTTGCTCCGACAAGTGTGTACCTGTCAATCCGGGCAATACCATGGCAAGAGATAGTCCCACTTCGCCACATCCCCATTGCCATAAGAGAATGAAGAGCATCAATAAAGAGAGTGTTGTTATTGCGATAATTCGGATTTTTTCATCTGATAATTTTTTCATGATTGGTGTTCTTTTTTTAATGATTATACAATTAATTATAGTAGTCACCCTGCCGGGTCTCTTGAGAAAAGTGCGATGCTGTGGAAGAATATATATGAGAGACAATCCTTGGGGTTAAAAATAATATGGGATGCTACATATCCCACACACTGGGTCGACGGCGCGTGCGACGATAGCCCTTCGAGCCCTTATCATTTGGAATCGAATTGTTGGCATCGGACAACGAGTCGCCCATAGCATCGCGACGTTCCATAACGATGCGACTGTTGCGACCTTTTACCTCGGCAGCATGCTCGGCACACGATAGGTCGGTGTCATAGCTCAAACCTTTGTATAGCAACTCCAGTACATCCTCACTCAGGTCACCGGTAAAGACATGATGACACACATGAAACACGCGATCGAGGAAGCTATCCAACTGCGACTCATCCATCTGCTTCATGCGCATGAAACGCTCGATAGAACGAGTACTCTTGTCGACATTGCGATGCATGGCGGCCTCCATCTCTTGAAAGGCTCTGTTTCGCTCCACAAACTCGTCGTTGGCGCGTTTGATAGCTTGTACCTTTTGAGCATCATTGCTACTATCAAGCAACTCTTTGCCGAAGTATCGTACACAAGCAACCAATGCATCTTCACCATCGGCCACATCGGTAATAAAAGCACCTACACGCGGATTGCTATACATAAGTCCGGTGAGTCGATTGTGGTCGCTAAGCATGCGTTCATAGTGGTCGCTCAAATATGAGGCATACTCGTCAAGTGCATCGTACACATCATCTTCGCACTCAAACACGCGATCGGGATAATGCTCGACAATACGACGTGCCAATCGCTCTCGCGAAGTAGCTCCTTGATACACCTTTGGCTGATTCTTCTCTTTTTTATTCATACTGTTTTTATTAAAAGTTAGTGCCTTATGGCAATGCAAAGGAAGTATCACAAAAGGCCTATCAGATGCGATAGAATGAAATTGAGTATTTTTTCGATAAAAATTCACACTGACAAAGTGATTGTTCGGAAGAAAAGCCGTAACTTTGACCAACAGCCTATTTTTTTGCAAACCAATTAAAAGAAAGGATAATACTATGTTTTCAGCACAAACCTATGCCGACCGTCGCGCCCGTCTGCGCCGTATGGTAGGCAATGGAATAATCATTCTTAATGGCAACCTCGACACAGCCATCAATGCACCCGAAAATGCCATGGCGTTCCGTCAAGAGTCATCGTTTCTATATTATTTCGGACTCGATGTAGCACGTCTTGTAGGTGTAATGGATTGTGACAACGATTGCGACACACTCTACGGCAACGAGGTAACTATCGACGAGATGATATGGACCGGCCCGCTACCTTCAATGGCCGAACAGGCAGCACAAGTAGGTGTAACACGCACAGCACCGCTCAACAAGGTGGCCGATGTAGTAGCCGAGGCTCGTCGTCAAGGTCGCACCATTCACTATCTGCCCCAATTCCGCGGCATGGAGTTGATATACATGTCTACCCTGCTCGATATTCCCGCACAACGTGTCAACGAAACTGCATCGCACGACCTCATGGCAGCTATCACTGTTATGCGCGAAATAAAGACCGAAGAGGAGATTGCCGTTATGGAGCGAGCCTTTGAGGTAGGCTACAAGATGCACACTACTGCCATGCGCATGTGTCGCGAAGGTGTTATCGAACGTGAAATAATAGGAGCTATCAATGGTATAGCCATGCAACATGGTTGGGGTTGGTCGTTCTACTCACACGTTACTCAGCATGGTGAGATTTTGCACAACTTTGGTTGCGACTACGCATTGGAAAATGGCAAACTGTTGCTTGTCGATGCCGGAGCCGAACTGGCCGGTGGATATTGCTCGGACCACACTCGCACTTATCCCGTAAGCGGTAAATTCACTACCAAACAACGTGAAATATACGACATCGTATTGCGTGCACACGACCATGTACTCGACATCGCTCGCCCCATGCGTTACATGGACTTGCACAACGCATCGTTGCTATCGATGGCACGCGACCTCACCGACTTGGGCCTGCTTAAGGGCAACCCCGAAGAGGCTGTAGCAGCCGGTGCTATGTTTATGCTCATGCCTCATGGATTGGGTCACGGCATGGGTATAGATGTACACGATTGCGAGGCGATAGGCGAGCGTGGTAATGTATACAACTTTGACTTCTCGCGCTTCGCTCCTCGTGCAGCCGAGCTGGCATGCTGCACATATCGTAGCACATGGCAATTGCGTCCCGGTGTTGTTATGAGCGACGAGCCGGGTATCTACTTCATTCCTGCACTTATCGAGCAATGGAAGAAAGAGGGCAAATGCAAAGAGTTTATCAACTACGACCGCTTGGCCGATTATTACGACTTTGGCGGTATCCGCATTGAGGATGACTTGCTTATTACCGAAGACGGTTGCCGTTGCATAGGTGGTGACAAACACATACCTATTACAGTAGAAGAGCTCGAGGCCGTTGTAGGTCGCGACTAAAATTATAGGGATATAGTGGTAGATGCATCAGCCAACCGCTATATCCCTTTACCATATATAATAGGAATAAAATAACAAGGGCTACACCGCATTGTGAAGTGTAGCCCTTGTTGTATCTATAAGACGCGAATATTACCAGCTAAAGATGGGATATTTCACCATAGTCTCATTTACTTTCTCACGAACAGTCTTGATGACGCTGTCGTTCTCGGGATTAGCAAGTACGAGGTCAATCATCTCAACGATTTCGCCCATCATATCCTCTTTCACGCCACGAGTTGTGATAGCGGGAGTACCTACGCGGATACCTGAAGTTTGGAAGGGTGAACGAGTATCGAAGGGAACCATGTTCTTGTTCACTGTAATGTCGGCTTGAACGAGAGCTTTCTCAGCTACTTTACCGGTAAGTTCGGGATACTTAGTGCGGAGGTCGATGAGCAAGCAGTGGTTGTCAGTACCACCCGAAACTACGTGATAACCTTTATCGATAAAGGCTTGACCCATTACGCGAGCATTGGCGCGTACTTGTTTTTGATACTCTTTGTACGAAGGAGTGAGAGCCTCACCGAAAGCAACAGCCTTAGCAGCGATAACGTGCTCAAGCGGACCACCTTGTACACCGGGGAATACTGCAGAGTCGAGCAAGGCCGACATCTTGCGAATTTCGCCCTTAGGAGTAGTTTTGCCCCAAGGATTGTCAAAGTCTTTACCCATGAGGATAACACCACCACGAGGACCACGAAGAGTCTTGTGAGTAGTAGATGTCACGATGTGAGCATATTTCAAGGGGTTTTCCAACTCGCCGGCAGCGATAAGACCTGCAGGGTGAGCCATGTCGACCATGAAGATAGCACCTATCTCATCGGCCAAACGACGCATGCGAGCATAATCCCACTCACGAGAGTAAGCCGAAGCACCACCGATAATAAGGCGGGGACGCTCACGACGAGCTACCTCTTCCATTTGCTCATAGTCTACATAGCCTGTATCTTGACGCACACCGTAGTCGAGTGCCTGGAACATAAGACCTGAGAAGTTTACGGGAGAACCGTGTGAAAGGTGACCACCTTGCGAGAGGTTAAGACCGAGGAATTTATCGCCGGGACGGAGGCATGCCATAAAGACTGCCATGTTGGCTTGTGCACCTGAGTGAGGTTGTACGTTGGCCCACTCGGCATTGAAGAGTTGTTTGAGACGGTCGATAGCAATGTTTTCGCTCTCGTCTACTACTTCGCAACCACCATAATAACGTTTTGCGGGATAACCTTCGGCATATTTATTTGTGAGGCAAGAACCCATAGCTTGCATAACTTGGTCGCTCACAAAGTTTTCTGATGCGATAAGTTCTACGCCTTTCAATTGGCGTTGATGTTCGCGTTCAATAATGTCAAAAATGACTTTGTCTCTTTCCATAATATTATTATTAAGTGTTTGTAACAATCGTTCTTTCAAACTTTGGTGCAAAGGTATGAATTATTTGTTATTGGCAAACTTTTTTGATAAAGTTTAGTTATTTACTTGTTGTTGACCACCTTTTTGGTGCCGTTAACAATATACACACCGGGTTGCAATTGATTGATATCACCGGCAACACCATTACCTATAACTTGCACACCGTTGAGGTTATACACTGTCACACGTTGTGTATCATTGACCACATTTTCGACAGCCGCGGGCACAAACTCTTTCATAATCAACGGATTTATCTCTCCGTCTATAATAAAGTTGGCACGAGGTATATGCAATGTGTAGTGACCATTGGCAATATCTTTTTCGGTGGTAAGTGTGGCGGTATTGGCTCCGGTTACAGTAACGGCATAATTGGCAACACGAGTTGAGTTAAATCCATCATTTTTTATCAAATAGGGAGCTTCTACCTCTTCATCCTCGTTTATCAACAATTCCGCACAAGGTGTTACGGTAATATATATCGTATTGAGAGAGCCATCATCGGTAGTAATATCAAAAGTTGCTGCCGATGTAGGCATACCCGGGATAGTATAATTGAGGTTAAATGCGGCAACAGCCACACCATCTACTGTAATCATATCGTCGGGTATCTCTATTTGATATTCTCCTGCATCTACGGTAGGATTCATCATCGTGAGGTTGATATAATCGCCCCAAGCCGGGCCACAGAATACATCGGTAACAAACACCTTATTGTCGCCATTTATCATATAGGCTTTTATACCACCCACCATGAGTTCGGTTTTTACATCAATAACTTGCGCACCCTCCCATGTAATAAAAATATCGGTAAGAGTCTCTACTACCGAGCCATTGGCTGGCTCTACAGTATAGTTTTGTGCATTAACGGCCACAGCACAAAATACAGATAACAACAAAGAAGTAAAGATTTTTTTCATAACTCTATAAAATTAAATATTAACAATATTACGCTATTTTTTCTTAACCGACCAGCCGAACTTGCCTATCTCGTTGCCCAACTCATAGTAGTGACCATGCGAGTATACCATGAGGTCGGCACGTTGCATGTCGAAGGCTTGTGTTTCGGGGTCTATATATTTACTATCGGCAAGGATGTTTACCACATCGGCTATAAACATATCGTGTGAACCTAACGCGACTATCTCACGCACCTTACACTCGATGCTCAGCGGCGACTCCTCGATATAAGGCGAGCGCACCTCAACGCCGGGTACAGGAGTTAATCCTGTCTCTTTCCACTTATTGTAGTCCTTGCCCGAACGCACACCGCTCCAGTCGGTAGCCTGTGCCATGCTCACGGTAGTGAGATTGAGGGTAAACTCCATGTTGCGCTTGATAAGCTCATAAGAGTGCCTTTCGGGACGAATAGAGACGTAACACATGGGAGGATTGGTACATAGTGTACCCACCCATGCCGCAGTGAACATATTATAATCGTCGGGCGTAGAGCCACTGCTTACCAATATAGCAGGCAATGGATATATAAGTGTACCCGGTTTCCAGGTCTCTTTCATTATTGGCAGATTTCTATTTTATTGGCAGTAATAGTACGATTGCAATAGCGACATGTAACCTCTAAAGGTTGGCGACCGGTTACATGGAAAACTGTGTCCATCGGCTCGTTGTTGCTTACGCACTTAGGATTGTTACAACGAATTATTCCGCGCAATGTATCGTTAAGGGTAACGTTGTATTTCTCTACCACCTTATAGTCACGAATAACATTGATGGTAGCATCGGGGGCTATAAGGGCTATTTTATTAATCTCCTCTTCGCGGAAGAAGTAATCAGCCACTTTGATAATGCCTTTCTTACCTATCTTTCCACTGTGCAGATTATTGCCTATCGTTATGCTATTGCCGATAGTATCAAGTTTAAGCATCGACACAACTTTAAAGAGTTGCTCCGAGGGTATGCGGTCTATTACCGTGCCGTTTTCGAGTGCTGCAACAGCAAGTTCTTTTTTTATAGTACTCATAACATAAATCTTTTAGAAAAGTAAATTATTCAACATCTATACCCAGTACCTTGCAGATGATAGCTTGGCGGGCAAAAAGACCGTTCTTGGCTTGTTGGAAATAGTAAGCCTTAGGATTGTCGTCTACATCGTAGGCTATCTCGTTGACACGAGGCAGAGGGTGCAACACGCGCAAGTTGGGCTTGCTATGGGCCAACATGCTGTTGTGAAGAATATACACATCCTTAACTCGCTCATACTCCATGAGGTCGGTAAATCGTTCACGCTGTACACGAGTCATGTAAAGGATATCGGCTTGGTTGATAACCTCTTCAGAGAATTCGCGGTGCTCATAGTAAGGTATATTGTGCTCATCGCAGAACATCTTGTACTCTTGAGGCATCTTCAACTCATCGGGAGCAACAAAATGGAATGTAGGATTAAAGTGCGACATGGCCTGCAACAAGGAGTGCACTGTGCGACCATACTTCAAGTCGCCTACCATTGTGATATTGAGGTTTTCGAGAGTTCCTTGTGTCTTGTAGATAGAATAGAGGTCGAGCATGGTTTGTGTCGGATGTTGATTGGCTCCATCACCGGCATTGATAATGGGCACCGACGATACCTCCGATGCATAGCGGGCTGCACCCTCAAGATGGTGACGCATAATGATAAGGTCGACATAATTGCTCACCATCATAATAGTATCTTTAAGAGACTCACCCTTCGACGAACTGCTGGTTGCCGCATCGCTAAAACCTATGATGCGTCCGCCTAAACGATTTACGGCAGTCTCAAAACTGAGGCGTGTGCGAGTAGATGGCTCAAAAAAGAGCGTAGCTACAACCTTGCCTTCCAATACTCGACGGTTGGGGTTTTCTTCGAAGCTACGAGCATTCTCGAGCAGCTCCATGATCTCTTCCTTACTGAAATCATTAATTGATACAAGACTCTCACATTTCATAAGATTATGGTATTATATTGTTAGCTTATAAAAAAAACGACCTATCCGATTCTCTATTCGGGTGGTCGCATTATCAATAATAGGCTTGTCAAATAAAAAAAAGATAGCTCGACTCTCACTATCGAGTCCTCCACTTCTATGGTTCACTATCTCCATTTCTCTTTTCATAACACAAGAGTATAGATGCTTACAATCGAGCGATATATGCAAGAATTACTCTGCCATTTCACAACGAATGTGCATATATTGACTATCTGCAAAGATACTAATTTTCTAAAAGAAACAATATTTCGCAGCATGATTTTTTTGCAATTTTTTCCACATTGCTTTTCACATTGTGATATTTGGTTACTCAAATAAAAACTATTATTTTTGTTGGACACTATATATTCACACACCATGAAGCATCTACGCCTACTCATCCTACTGCTTATACTACCCATATACGGCATGGCTATAGAAACAACCAATGCCGAATTATACTTTACCCGCATCAAAGGGCAAAACTACATATCACAAAGCAACGTAAAGGCTATTGTACAAGATAGTTATGGATTTATGTGGTTTGGCACACGCAACGGACTTAATCGTTATGACGGACACACGTTTCGCGAATTTTCGGTAGACGACAAGGTATTACAATGTGGCAATCACAATGTATCGGCTTTATATGAGGATAGTAACCGCAACTTGTGGGTAGGAACCGATATGGGCGTATATCTTTACAATCCCGAGTTCGAGTCCTTTTCGTTTATTGCCACGCCGACACTCGATGGCGTCGTGATGAATGACTGGGTATCGACCATCGACGGTGATAAAGACGGTAATATATGGATTATTATACCCAAACAAGGTGTTTTTAAATACTCTACAACCGAACATTCGATAAAGAGTTATTACATCCCCAAAGAAATCATGGGCAGTTCCGATTCGCCTCAAAGTCTGTGTATCTGTCGCAATGGCGACGTATGGGTAGGCTCGAACGGACAAGGTCTGTTCAGATATGACAAGAACAACGATTGCTTTGAACAATTTGTAACAGACGCATATGGAAACAGCCTCAAGAATGAGAATATATACGCCTTTTGCGAATATGGCGACGGCTTTGCCATCGGTATCCATGAAGGGAAATTACTCAAATACGACCTCAAGAACAACCTCCTATCCGACTTCGATACACCTCAGATTCACTACAAGATTATACGCGCCGTAGAGTGTTATGATGGGGAGTCGTTGCTGGTAGGCACACAAGACGGATTATTTATTCTCAACGAACAACAAGGTTATTTATGGCAAGCATATGAAGATGCGATGAATCCTTACAGCGTATCCGACAACAACATCTACTCACTCTACCAAGACCGCGAGGGTGGTATATGGGTAGGTTCTTTATATGGAGGGGTCGATTACTTACCCAAGCAAGGATACGCTTTTCGAAAATATTTTCCCACCAATCGACCCAACACACTGTCGAGCAGACGACTTCGCGAGATGTGCGAGGACAAATATGGTCGTATATGGATAGCCTCGGAAGATGGTGGTGTAAACATATACGACACCGTGCTACGCAACTTCTCGAAAGCCCCGGGAAACATCAGCAACGAGCATATCAATTTGGCTATTTTCGCCGATGAATCGGCCGTTTTTTGTGGCATGTTCAAGCAAGGTATGGTTGTATTTTCATTGGATAACAACACGTACAAAGCCTACTCGGGAGAGTCGCTCAGCCTGCATGATGAACAGAGCGTATACGCCATACACCGAGACTCAAAAGGCGGATATTGGATAGGAAACGCTTGGAGCGTATATTATGCACCCCACAAAGGTGCGAAGTTTGAGCGCATGAGCGAGTTTGGCTACGGATACATATATGATATAAAGGAAGATACACAACAGCGCATCTGGATAGCGACAATGGGTAGCGGCGTGTGGCGTTACGACCTGAACAAGAAGCACATACGCAAATACTCGACACATACCGATGACTCTACGACTCTAAGTTCCAACTCGGTGAGTAGCATCACCATCGATAGTCAAGGCGACGTGTGGTTTGCCACCGACCGTGGCGGTATATGCCGATACAACAACGATACAGATAATTTTACCTCTTTCTCCAAGAAAGATGGCCTACCGGATGATGTAAGCTATAAAATACTCGAAGACTCACTACACAACCTATGGTTTGGCACCAACAAGGGTCTGGTGCGATTTAATCCCCAAAGCGGTGCTATCAGGGTGTTTACCAAGGAAGATGGATTATTGAGCAATCAATACAACTATAAGTCGGCGTTTAAAGGCAGCGATGGCACTTTCTATTTTGGTAGCATCGATGGTCTCGTAGCATTCAATCCCAACGAAATAGAAGCGGAGATTGACGAACCGTTGCTCTACATTACCGGAATACAAGTTCACAACAAACAACTCACCGTAGAGGGCGAAAATTCGATATTAAAGAAAGCAGCTCAATTCAGTGACAACATAAAGTTGAACCACTCACAGAACAATGTAGTTATCGAGTTCACAGCGCTCGACTACACCTCCCCCGTAGCGCATACCTATCGGTATAAAATGCAAGGTATTGACAATGATTGGGTTGTTACAACAGCACGACAAGCAGCCTACTCACAACTACCTCCGGGCATGTACAAGTTTATGGTACAATGCAACAACAATAAAGGCATATGGCAGGAGAATAGCGCAACAATATCCATATCCATCACACCCCCATGGTGGAAGTCAATATATGCCTACACCATATATTTACTATTGATACTGATTACTATATATATAATTGTCAATTGGCACCAAACACGCAATCGCCAGAAAGCTCAACGCGCGTATAACCTATTGGAAATAAAAAAAGAGAAGGAACTATACAGCTCGAAAGTAGCTTTCTTCACTTCCATTGCACACGAAATTAAGACACCGCTCTCGCTCATAAAGGCTCCTCTTGAGAGTGTGCTGGATATGGATATTAGCGATACACGGGTCAAGAAGCAGCTGCAAGTAATGGAAATGAACACCAATCGCTTGCTATCATTGATAAATCAACTACTCGACTTTCGCAAGATTGAGGGTAATCGACTCAACCTCAATTACACAATGCAAGACATCAAGAAACTGATAGACAACACTATCACACGATTTGAGCCCTCTGTGATGCAAGCAGGCAAGTCTATCGAGGTGGAAACCGATATACCCGAACTGATAATTCCCATAGACAAGGAGGAAGTTACAAAGGTACTAAGCAACTTGCTTAACAACGGACTTAAATATGCCGCACAAAATATCAAGGTAAAACTTAGCAACGAGGACGATATGGCGCTGATTTCGGTGTATAGTGATGGTAATATTATCCCATCCGATATGCGCAAACGCATATTTGACCCGTTCTATCAACTCGACGAGGAGAGCTCGGGTGTAGGCTTGGGACTCTCATTGGCCCGTTCCATCGTTGAGCTGCACAAGGGTTATTTATCATTCGATGTGTCGGACGACGGCAAATACAACGTATTTACCTGCGCACTTCCTTGTACACAGACCGATGTTATCGTATGGGAAACAACCGATAGCGACACCCCTGTTTATGGAGCTGAAGTACTTGAGAAGAACTCCAACCTTCTCGACATGTCGGGTTGTTCGGTATTGGTCGTAGACGATAACCCCGAGCTACTTGCATTCTTAGTAGACCGCCTGAATGACAAGTTCACGGTACACCAGGCCCACGACGGCGAAGAGGCGCTCGAAGTATTATCACGTGAGGTTATCCACATAGTCGTCAGTGATGTTATGATGCCACGCATGGACGGATTTGAACTATGCCGTCGCATCAAGAGCATCCCCGAATATAACCACATACCCGTACTCCTTCTCTCGGCACAGACCGATATGAAGAGCAAACTGTACGGTCTCGAACAAGGAGCTGATGCCTACATCGAGAAGCCCTTCTCGTTTGCCTACTTGATAGGGCGTGTCAATAACCTACTTGCCAATCGTCAGATTGAGCGTGAGGCGCTGATACACCGACCCATTATTCGCAAAATGGGCGCGAGACATAACAAGGCCGACGAAGAACTCATGCAACGCATCGTGCAAGAGGTGCAAATGAATATGCACGACGAGTCATTCAATGTCGAGAAATTGGCATCCAATCTCAACATGAGTCGCACCGTACTTCACCGCAAGGTTAAGTCACTTTTCGATTTACCTCCGGTCGAATACATACGCATCGTACGCCTACAACGTGCCGCCGAGTTGCTTATCGAAGGCAATGTGACTATTGCCGAGGCCGGAGCCATGGTCGGCATCAACACACCATCTTACTTTAGTCGTCTATTTCAAAAACAATTCGGTGTCACACCCAAAGTATTTGTAATTCAACAAAGAGAGAAGAATAGCTAACGCCACATTGTAACAAATGTTGCATTAAAACACGAATGCAACATTTGTATCATTAATACAACATTTGTATCGCAAACACCCTTTTACAGGCTAAAACGATACAAAAGTGAAATTCTTAGACAAGTTTGTTATCATAACACCCTAGCGCGTTATTGTATTTTTGCATTTGAATTGTTACAACAATCAAAAAAATACCATGACACACAAGCTAGTTAAGAACGCCATCTCTATTTTGGGCATTTTGTGCATCCTCGCTTCTTGTACTCCACACAATGAGTACAACAATACCACACTGTGGTATGACGAGCCGGCCGATGAATGGATGAAAGCCCTTCCCGTTGGAAATGGTCGATTAGGTGCCATGATATTTGGTGGAACGACCGATGAAACAATAGCCCTCAACGAAGTAACATTCTGGACAGGTGGACGGGATGCCAATCAAGACCCCAAAGGTGGAGCCGAACACCTCGACGAAATGCGCAAATGTTTTTTCGCCAACGACTACGATAAGCTGCACGACTTGGCAGGACGTTACATGGTAGGACGTGCCGAAAAATTCGGAACACACATTCCGGTGGGCGACTTGAACTTGCACTTCAACCATTCACAACAATACACACAGTACCGACGCAGTCTTGACTTGGAAGATGCCATTGTCAGAGTCGAGTATATGGTTGGCGACACACTCTATCAACGTGAAATATTCTGCTCCAACCCCGCACAGGTGATGGTAATGAAACTAAAAGCCGACAAGCCCGCAGCCATCAGCTTCGACTTGTCGCTATCACTCAATAAGAAAGCAAACATAGGTATAATAGGTAAACAGATTGTTTTCAGTGGCTCTACCGAGTCTGTTGAGCCACTCGGTGTTGATTATACCGGCATCATACATGTAGAAAATGTTGGTGGTATTTGTGGTTTTAATGAAAATACTCTACATGTAGACGGTGCCGATGAAGTAATCTTGTACTACGATCTCAACACCGACTTCTCACGAGAAGACTACACTGCAGCTGCATCGAGTCACATCGATGCAGCCTTGCAGCAGTCTTACGACCAATTGTTAGCTGCACACATCGACGACTACAGCCGATTATATTCAAGAGTATCGCTCAACATAGATGGCAATGATATGAGCAACCTACCTACCGACGAACGGCTGAAACGATTGGCCCAAGGTAGCGTAGACAACGGTCTGTCCACTCTCTTCATGCGATATGGTCGATATCTTCTTATAGCCGGCTCACGCGAAGATTCGCCTCTGCCACTCAATCTGCAAGGTATATGGAACGACAACCTCGCCTGCAATATGGCGTGGACTTGCGATTATCACCTCGACATAAATACCGAACAAAACTATTGGCATGCCAATGTGTGCAATTTAGCCGAATGTAATACACCCTTATTCAACTACATTGAATCACTTGTTGAGCCCGGCCGAAAAACCGTTCGCACTATGTATGGCACAAGAGGTTGGACAGCACACACCACAGCCAACGCATGGGGGCACACCCCCTGTAGCGGAGCATATTGGTGGGGAGCATTCCCCACAGGCGGAACATGGTTAGCCCTGCAAATGGTGGAGCATCACCGCTTTACACAAGACAGTCTTTTTATGCTCAATGAAGCATACCCCATATTAAAAGAGAACGCTCAATTCCTCTTAGACTATCTCACACCTTGCCCCGACACAGGATATCTGCTCACAGGCCCATCTATTTCGCCCGAGAACAGTTTTACTTACAACGGTGGAGGGTATTGCCTCACCATGATGCCCACAGTAGACCGCACACTGACCTACGAACTATTCAGCGCACTCATCGATGTAAGCGAGCAGTACAATCACGACAGTGCTTTTGCCGACACATTGCGTCAGGCAATCAATCAATTACCGCCCTATCTCATTGGCAGTAAGGGTCAGCTACAAGAGTGGTTGATTGACTACGAAGAGCGTCAACCCAATCACCGCCACACATCGCACCTATTGGGTCTGTATCCCTACGCCCAAATCAATACCCCCGAGCTCGAACAAGCCTGTCGCGTAGCTATTGAAAATCGCCTCAACGCTCCCGGCTGGGAAGATACCGAATGGAGCCGAGCCAATACCATTTGCTACTACGCTCGCCTGCATGACGGACAAAATGCACACTCGTCACTCGTAACACTATTGACCGAACTATCACGTGAAAATCTCTTCACAATGTCCCCCGCCGGCATTGCAGGGGCCGAGGACGATATTTTCTGCCCCGATGGCAACATGGCCGGTGCTGCAGCTGTAGCCGAAATGCTATTACAGAGCCATAAGGGATACATCGAGTTTATTCCCGCCCTACCTCAAGAGTGGAACAGTGGCTCTTTCACAGGTCTTTGCGTACGTGGAGGTGGAGTAGTATCGGCTCAGTGGCACAAAGGCCGACTCACATCAGCAACTCTCACCGCAACAAACGACAACAACTTCAGCATTTTGATACCCGACAATTGCAAATTAACAGTCAAGATAAATGACGTAGTAAGCGACTCACCTACTATCTCTGACAGATTATTACAGGTATCACTGCGTAAAAACGAAATATGTGAAATAATATACGACAAGAAATAACGATATAAATAATTTTATCCATTTAAATAATGTTTTTATCCATTTGACACACTATATAAAAACGCGTAATTTGCATAGTTAAGTATTACATAATCAAAATAAAAAAATCAAAAAAATCTACAATATGACACGTAACATCGCATTTTTACTATCAATTATTTTAGCTTTTTCGGCAATCGCAGTTCGTGCAGCCGAAAAAACAGTAACTATCTCAACAAAAGATATTCAGCTTGTATACAAAGTTGATAAAGGAAACAAATTGCGTCAATGCTATTTTGGCGAATCAATCAACGACAACGCTCAACATGTACAAGTAACCAAACACGATGCATATCCCACCTTCGGTACTTCGTATGTCAACGAGCCTGCATTGCGTGCCGTACATGCCGACGGAAATACTTCTACCGAATTGGTATACGTATCGCACAAGACCGAGCAAACAGGCGATGGTATCGAGCACACCGAGATTGAGTTGCGCGATTCATACTTCCCTTTCGACGTAACATTGTGCTTCAATGCCTACTACAAAGAGAACGTAATTGAGGCTTGGACTGTTATCAAGCACAGCGAGAAAAAGCCCGTTATGCTCTACAACTACGCTTCATCACACCTATTCTTCCAAGAGAAAAAATACTTCCTCACTCAATTCTATGGTGAGTGGGCCGATGAAATGCACATGACCGAGATGCAATTGACTCGTGGCATCAAGTCGCTTGAGTCGAAACTCGGTGTTCGCTCTAACCAACACGCACACGCATGCTTCTTCTTGGGTCTTGATGCTCCCGCACAAGAGGATGCCGGTCGCGTTGTGGGTGGTACATTGGCATGGCCCGGCAGCTTTAATTTGACATTCGATGTTGACAACCTCGACAATTTGCACGTAATCTGTGGTATCAATTCATTTGCCGGTCAATATCAATTGGCCAAAGGTGAAGTATTCGAGACTCCCAAGATGCTCTATTCATACTCAAGCAACGGTACAGGCGATGTAACTCGCAACTTCCACCGTTGGGCCAAGAAATATGGTATCTGGCGAGGCGACCGCACACGCACCACATTGCTCAACAACTGGGAGGCAACATACTTCAACTTCAACGAAGAGATTCTCTCTAAGATTATTGGCGACGCAGCCGACATGGGCTTCGAATTGTTCTTGCTCGACGACGGTTGGTTCGGCGAAAAATATCCCCGCAACAACGACGATGCCGGCTTGGGTGACTGGATGGTAAACCGCAAAAAATTGCCCAACGGTATTGGCTACCTCGTTGAAGAGGCTACTCGCAACGGTATCAAGTTCGGTATCTGGTTGGAGCCCGAGATGGTTAACCCCCGCAGCGAACTCTACGAGAAACACCCCGACTGGGTTATTACTCAACCCAATCGCGAGATTGACCTCAGCCGCAACCAGCTCATCCTCGACTTGTGCAACCCCAAAGTACAAGACTATGTATTCTCGGTTGTCGACAATACGCTCAAAGAAAATCCCGGTATCGCATACGTGAAATGGGACTGCAACCGTTTCGTGACCAACTCAGGTTCATTCTTCCTCAGTGCCGACAAGCAATCGCACCTATGGATTGAGTATGTTCGTGGTCTTTACAGCGTATTTGAGCGTGTTCGCGCCAATCACCCCGAAGTTTCTATCATGCTCTGCTCGGGTGGTGGTGGTCGCATCGACTATGCTTCTCTCCGTTACTTCGACGAATTCTGGATTAGTGACAATACTGACGCCTACAACCGTATCTTTATCCAATGGGGTACTACTCAATTCTTCCCCGCAATGGCTTTGGCCAGCCACGTGAGCACATCACCCAACCACCAAACAGGTCGCATCACTCCCCTCAAGTTCCGTTTCGACGTAGCTATGTCGGCCAAGTTGGGTATGGACGTTCAACCCATGAACATGACCCCCGAAGAGAAAGAGTTCTCTAAGAACGCCATCAAAGAGTACTATACTTTCCGCGAAATCGTTCAACATGGCGACCTCTATCGCCTCCTCTCGCCCTACACCAATCCTCGCACGGCTATGATGTACGTGAGCGAAGACCAAAACGATGCTGTAGTATTTACTTACCTCCTCGAGAAGGTTATCAATGGTGGCAACAACCAAGTATTGTACCTCAAGGGCTTGGATCCCAACAAGACCTACCGCCTCAATGAGTTGAATAAAGAGCCTAATAAATGGTCGTGGTTCAACAACTTGGAAGGCAAGTCTTTTACCGGCGAATACTTGATGAAATACGGTATCCGCTTCCCCATGTACAACCAATTTGAAAGTAAGATTATCCGTCTTACCGCCGAATAACAATACAACTGATGAGTTTACATAAAATATTAACATACTGCGCGTTGTTGTTTGTCATACCACTCTGCATGGCAAACAGCAACGACACATATGTGGTATCATCACCCGACGCAACAATCAATCTCATTGTTACACCGGGTGATAGCCTATATGTATCGGTATCTGTCGACGACGTTACCTATGCTCGCACCACTGTTGGTCTCGATATGCGTGGCAAGGGTGTTGTGGGCAATAATGCAAGTGTGTTGAATGTTGAGCGCCGTCATGTCGAAGGCGAAATTATCGTTATCGAAGGTGAAAATCCGTCGGTTTACGAAAACTTCAACGAAATGACACTCGACATGGGCAACTTCAGCCTTATCTGTCGCGCTTACAACGAAGGTGTGGCATGGCGTATGATAACACGCATCGACGACGAGGATGTTATCGTCAACAACGAGATGGTCGACTTCACCTTCACCGGCACACCCGCCGTGTGGTTCTCTGAGGCACCTCCTGCCATGAACCAATGGGAACTCTCATATGTACGCTACAACTCGGTAGGCGATGTACCGGCTGGCAAGTTCAGTGTCAACCCTATGATGGTTAAGTATGAAGATACCGGATTGGGGCTTACAATCATCGAATCGGACATTGACGACTTCCCCGGTATGTTCCTTCAAAGCAACGGCGACGGTCACTTGGTAGGCAAATATGCCTGCTACCCCAAGACTACCAACAACGGCAGTATATACGACGACCAACGTGTGCTTACACGCCACGAATACATTGCCCGCACCGTAGGCAGCCGCGAGTATCCTTGGCGTGGCATCATTGTGTCGCGCGCCGACGTAGAATTGCTCAACAACGACCTTGTATACATGCTTGCCGATGAGCAGAAACTCACCGATACATCATGGATTAAAGGTGGTAAAACAGGATTCGATTGGCTTGTAGACGGTGTATTGGAAGGTGTCGACATTCCCAACGGCCCCGACCATCCCCGCAGCCTCGAACTCTTTAAATACTGGGTTGATTTCTGCGCCGAATATGGTCTGGAATACATGTGTTGCGATGCAGGATGGGATGAGTCATACATTGCAGCCCTCTGTCAATACGCAGCCGAGCGCAACGTAAAGATTTTTGTTTGGGACTTCTACAACATGATGTTGCAAGACGAGGCTCGCCTCGACCGCTTCAAAAAATATGGCATTTCGGGTGTAAAAGTTGACTTTATCGCTCGCGACGACCAAGTCGCTATCAACTGGCTGGCTCAAATGGCCGAGATGACAGCCAAGCGACAACTCTTGCTACTCATGCACGGATGCCCCAAACCTACAGGTTTGCATCGTACCTACCCCAACATCATCAGCTACGAGGCTGTTCATGGTCTTGAAAACAACAAATGGGATCGCACATGCAACCCCACATACATGGTCGAATGGCCCTTCTTACGCATGTTGGGTGGCGCAGCCGATGCTACCCCCGGTATGCTCAGCAACTGCACCTATCGTCGCTTCTCGATTAAGCCCACAGGTCGCCCCGACTGTACAGGCACACGCGCCAACGGCATGGCTATGTATGTTGTATTTCATCAGACATTAGGCTTTGTCAGCGATTCGCCCACCGAGTACGAGAAAGTTCCCGACCTCATGGAGTGGCTCAAGCGAGTACCTACCGTATGGGACGAGACTCTACCCCTCGCCGGTGAGATGAGCGAATACATCATCATGGCTCGCCGTAAGGGTCAAGAATGGTGGGTAGGAGCCATGAACAAGATGGATAACCAACACACCCAATACAGTCGCGACATCCACATCGACTTCTCGTTCCTCACCCCCGGTGTTACCTACGAGGCTTATGTAATAAAAGATGTGGAAAACAGTAACCGCGATGCCACTCTATACGAAATAGAGCAAGTCGAGCTCACTGCCGAGAGTGCCGAGGAGTATTGGTTGGCCAACGGTGGCGGTATTGCCATGCGCATTTACCCCAAGGATGACAACAGAGTGTCCACTATTGAGCAAGATAGCAAGGCTGTATCGGTCAAATACGATACAACTACACAGCGAATCACTGTCGACAGCATCAACCCCATCGAATCACTATATATAATAGATGTATTGGGGCGTGTACAACCCCTCGTGGCTGCATTACCAGCTCGACACATAGAGTTGCCGGTAAACAACCTCGAAGGTGGCATGTACTGGTTGGTAACTTCAACCGCACAAGAGAACATAACATCACAATTTATTAAATAATTTTACTATGAAAAATTTCTTAACTAAAGCACTATTAGTGTTATTGATGACACTCCCCGGTGTTGCCTTCGCGCAAGTTACGGGAGCTGTTTATGACAAGAACACCGGTGAACCATTGATTGGTGTAAGTGTTGCAGTGAAAGGTAAGTCAGCCGGTACTATGACCGACATCGACGGTAATTTCAGCATCAATGCTAATGCCAAGGATGTATTGGTATTTACCTACGTGGGTTATACCAAAGCCGAGTACAATGCAACTCCCGGCAAGAAAATGAACATTTTGATGACAGACAACGCCATCGAAATGGAAGAAGTTGTTGTTGTCGGTGTTGCCATGAAGAAGAGCGACCTTACAGGTGCTGTTCAACACGTATCGGCACAAGACATCAAGAACGTACCTACTGCCGACGTTAACCAAGCCCTCCAAGGTAAAGTGCCCGGTGTGTACGTTAAGAGTAGCCCCCGTCCCGGCGAAACAGCTTCAATCAAGGTACGTGGTAACAACTCTATCTCGTATGGTACCAACCCCATCTATGTTGTCGATGGTCTTGTAATGGACGGTGGTTTCGATGCTTTGAACCCCAACGACATCGAGTCTATCGACGTCCTCAAGGATGCCTCGGCAACTGCTATCTATGGTGCTCGCGGTGCTAACGGTGTTATCGTTATCACTACCAAGAAAGGTAAGAGCAAAGAGGGTAAGTTGTCATACAACGGTTGGGTAGGTTTCCAAGACTTCACCAAGAAGATTCCTACTCTCAATGGTATCGAACTCTTCGACCTTCGTTGCGATT